>NZ_JBIAKV010000011.1:0-224170 GCF_042872705.1 Micromonospora sp. NPDC005203 | reverse complement strand
GCCCCCCCGGCCGGGCGGGCCCCCCCCCCCGGGGGGCCCGCCCCCCCCCCCCCCCCCCCCCCCCGCCCCCCCGCGGCCCCCGCCCCCCCCCCCCCCCCCCCCCCCCCCCCCCCCCCGCGACCGTTTGTGATCACCCGGTCGCCCGAGGGACCGACACGGGGGCATCACCGGTTGCCGCACCGGGTTAGGATCACGCGCTTCGCACCCCCTGACTTGGAGCCAACTGATGTCTCAGCCACCGGCCAACCCGTACGGCCCGCCGCACGATTCCGCCAACCAGCCCCCGCAGCCGGGGCAGCCGCAGCAGCCGGGCCAGGCGCAACAGCCCGGTGGGTGGCCGCAGCAGCCGGGGCAGCCCGCTGGGTGGCCGCAGCAGCCGGGCCAGCAGCAGTACCCGGGGCAGCCGCAGCAGCCCGGTGGGTGGCCGCCGCCGCAGCAGCAGCAGGGGTTCCCGCCCGCGCAGCCGGGTCAGCCGTACCTGCCCGGCGGCCCGCCCCCGGCGAAGAAGTCGAACGTCGGCAAGATCGTGCTGATCGTGCTGGCGGTGGTGCTGGTGATCTGCCTGGGCGGGGCGGCGATCACCTGGTTCGCGATCCGGAAGGACGTCGGCGACGTCGTCGACGCCACCAAGACCCGGGTGGTCGCGCCGGCGACCCTCGCCGGCCGACCGAAGCTCACCGACCCGCAGCTCCAAGCGGCCGCCGACGATCTGGTCACCAAGATGAAGTCGGAGGTGCAGAACGAGACCAGCACGGTCGGTGCGTTCTACGGCGACCCGACCAAGCAGGACATCGTCATGATCGCCGCGGTGTCCGGTCTGATGACGGACCCGAAGAAGGAACTGGACGACGCCGTCAACGGGCTCACCACCGAACTGACCGTGACCAACATGGCAGCGGTCGAGGCCGGCCCGCTCGGCGGCGACGCGAAGTGCGGGGACGGCAACGCCGCCGGGAACATCCCGTTGGGCGTCTGCGTCTGGGCCGACCGGGGCAGCGTGGGCCTGGTGGTGGTCTACTTCAAGACCGCCAAGCAGGTGGAGGCCGAGTTCACCACCATCCGGGGCCAGATCGAGCAGCGCTCCTGAGCCATGCGGTGACCGAGGCCCCGGCCACCGCATGGTGGCCGGGGCCGGCCCCCGAACCGTACGCCCGCGATCAGGCCGGTTCGTTGTCTCCCGCCGCGGCCCGCGCCGCCGCTGCCGCCGCCCGCTGGGCAGCGTTGCCGAGCACGCAGAACTCGTTGCCCTCCGGGTCGGCGAGCACCACCCAACCGCCGCCGGCCGGGTTGACGTGATCGGCGACAAGCGTCGCGCCGATGCCGAGCAGCCGCTCGACCTCCTCGGCCCGGGTGCGGTCGGCGGGTTGCAGATCCAGGTGCAGTCGGTTCTTCACCGTCTTGCCCTCGGGCACGGCGAGGAAGAGCACCTCCGGGCCGCCCGGCGGCAGGAGCATCGCCTCCGGGTCACCGGGGAAGTCGTCGGGCTGCCGGGGGCAGTCGAAGACCTGTGCCCAGAATCCGGCCAGGGCGTACGTGTCGTGACAGTCGATGCTGATGTTGTGGATCGTCGAACTCACAGCTGGTCCTTCACAGTGGTGGTGGCGACACGTTCCCCGGCGCTGCGGACCACGCAGAACTCGTTGCCCTCCGGGTCGGCGAGCACCGCCCAGCCCGTACCGTCGACCCGCCGTCGGTCGGTGACCAGGGTGGCCCCGAGGCCGAGCACCCGCTCGACCTCCTCGTCCCGGGTCCGGTCGGTCGGCTCCAGGCAGATGTGCAGCCGGTTCTTGGTCACCTTGTCCTCCGGCACCTCCTGGAAGAACAGGTTCGGCGTGGTCTCGCCCGGCGGCAGCAGAGCCGCCTCCGGGTCACCCGGGGCGTCCTCGGAGTGACGGGCGTACCCGAGCACGGCGGCCCAGAAGCCAGCCAGGACGTACGTGTCGTGACAGTCAAAACTGATGTTGCGGATCCGTGGATACACGGGTGTTCCCTCCGGGTGGGATGGGACGCTCCGCTTCCGGGAGTCAGCCGGCGCAGACCCGGGGTGCGGAGTCATCATTTGTGGACATCGACGCACCCCCCTTCACTTCTCGAGCTGACAGCGTGATCTTGCCACCGGTCGAACGCCGGGCGCAACCCCGTCAGCCGGTCGCGGCGACCGCGCCGTTCACCGCCGGGGCGTCCGCTGACGGCAGGGTGACCGTCACCTCCAGGCCACCGCCGGGCTGGGCGATGACGCGCACCGTGCCGCCGTGCGCCGTGCAGACCGCCCGGACGATGGACAGCCCCAGGCCGGAGCCACGGGCGCCGGTGCGTTCCCGGCCACCGCGCCGGAACGGCTCGAACAGCCCCGGCACGTCGGCCTGGTCCACCTCGAACCCGGTGTTGCCCACGACCAGCCAGGACCGCTCGCCGTCGGTGCCGGTGCGCACCCAGAGCCGGCCGTGCAGGTGGTTGTAGCGAACCGCGTTCTCGATGAGGTTGCCGGCCAACCGGTCCAGCAGCCCCGGGTCACCGACGACCGGCGCGGGCTTCAACGACGTCTGCACCCGCAGGCCGATCCGCTCCACCTCGCGACGCATCGCCGACAACGCGTTCGCGGTGCCCGCCGAGAGGTCACACTCGGTGCGCCGGCCCAGTTGCCGCCCGGCCTGCGCCTCGCTGCGGGCCAACACCAGCAACGCGTCCACCAGGCCGTTGGCCCGCTCGGACGCGTCCCGGACGACCGTAGCCATCCGGCGGTACTCCGCGGCATCCGCGTCGTCGTCGCTGAGCGTCACCTCGATCTCGGTACGCATCACGGCCAACGGAGTACGTAGTTCGTGCGAGGCGTTCGCCACGAAGCGCTTCTGCGCCTCGAACGCGGACGCGATCCGGTCCAGCATGGCGTCGAACGTCTTCGCCAGCTCGGCCACCTCGTCGTCGGCGCCCGAGTAGCCGATCCGCTGGTCCAGGGTGGCCTCGCCGAGGCGCTGCGCGGTCGCGGTGACCTGGTGCAGTGGGCGCAGCGCCCGGCCCGCCACCGCGTACGCGCCGGCCACCCCGACCACGCTGATCGCCAACAGCGCGACCAGGCCCTTGGCCAGCAGTTCCCCGGACGCGGCGTCGACCAGGCGCCGCTGCCACTCGGCGGCGTCCATCCGGCCGCCGTCGGAGAGCAGCACCGTCGTGCCGGGCAGCAGCTCGTCGGTGGGGCGCAGCGCGTCCCGGACCAGCAGCCAGGCCAGCAGCACCAGGATCGCCCCCGCGCCGACCAGCAGCACCCCGTTGAGCAGGGTCAGCCGTAACCGCAGGGTGGGCCGGACCCGGCGGCTCACCGTGCGCCCTCGGTTCGCGACTGCGGGGCTCGCAAACCCGGCGCACTCCTCGCGCTCACCGTGCGCCCTCGGTTCGCGACTGCGGGGCTCGCAAACCCGGCGCACTCCTCGCGCTCACAGCCCCACCTCGGCCGTGCGGTAACCCGCGCCCACCACGGTCTCGATCAGCGGCGGGTCACCGAGCTTCCTGCGCAGCGTCATCACGGTGACGCGGACGATCGTGGTGAACGGGTCGGTGTTCGCGTCCCAGACCCGTTCCAGCAGTTCCTCACTGGAAACCACCGCGCCGCGGGCCTTGAGCAGCTCGCTGAGCACCCCGAACTCCTTGTTGGTGAGGTCGACCGGCACCCCGGCCCGGGTGGCCACCCGGCGGGCCGGGTCGAGCACCAGGTCGGCCAGTTCGAGCACCGGCGGCGCGGCCGGGGTGGCCCGCCGGCCCAGCGCCTGCACCCGGGCGACCAACTCGTCGAAGGCGAACGGTTTGGACAGGTAGTCGTCCGCGCCGAGCTGCAACCCCTCCACCCGGTCGGCTACCGTGCCGCTCGCGGTCAGCATCAGCACCCGGGTCAGCGCACCGGAGGCGGCCAGATCCGCGCAGATCTGGTCACCGTGCACGCCGGGCAGGTCGCGGTCCAGCACCACCACGTCGTACCGGGTGACGAACGCCGCCTCGTGGCCGGCGTCGCCGTCGTACGCCACGTCGACCGCCATCCCCCGTTTGCGCAACCCGCGCGCGATCGCGTCGGCGAGGTTGCGCTCGTCCTCCACCACCAGTACCCGCATCCCGGCCTCCTCGCTGCTGACCACCGACAACCTAGTGCCAGCCGGCAACCATCCTCCCTCGCCGCCCGCCCGGGCCAGCCGGTGATCAGTCGCGCAACCGCCAGATCTGGTACGGGCCGCCCGTGCCAGCGCAGAGCAGGTGGCCCACGATCGCCTGGCACCGCCCGGTGGCGTCCGGCAGCAGGTCCGCGACGCGCGACTTACCGGCGGAAACGTCCAACTCCCCGACCAGCACCCCGCCGTCGGGATGCGGGCGGACGCCGAGCAGCCGACCACTGCTGTCGAGTTGGTACAGCTCCCACCGGCCCAGGTTGGCGGCCTCCTGGCCGGTCCGCACGTCGACGACGAAGACGTCCCCCAGCGGATCGCTGCTGCGTACGCTGGCCACCAGCTGACCGCCGGACGGCCAGGCCCACGCCCAGCGGTCGCTGCGCCAACGCACCTCGCCGGTCGCGGGGTCGACCCCCCACAGCCCACTGGAGCGGGTGCCCAGACACAGGACGGCGCCACAGCCCTGCACGAAATCGATCTCGCCGATCGTGGTGCTCCAGCGCCGGTCCAGCCGGTCCAGCCCGTACGCGGTGAGCGCGCCCGGTTGCCCGCCGGCGGTCAGCAGCAGGTCGTCCTCCACCTGCACGTACCCGAGTGGCCCGCCGTCGGGTGGCCGCAGGTCGGCGCGGGCCAGCACCGCCCCGGTCAGCGCGTCGCGTACCTCGACCGGTCCGCGCACGTCGCTGAGCACCAGCCGGTCCGCCTTCTCCCCGACGGGCTGCGCGGTGACGCCGGCGGTGGGGGTGCTCAGCTGCCAGCGCACCGTGCCACAGCAGGGGTCGACCACGCGCAGGCTGAGTGGCTGGTCCTCGCCGACGGACTGCAGCAGCACGTTGCCGTCCGCCAGCTCGAAGGAGCCGCCCGGCTGTTGCCAGCGGTACGCCCCGGTCGCGCGGTCCAGCGCCACGGTGAGAGTGTCCCGCGCGTCCGCACCGATCTCGTACCCGGTGAGCAGCAGGAGACCGTCCTTCGGCTGGATTCCCCAGAAGCGGGCCCGGCCGGGCAGCGGGGTGTCCCAGACCGGCTCGCCGTCGGACAGCCGGAAGGCGGCCAGCCGCCACTGCGGCGCCTGGACGGTGACCGGATTGATCACCAGGACCAGGTCGTCGTCGATCTGCACGTCGGCGCCCGCCTCGGCGGGCACCGTCACCACGGTCCGCCCCGGCGGCGGCGGCGCGGCGGCGGCGAGGGTGGCCAGCACGAGCAGCAGGGCCAGCGCGCAGCGTAGCGGCCGGCCCTTGGCGCGGGGTGGGCGGGGCGACGGCGCCGGCTCCAGCTCCGGTCCGTGCCGCAGCTCACCGAGGTCGATCACCGAGCCGCTCACCGGGACACCTGGAACAGCCGGTACGACCCGTCCACCAGCTGGCAGAGCAGGAGGCCGGGAATCGCCTGGCAGTTGCCGGCGACGTCGGGAAACACGTCCAGCACGCGCGCCTCCCCGGCGCGGACGTCCAGCTCCGCGACGACCATCCCGCCGTCCGGGTGCGGACGCGTGCCGATCAGCGGGCCGTCGCGGTTGACCACGGCCAGCTCCCACCGGCCCAGGTCGGCCACCTTGTCGCCGGTCATCGGATCGAGCACGACGAGCGGCTGTGGAGGGTCGGCGACGGGCGCGGACACCAGCCGTCCGTCGTACGGCAGGACCCACTCCCAGCGGTCGCTGTGCCACCGCACCTGGCCGGTCGCGGGATCGATCCCCCACAGCTCGGGGCGACGTCGCTGCGAACACAGGACGGGGCCGCAGTCCTCGATGAAGTCGATCCGATCGGTGCTGGTGGCGCTCCAGCGCCGCTCCAGCCGGTCCAGCCCGTAGGCGGTGATCGTGGTCGGCGTCCCGTGGCTGGCCAGCAGGAGGTCGTTCACCACCTGCACGTACTCGTACGATCCGCCCTCGGGCGGGCGCAGGTCGGCCCGGATGAGCTCCGTGCCGGTGATCGCGTCATGCACCTCGGTATGTCCCGTCCTCCGGTGGAGCACCACCCGGTCCACTCCGCGGGCGTCCTGCCGCAGGTTGACGGACTCGGCGGGGTCGGTCAGCTGCCAGCGCACGACGCCGCAGCAGGCATCGACCGCGCGCAGGGTGACCGGCTCGTCGTCCGCGCCGGACTGCAGCAACACGTTGCCGTCGGCCAGCAGGGTGGGGTGGCCCGGCTGCTGCCAGCGGTACGCCCCGGTCTCCCGGTCGAACGCCAGGGACTGGACGTCCTGCTCGGGCGGCAGCACCTCGTAGACCGTGACCAGCAGGGTCCCGCCCGCCGACGTGACCGCCCAAATCCGGCCCTGCACCGGCACCGCGGCCTGCCAGAGCAACCCGCCGTCGGGCAGCCGGAAGGCACTCATCCGCCGCCGCGTCGGCTGCCCCGGGTCCGGGTCGAGCACCACGAACAGATCGGCGGTTAACAGCGTCTCGGCGGCGAGTTGCGCGGGCAACGTCACCGCGGCCGGGCGGGGCGGCGGCACGGCGGCGGAGACGAGCGTGGCCAGCACGAGCAGCAGGACCAGCGCGCAGCGCAACAGCCGACCGTTCGCGCGGGGCGGGCGGGGCAGCGGATCCGGATCCGGGCCGGCCCGGAGCTCACCGAGGTCGATCACCGGGTCGGTCACTGTCCCAGCCGCCACAGCGCGGTCGAGCCGTCGAGACGCTGGCAGAGCAGGATCGGCAGCGACGCCTGGCAACTGCCCGCGATGTCCGGCAGCACGTCGAGGATCCGCGCCTGGCCGGCCGGCAGGTCCAGGGCGGCGACGACCAGCCGGCCGTCGTCGCCGTGCCGCAGCCCGACCAGCGGATCATCCAGCCGGAGCACCTGCATCAGGTCCCACTCACCCAGCTCGGTGCGCGTTCGCCCGGTCGCGGCGTCGCGCACCGCGTACTGCCGCCCGAAGCCGGCCATCAGCAAATGGTCGCCGCGTACGTCGGCCAGCAACTCCCCGCCCGGGTCCGACCAGCGCACCACGCCGGTGGCCGGATCGAGGACCCGGAGGCTGCCGTCCTGCCCCGACACGCAGAGCAGGTCGGCACAACCGACCACGAAGGACACCGGAGACACCTGCGCCGTCCACCGCTGCTCCAGCCCGACCAACTCGTAGGCCACCACCATCGGGACGTCCCCGGGTGTGAGGAGCAGCAGCAGATCGTCGACGACCTGGACCCGCTGGAACACCGATCGGTCGCCGGGCAGCGTGTCCACGCTGCGCAGCAGGCGGCCGCTGTCGGCGTCGTGCACCTGAACCTCGCCGGCGGGCTGCACCAGCACGAACCTGTCGACCCGACCGTCGATCACGTGGTAGCCGGGGCCGGAGGGCGACAGCAGGGGCACCGACCAGAGAACCCGGCCGGTGTCGGGGTCGATCCCGCTCATTCCGTCCACCCCGTTCTGGCGGACCTCGGTCAGCAGCAGCCCGCCGCCGGCGATCGGTACGGGGGAACCACGACGCTGCCACCGCTGGTGGCCCGTCTCGGCGTCGAAGGCGGTGGTCTCGATCACCCCGTCCTCGGCATCGACCCCAGTGAGTAACACCAGCCCTCGCTCGATCCGGACGCCGAGGTAGTCGTCGCCGCGGGGCACCGGCGCCCGCCACCGCACACCGGCGCCGTTCGGTGCCGGCTGGGTGTACGCGGTCAGGTGCCGGTCCTGGTCGGCTGTCGGGGGGTCGATGACGATGACGCCGTCCGCGGTGAGGAAGACGGTGTCCGCCCGCGACGTCGGCACCACGGTCATCGTCCGTTCCGGCTGCGGTGTCGCGCCGGCCGGCAGCAGCACGGCGAGCAGCAGCACGGCGGCGCCGCGCAACGGGCGGCCGGCGGACCGGGGCCGGCGGACCGGCGGACCGGTGGTCGACTCGTCCCCGATCTCACCCAGCTCGATGATCGACAACGACCATCCTCCCCGTGCTGGCCGGCGAGTGACGTCCGGCAAACCGACCGTGAGTGCACCGGCCCGGCAAAAGCGACGGACCCGCGCCTGTACGATGGCGCGTCGTGGCTGTGCCGGTGGTAGACCCTTCGCTGAATCCCGTTACCGACGCCGACCCGGCCGAGGTCGAGCCGACACGGCGGTCTCGACGCCGCCCGGCCCGAGCCGACCTGTTGGCCCTCGGAGCCTATGTGCTGCTCGGCGTCTTCGTCTGCCTCAACTACGCCGGTGACGTCACCGGCCGGGTCTCCTCGCACCTGCCCACCGACCACAGTTGGTTCGAGTGGTTGTTCGCGCACGGCGCGTACTCGGTGCGGCACCTGGAGAACCCGCTGTTCACGGACCGGCAGAACGCCCCGGACGGCGTGAACATGATGGCCAACACCTCACTGCTCGGGGTGACCCTGCCACTGGCCCCGCTGACCCTGCTGCTCGGCCCCCAGGTGGTGTACGCGCTCTATCTGGGTGCGGCGCTGGCGGCCACCGCCGGCACCGGGTACTGGATGCTCTCCCGCCACCTGGTGCGCTCCCGGGCGGCGGCCTTCGTCGGCGGCGCGTTCCTCGGCTTCGCGCCGGGAATCATCCACCACGCCAACGGTCAGCCCAACTTCGTGTCCAACTTCCTGTTGCCGCTGATCGTGGTGCGGGTGCTGCGCCTCGGCGAGCCGGGCCGGTGGCGGCGCAACGGGCTGGTGCTCGGCGCGCTGGTGACGTACCAGATCTTTATCAACGAGGAGATGCTGCTGCTCACCGCGCTGGCCTGTCTGGTCGTCGTGCTGGCGTACGTCGTGCAGCGGCCGCGCGCCGCCTGGGCGGCCGCCGGCACGTTCGCGGCCGGGCTCGGGGTCGCCGGCGGGCTGGCCCTGGTGCTCGCGGCGTACCCGATCTGGTTCCAGTTCAACGGCCCGCAGTCCTACCGGGGCCTGCAGGGTGGCGTCTTCCACAACTGGGGCGAGGACCTGATGGCCTTCGTCACCTTCGCAAGGGACACCTGGGCCGGTGACCCGGCGGTGGAGCAGACGATCGGGCTGACCGAGCAGAACACCTGGTTCGGCTGGCCGTTGGTGCTGCTCTCGCTGGTGTCCCTGGTGCTGCTCGTGCGCCGGTCGATGGCCACCCGGATCGTCGCGGTGCTGATCGTCGTGTTCACCGTGGCCGCGATCGGGCCGATTGTGCGTTTCGACGGGGTGGAGACGACGGTGCGCGGCCCGTGGTCGTACGTGCCGGACGACCTGCCACTTGTCGAGATGATGATGCCGACCCGGCTGACGCTCGTGGTCGCCGCCGCGGTGGGCGTACTGCTCGCGTTGACCTGGGATGCCGCGCACCGCCAGGGGCGCGCGGTGGCCGAGGACGCGCGGGTGCCGGCCCAGCGCGTCGACGAGCCGACCCCGGCGACGTCCGACGACCCGGCCGCTCCCGCGCCGGTCGCGGCGCGTCGTCGGTGGCTGCGCCCGGTGGGGTACGCGGCGGTCACCCTCGCCGTGCTGCCGCTGCTGCCCCGGCCGCTGCCCGCCCAGCAGATCGACCCGCCACCGCACTTCATCACCGCGGGCGGCTGGCGACCGTACGTGCCGGCGGGCCGGACCCTGGTGCCGGTGCCGATCCCGAGCAACGTGCACGGCCTGCCGACGCTGCGCTGGAGCGCGCTGACCGGGCAGGAGTTCCCCGTCCCGGGCGGTTACTTCATCGGGCCGAACGAGCTGGGCGAGGGGGTCTTCGGTGCGCCGAACCGGCCCACCAGCACCCTCATCTACTCGACCATGGACAAGAACGCGGTCCCGGCGCTCACCGCCGAGAACCGTCGCCAGGCCGTCGAGGACCTGCGGTTCTGGCGGGCGTCGGTGGTGGTGCTCGGGGGGCACCCGCGCGAGGCGGTGCTGCGCGATCTGGTCACCGGCCTGATCGGGCCGCCGCAGCGGGTCGACGACGTCTGGGTCTGGGACGTCCGCGCCCTGGTGGGTTGATCGGTCGATGAGGTCCCCGAGCCGGGGCGTGCTGGCCGCCATCGGGGGCGACGTCGTCCCCGGTGGCTGTCAGACCGAACGGTCGCTGAGCGCCCGCACGTCCCACACCCAGACGTCCAGCTCCTGGCGACCCGGACCAACCAGCTCCTCGACCGTCCGCCGCAGCGGCTCGGCGTTCTGCTGTCGCAACGGCAGCACCAGGATCGCCGCCCGCCAGTGCCGCAGCTCGTCGGCGAATCGACGCCGCTGCCGGTCGTCCAGCTTCGGCATCCGGCCGGTCGTCGCCACCTCCTCCAGCATCTGGCCCACCCCGCTGGGTCGGCCGCCGAACCGGCCGGCGTCACCGGTGTTGCCGTTGCGGGGGGCGAGGAAGTAACCGCCGGGAATCTTGAAGTCGAGGTTGGTGGCCGCCGCCCAGCGCATGCCGTGCGTGTTGCCCATGCTGGGCACCGGGATCGGCACCAGCGTCTGGTCCGGCCCGACGTACGCCCGCCAACGGTCGGCGGTGATGAAGTCCGGCACCGGCGGCCGGGAGACCATCCGCAGCGGCATCGGGGCGATCGGCAGCAGCGCGAACGCCAGGCCCGCCGCGGTGAGCGTCCGGACGGTACGCCGCTCGGCAGGACGCAACGCCCAGGCTCGTTCGACGGCGAGCGCGAGCAGCAGGCCGACCACCACGCTGGTGATCAGACCGAACCGGGTCGGCACCACCGCGTCCAGCAGCGGCAGGTGGACGAGCATCTGCCACGGCCCGGTGACCAGCTCCCGATCCCACCAGGAGACGCGCTCGCCGAGTGAGAGCACGGCGAAGAGCAGGCCCGTCGCCGCGAGCGCCCGGACGATCAGCTCCCGGCGCAACCAGACCACGATGCCGATGGCGATCAACGACAGGCTCCAGCCGAAGAAGGCGTTCTCCTCGGAGTAGTTCGGCGCGAGGTTGATGTTGGCGCGCTGGTTGCCGCCGAGGGTGGGCGAGCCCGGGGCGAAGAAGGCGGCGATGTCGTTGCCGTAGTCCTTCACCGCGTCGCTGAGCCCGTGGTAGGCCATCGGCCCGGCGAACTGCACGTACAGGGGGTACGCCAGCAGCGCGCCGGCCAGCAACGCGCAGGTCACCACACCGGCGCCCAGGGGCCGCCACGCGGCCCGCCAGCGGGCGGGCTCCTGCACGAGCACCGCCAGCAGGAAGACGCCGCACGCCAACGCCGTGAAGAGCAGGATCTCCTCGTTGATGAACGCCTGCGCGGTGACCAGCAGGGCGAGCAGCGCGCCGTCGCGGACCGGCCGGGTAGACCGGGTGAGCACCAGCACCCGCCAGACGATGAACGGCAGCAGGAACTGGCTGATGATGTTCGGGTGCCAACTGGCGTGCGAGAGCATCGCGGGTGAGAAGCCGCAGAACCAGCCGCCGGCCGCCGCCGCGAGCGGGGTGCGCACCAGGTGGCGGGAGAGCATGAGGTACCAGGCCAGGGCGGTGCCGGCGAGGCCGAGCGTCACCAGCAGCACGAAGGAGACCGCCGGCCCGAACAGCAGCGTCACCGGGACCATCGGGATGCCCAGCGCCAGCACGGCCGTGTTGGCCATCAGGTTGACGCCGTCGGGGTAGTTGAACTGCTCGGTGTAGAACGGGTACTCGCCGTGCAGCACCACCCGTACCGAGTGGGCCAGGAAAAACTGCACCTGGGCCGGGTCACCGGTGTAGAGCGAGGCCACCCGACCGGACGGGTCGAGCCAGATCCGGCTGGTCACCCAGAGCGCGGCGAGCAGGAACAACCCGCCCACCGCCAGGTGCTGCCGCCGCCGCGTCCACCCACGCCACCACGCCCGCGACGGTACGGCCGCCGCGCTCTCCCCGGACTCGACCGGCGCGGTCGCCTCCGCCGGAGCCGGCACGACGGTCTCCGCCGGCGGCGCGGTCGCCTCCGCCGGAGCCGGCACGACGGTCTCCGCCGGCGGCGCGGTCGCCTCCGCCGGAGCCGGCGCGGTCGCCTCGGCGGGGGTGGTGCGGGTGGGGGCGGTCGCGCGCGCCTCGGCCGGCGCGGCGGAGGCGCTGGTCAGCGCGGCAGGGCCGGCGAACTGGCCGACCGGAGTGCGAGAGCTCACCATCTCGCCGGAGCCGGCTGCCGACTCCGGGTGCGGCGCGGGCAGGGCGCGGGACTCGGCAGGCGTCACAGTCGGCGGAGTCTACCGGAGTAACCAAAACGCACTAAAGCCCCGGTGGCGTCCACTGTAGGTGGTCCGGCGACGACCACCTGAGGTCCGGCACCGGACATCTCGTACTATGGCGCTTTCCGACAGCGACGGCGAGGCGATCGGGGGCGGGCCAGGTGACTCCAGGCCGTCGGTACGGCAGGACGCTCGCCGTCCTGCTGAGTGCGCTGTTGGTCAGCACGGCATGCGGTCCGGTCGCGGATCGCAAGCCACAGGACCTGCGGGTCGGGTACGACAGCCTGGATGGCACGCTGGCGGTGTGGCCGCCGCGCGGCGATCTCTCGGGCGACGGCACGGCGACGGCAGCGGTCACCGCCGCGGTTCGTGACTGGCGGTCGCCGGCCGACGACCGCGCGCACCTCCCCACGTCCGGCATCCTGTTCTCCGGTCGGGTCGATGGTGCCCCGATGGCGATCGTGGCCGCCGACGTGCCCGGCGAGAGCGCCTCCTGGCTGCTGCAACTCACCCGCGACGGCGATCGGTACGCGGTGACCCGTGCCACCGAGTACACCGACCCGGGTTATCTCGTCTACTCCGACGTACTGCCGGTGCAGACCCCCGGCGGCCGGCGCTACCTGATCTCCGCCCGGGTGCAGACCCTGGTCGGACCACAGGAGCGGACGCTCACCGTCGCGGACGGCCTCAGCGCACCTGTCGACGTGCCGGCCTGCACGGCTGTCGCGGTGACCGCGACCCTCCGAACCACCGAGTCGTTGCCGCGCGGGCGGGCCGCCGACCGGCTGCTGGATCTGGGCACCGGCACCGTCGATCCGCGCTATCCCCTGGTCCGGGACGAGTCCGGCACGGGACGGCGGGCGCTGACCGGGCTGGACACCTGTGTGCTGGCCGGCGACCGGGGTCCGTTCGGCAGCATTCCGCGCCGGATCGGCGACCGGGACGCCCCGCGCTCGGTGCCGACGTCTTGGCCGATGGCGAAACTCACCGTCCGCTCGCTGGGTGAGGTCGCCCTCGGAGGTGGCGCGGCGGCGGAGTTGCAGCAGCTCAACTGGGATACCGACGCCGGCGCGATGACCGCCGTGATCTACCGACCGGCCGACGGCGGCGCACCCGTCGTCTCGCCCGCGGACCGGGCCACCCCGCTGCAGGCGTACCAACTGCCCGTACCCGGTCAGCCGCTGGTGGTGCTCAGTTGGCGGGCCACCCGGGACAGCTCGCTGTCCGTCCCGCCGGGCACCCCGCTGCTGGTCGAGCGCCCCGGCCTGGCGGTCATCCCCAGCCCGTCCCGCTCCCAGACCTACAGCCTCGCCAACTCCGACAAGACCCACTACCGCTCAGTAAAACCCCACTGACCCACCCCCACCCCCCACCCCACCCCCACCCCACCCTGGTCCCCGCCCCCACCGCGCCGATCTTGCACTTTCTGCCCCGACAAATAGCCGCGAAGCGCACATTACGACGACCGAAAGTGCAAGATCGGCGCGGCACAGGGGCGGGGCGGGGCGGGCAGCGGGGCGGGCGGTCCCGGAGGGGCCGCCCGCCGCTGGTGTCGCGAGGTGGTCAGTTCTGCGCGGCCGCGTCGCTGGGGGTGAGGCGGTCCGGGGTGGCGTCCAGGCCGGAGATCCAGCCGGTCACGTTGCGGGCCACGTCCTGGGCGGTCAGGCCCAGGTCGGCGAGGATCTGCGCGCGGGTGCCGTGCGGGTGCCACTCGGCCGGTACGCCCAGGTCCTTGAGCGGCACCCGGACGTCGGCGTCACGCATGGCCTGGGCGAGCGCGTCGCCCACCCCGCCGACCCGGACCCCGTCCTCGACGCTGACCACGAGCCGGTGGCGGGCGGCCAGGTCGACCAGCTCCGCCGGAACCGGGCGCACCCAGCGGGGGTCGACGACGGTGACCCCGTAACCCTGCTCGGCGACCCGGGCGGCCACCTCCATGCCCAGCTGGCCGAAGGAGCCAACGGCAACCAGCAGTACGTCGGTACGCGCCGACTCGGTCAGCACGTCGACCGGGCCGACCCGGCGCAGCGCCGGCAGGTCCGCGGCGACCGCGCCGGTCGGGAAACGCACCACGGTCGGGCCGTCGTCGACGGCGAGCGCCTCGCGCAGCTCCTCGCGCAGCGTGGCGGCGTCCCGGGGAGCAGCGATCCGCAGGCCGGGCACGACCCCAAAGACGGACATGTCCCAGATGCCGTAGTGGCTGGGGCCATCCGGGCCGGTGATGCCCGCCCGGTCCAGCACGAAGGTCACCGGCAGCTTGTGCATCGCCACGTCCAGCAGGACCTGGTCGAAGGCGCGGTTGAGGAAGGTGGCGTAGACCGCGACCACCGGGTGGAGGCCGCCGAGGGCCAGCCCGGCCGCCGAGGTGGCGGCGTGCTGCTCGGCGATGCCCACGTCGTACACCCGCTCGGGATACTTACGGGCCAGCTTGGCGATGCCGGTCGGCTCGGCCATCGCGGCGGTGATGCCCACCACGTCCGGGCGTTCGTCGGCGATGGCCAGCAGCTCGTCGGCGAAGACGTGCGTCCACTTCACCGACGGGGCGGCCAGCAGCGCGCCGGTCTCGACGTCGAAGGCGCTGCCGGGGCCGTGCAGGCAGTCCGCCTCGTCCTCCTCGGCCGGGCGGTAGCCGTAGCCCTTGCGGGTGACCGCGTGCACGATCACCGGGCCGCCGAAGTTCTTGGCCGCGCGCAGCGCCGCCTCGACCGCCGCCACGTCGTGCCCGTCCACCGGACCCACGTACTTGATGCCGAGGTCCTCGAACATGGCCTGCGGGGCGACCGCGTCCTTGATGCCCTTCTTGACCGCGTGCAGCACCTCGTACATCGGCTTGCCGACCAGCGGCGTGGAGCCGAGGGCGTCCTTGACCGTGTCGAGGACCTTCTCGTAGCCGGGGTTGAGCCGCAGCGAGGAGAGGTGGTCGGCCAGCCCGCCGATGGTCGGCGAGTAGGAACGGCCGTTGTCGTTGACCACGATCACGAGGGAGTTGCCGGCGGTGGCGATGTTGTTCAGCGCCTCCCAGCACATGCCGCCGGTCAGCGCGCCGTCGCCGACCACGGCCACGACGCTGCGGGCTTCGCCCCGCAGGGCGTACGCCTTGGCCAGGCCGTCGGCGTAGGACAGCGCGGTGGAGGCGTGCGAGTTCTCGATGAGGTCGTGCTCGCTCTCCGCCTGGCTGGGGTAGCCGGAGAGGCCACCGCGCTGGCGGAGCTTGTCGAAGCCGGCCTGGCGGCCGGTGAGGATCTTGTGCACGTACGACTGGTGACCGGTGTCGAACAGGAGCCGGTCGCGGGGGGAGTCGAAGACGCGATGCATGGCCAGCGTCAGCTCGACCACACCGAGGTTGGGCCCGACGTGCCCGCCGGTGCGGGAGACCTTGGCGATCAGGAAGTCACGGATCTCGGCGGCGAGGACGTCCAGTTCCTCACCGGACATCCGCTTGACGTCCTGCGGACCGCGGACCGTCCCCAGCAACCGGCCGTGGTTGGCCGTGTCCTCTTCAACACTCATGACCGGAGAGTCTATCGGCCGCCCGGCACTCCGCAGCCTGGGCCGAGTGGCCCGAGCCGCGCGGGTGGGCTGAGCGCCTGGTCAGAGGCGGATCCGCAGCCGCCGCCGGAGGACCGGAGTACGAGGATTGCCGGTCAGCGCTCGACCGGAGGCAGCAGCAGTCCGACGCACTCGACGTGCTGCGTCATCGGGAAGAGGTCGAAGCCCCGCAGCGCCGCCAGCCGCCAACCCAGCTCGGTGAAGGTGCGCACGTCCCGGGCGAAGGCCGCCGGGTCACAGGCCACGTACGCGACCGCCCGTGGGCCGGCGGCGACGACGTCCCGCACCACCTGGGCGCCCGCGCCCGAGCGCGGCGGGTCGAGCACCACCACGTCGACCGGGCCGGTGATCCGTCGACGGGTGAGCGCGGTCTCCACCCGGGCCGCCACCACCTCGACCCGGGGCAGGTCGGCCAGGTTGGCGCGGGCCGCGTCCACCCCGTCCCGGCTCGACTCGACAAGGGTGATCCGGGCAGCGCCGACCCGGCCGGCGAGGGCGGCGGCGAACAGCCCCGCGCCGCCGTAGAGGTCCCACGCGGTCTCGCCCGGCTGCGGGTCCAGCAGCTCCAGCACCGCCGCGCAGAGGGTGTCCGCCGCGGCCGGGTGCACCTGCCAGAACCCGGACGCGGGCAGCGCCCAGTCCCGGCCGGCGGCCACCTCGCGGACCTCGGTCGGGCCACTGACCGGGGTGGGTACCCCGTCGCGGACCGCGGTGACTGTCACGTCCCCGCCGGTGCTGGCGACGGTCTCCACCGCCTCGGCGGCCGGCCAACATTCGGCGAGCACCGGCAGCCGCTGGATGGCCGGGTGGGCGATCCGGCACCTGTCGATCGGCACCACCTCGTGCGAACGGTGCTTGAGCAGGCCGGCCCGGTCCGCGGCGTCCACGGCGTAGCGGACCCGGGAACGCCAGCCCAGCAGCCCGCCGGGCAGCGCCTCGACCCGGACGCCGAGTTGGTCCAGCTCGGCGTCGGTCAGCCCACCCAGGCGGGTCAACTGTTCACGCACCACGGCGGTCTTCCAGGCCAGTTGCGCCTCCGGGGCGACGTGCTGCAGGTCGCAGCCGCCACACGCACCCGGCTTCGCGTACGGGCAGGGCGGCTCGACCCGGTCCGGTGAGGCTTGCAGCACGGTCACCGCGTCGGCCCGGACGAACCCCCGGTGCACCTCGGTGACCTCCGCGATGACCCGTTCGCCGGGCAGCGCGTGCCGGACGAAGACCACCTGCCCGTCCACCCGGGCCACGCAGTGCCCGCCGGGGGCGACCGCGTCGACCGTCAGCTCGACCCGTTCCGCCTCGGCCAGGCCACGCTCAAGCACCGAAGGCACCGAAGGCACCGAAGGCACCGAAGGCACCGAAGGCACCGACGGCACCGAAGGCACCGAAGGCACCGACGGCACCGACGGCACCGCAGGCACCGCAGGCACCGACGGCGGGTCGGCCGGGGTGGCGGGCTGGTGTGCGCCGGGCTCAGTCACGGCCGGTCCCGACCGGGCCGCCGTCGATCGGGCGAGTCTCGGGCGCCGGGGCGGAGGCGACCGGCGGAGCCTCCGGCGCTACGGTGCCGCGCGGCCCGCGCGCCGGGGTCCGGGACAGCGTCGCGTCCAGCCGGTCCAGGTTCTTGCTCGCCGTCGAGGCGAGCTGCCACGGCACGCTGACCACCATCACCCCCGGTTCGAAGAGCAGCCGGCCCTTGAGGCGCAAAGCGCTCTGGTTGTGCAACAGGTTCTCCCACCAGCGACCCACCACGTACTCCGGAATGAAGACGGTGACCACGTCCCGGGGCGACTTGCGGCGGGTGTTGGCGACGAAGTCCAGGATCGGCCGGGTGATCTCCCGGTACGGCGAGTCGATCACCGTGAGCGGAATGGCCATCTCCCGCCGCTCCCAGTCGGCCTGCAGGTCGCGGGTGTCCTTGTCGTCCACGTTGACGGTCACTGCGGTCAGCGTGTCCGGTCGGGTGGCCCGAGCGTAGGCGATGGCCCGCAGCGTCGGCTGGTGCAGTTTGCTGACCAGCACGATCGCGTGGTTACGGGCGGGCAGCACGGCCCGGCCCTCGTCCGGCGGGGTCAGCTCGGCCGCCACCCGGTCGTAGTGCCGGCGGATGGCCAGCATCAGCAGGTAGATCACCGCCATGGCGGCGATCGCGATCCAGGCGCCGAGCAGGAACTTGGTGATCAGCACGATCACCAGCACCGTGCCGGTCAGGCCCATGCCGAACGTGTTGATAGCCCGGGACCGGATCATCCGGCGCCGCGCCTCCGCGTCCCGCTCGGTGCGCAGGCGCCGGTTCCAGTGCCGGATCATGCCCGCCTGGGAGACCGTGAACGAGACGAAGACCCCGACGATGTAGAGCTGGATGAGCCGGGTCACCTCGGCCTGGAAGCCGACGATCAGCACGATCGCGAACAGGGCCAGGAAGGTGATGCCGTTGGAGAAGGCCAGCCGGTCGCCCCGGGTGTGGAACTGGCGGGGCAGGTAGCGGTCCTGGGCGAGGATCGAGCCAAGCACCGGGAAACCGTTGAACGCGGTGTTCGCCGCCAGGAAGAGGATGAGCGCGGTCATCCCGGCCACCACGTAGAGCAGGATCGAGCCGGAGCCGAAGACCGTCTCGCCGAGCTGGGTGGTGACCGTCTTCTGCACGTAGCCGTCGGGGCCGGCGACGATCTGGAGCGCCGGGTCCTCGACGAACTGCAGGTGGGTCAGGCGGGCCAGCCAGATGATCCCGACCAGCATGCTTACCGAGATCGCACCCAGCAGCAGCAGCGTGGTGGCGGCGTTGCGACTCTTCGGGGCCTTGAACGCCGGCACACCGTTGGAGATCGCCTCGACGCCGGTGAGCGCGGCGGCGCCCGAGCTGAACGTCCGCAGCAGCAGGAAGACGAGCGCGAAACCGGTCACACTGTGCTCGGCCTGGATGACCAGGTCAGCGCTGGGCGCCCGGAGGTCGTCGCCCAGCACGAAGACCCGGAAGAGCCCGGTGAGCAGCATCCCGCCCATCACGATGACGAAGCCGTAGGTGGGAATGGCGAACGCGGTGCCGGACTCCCGCAGGCCGCGCAGGTTGACAGCGGTCAGCAGGACCACCGCGATCACCGCGATCAGGACCTTGTGGGTGGCCACGAACGGCACCACCGAGCCGAGGTTGGCCACCCCGGACGAGACCGACACCGCCACCGTGAGCACGTAGTCCACGAGCAGCGCGCTGGCCACCCCGACTCCGAACTTCGGACCCAGATTGACCGTGGCCACCTCGTAGTCGCCGCCACCGGAGGGGTAGGCGTACACGTTCTGCCGGTAGCTCGCCACCACGGTGAGCATCACCACGACCACCGCGAGGGCGATCCACGGGGAGAAGAAGTACGCCGAGGTGCCGGCGATGGAGAGGGTCAGCAGGATCTCGTCGGGCGCGTACGCGACGCTGGACAGGGCGTCGGAGGCGAACACGGGTAGCGCGATGCGCTTCGGCAGGAGGGTGTGCTGAAGTCGGTCGGACCGGAACGGTCGACCGAGCAGAAGCCGCTTCAGCAGCGAGGTGGGACTGGCCACGAACGCCAAGAGTACGACCACCGCCGTGGGAGCGCGGGGGTGGGCGATCGTGGCTGCCGGGCACCACGGGGTACGGTCGGTCCCCGCTCCGCACCGGGACGTGGCAGGCTCGCACTCGTCAGGCCACCAGCAGACGGAGTGGTACGCACCTTGGGAGGGACAGCGTGCACGTCGTGATCATGGGATGTGGCCGGGTCGGGTCGACCCTCGCCCACAGCCTGGAATCCCGAGGGCACTCGGTGGCGGTGATCGACCAGGACGCCGACGCGTTCCGCCGACTCGGCCCCGACTTCGCCGGAATCACGGTGACCGGGGCCGGTTTCGACGGTGAGGTGCTGCGCCAGGCCGGCATCGAGCGGGCGGACGCCTTCGCGGCGGTGTCGAGCGGCGACAACTCCAACATCATCTCGGCTCGGCTGGCCCGCGAGACGTTCGGCGTGTCCCGGGTCGCCGCCCGCATCTACGACCAGCGCCGGGCGCAGGTCTACGAGCGGCTGGGCATTCCCACCGTGGCGACCGTGCGGTGGACGGCCGACCGGATGCTGCGGCATCTGGTGCCGGAGGGCAACGTGGAGATCTTCCGCGACCCCACGAGCACCGTGTCGATCGTCGAGGTGCCGGTACACAAGGACTGGATCGGTCGGTCGGTACGCACCCTGGAGGACGCCTCGGGCGCGCGGGTGGCCTATCTGATCCGCTTCGGCATCGGCACGCTGGCCACCGGCTCTACCGTCGTGCAGGAGGGTGACCAGGTGTTCATGCTGGTCAGCGATGACATCGTGGCGACGGTCACGTCGGTGGCGGCGGCGCCGCCGGAAGGGGGGCACTGAGCCATGCGGGTCGCCATCGCGGGCGCGGGCAACGTCGGCCGTTCGATCGCCCAGGAGTTGATCGACAACGGCCACCAGGTGATGCTCATCGAACGTCAACCCAAGATGTTGCGCCCGGACCGGGTGCCGGCCGCCGAGTGGGTGCTTGCCGACGCGTGCGAGCTGAGCAGCCTGGAGGAGGCCAACGTCGCCGGGTGCGACGTGGTGGTCGCGGCGACCGGTGACGACAAGACCAACCTGGTGCTGTCGCTGCTGGCCAAGACCGAGTTCGCGGTGCCTCGCGTGGTCGCCCGGGTCAACCGGGCCGAGAACGAGTGGCTGTTCACCGAGCAGTGGGGCGTGGACGTCGCGGTGAGTAAGCCTCGGGTGATGGCCGCGCTGGTCGAGGAAGCCGTCACCGTCGGCGACCTGGTCCGGCTGATGACCTTCCGGCAGGGCGAGGCGAACCTGGTCGAGATCACCCTGCCACCGACCGCGCCCTACGTCGGTCAGCCGATCCACGCCGTGCCGCTGCCCCGCGACTCCGCGCTGGTGGCGATCCTGCGCGGCAAGCGGGTCCTGGTGCCCAGCCCGGACGACCCGATCGAGGCCGGCGACGAGCTGGTCTTCGTCTGCACCGCCGAGGTGGAGGACCAGGTCCGGGCGGTGATCCTCGGGCCGGACAGCGTCGAACGGACTCGCGGCTCGCGCTGAGCGGGCGAGCGGACGAGCGGGCGGCCCGAATAGCCGGGCGCCCGCTCAGGCGCCGGGTAGCGGGGTCGGCTGCGGCTCCCGGGTGACCCGGCGCACCGTCCAGACCGTGATCAGCAACAACAGCGCGTACGGCGGGTAGCCCAGCGCCAGCCGGGCCACGCCCAGCGCGGTGTCCTGGTGGGCCAGGTAGAGCCCGGCCTGCACGCCCACCTTGGCCAGCCACACCACGCCCCAGAGCACGGTCAGCTGGGTGAAGGTCCGCACCAGTTTCGGATCGTCGCGCCATTCCGAGCGGCCCTTGGCGACCAGCACCGACCAGATCCAGCCCACCAGCGGCTGCCGGATGACCGCCGAGACCAGCAGGGCGATGCCGTACCCGATGCCGTAGAGGATGCCGGGGAGGTAGAAGTCACGCTCGTCGCCGGTACGCCAGGCGATGGCGGCGCCGATACCGACGCCGAACAGGCCGTTGACGGCGTGCCGGATCGGCCGGCGCTGGGCCAGCCGCAACCCGGCGATCAGCAGCGCGATCGCGACCGAGGCGATAACCGCCGGTCGCAGCTCACCGATGACGTTGGCGACCACGAAGACGACCACCGGGATGCTGGACTCCACCAACCCCCGCCAGCCGCCGAGCTGGTCGGCCATCTGCTCGGCGATCGTCGGCAGTGGCTCCTCTTCCGGCTGGCCGGTCTCCGGCTGTGCCGCCCGGTGCTGTCCCGTCGTCATCGCCGGCCTTCCGTCCGCAGCGCCGTCACTTCGGCGAGTCCAGCTCGTAATAGGGGTTGTAGATGACCTTGCGGTCGTCGCGCACCGCCACCCGGCCCCGGGCGGTCAGGTGCCGGCCCGGCTCGATCCCGGCGATGTGCCGTCGACCCAACCAGACCAGGGTGACCACGTCGGTGCCGTCGTACAGGTCGGCTTCCAGGGTGGGCAGGTTGGTGCGCGGCGTGTAGACCACCGTGCGCAGCCGACCAGCGACCGAGACCAACTGGCCCCGCGAGCACTGCTGGGCGGGGATCCCGCCGCACTGGGCGCTCTCCCGACGCAGCTCCTGCGCGTCGATCTCGGCCTCGCTGGCGGTGAACCGTTGCAGGATGCGCCGCAGCGACACCCGGCCCTCGTCGGTCGTCATGACCTCCGCGTCACCCTCTCCACGCTCGCCGTCCCCGGCCGGCCCCGGCGACGCCGGAACCGTGCCGCCAGCGTACGCCGACGGGGCTGGTTCCGGCGGGCCGGTGGACGCGGGTCAGACCTGGCGTGGCTCGGCGGCGGCGTCGCCCGCCTCGGCGTCGGTCTGGTCGGAGATCTCTCGGGGCAGCCGCAGCGGCAGTGGCTCGCGGACCGGCTTGGCCTCCTGGCCGCGGTCGACCACCAGGCCGTCCAGGCACTCGAGGAGCGGCCCGGCCGCGGCCGGGTCGATGGCCACCGGCCCCTGGAACACGCCGCGGACCATCCAGCGCGGACCGTCGACGCCGACGAACCGCAGATTCGTCGGGCCGTCCGGGGTGGGCACCTGGGCGTGCAGCTCCGGGCCGTACTCGCCGTCGACCTCCTGCGCGCTCGCCCCGTCGCGCAGCAGCGACTGGCGGATCTCCTCGCGCACCTCGTCCCAGATCCCCTCGGACCGGGGGGCGGCGAAGACACCCAGCTGGAGCGCGTTGTCGCCATGCACCAGCACGACCTGCTGGATCACGCCCTGCGGGTCGGCCTGCACCCGCACCTCGACCTCGGCGATCGCCGGGATGTGCAGGCTGCCCAGGTCGAGCCGCTGCACGTCGGCGTAGCTCTCGGAGATGTCGTACGGGCCGCGCTCCAGCGTCGGCGCCGCATCACCCTGGTCCGGGATCTCGACGGCCTGATCGTCACGGGTGTGCCGTTCGGCATCGGCCCGCTTTCGGGAGAAGATCACTGCGCTCGCCCTCCGCTGTTCACACTCACCCTGCCACCTCTTCCGTCTGCCCGCGGCCCGGCTCGTCTGGCCGCGGCTCGACCCGGTCCTGGCCCGCCGGAGACGGCACCAGCCCGGCGTGACCACCGGTGGACCCGTGCCCGCCGGTCCCACGCCGGGACGCGGGCAGCTCGACCACCGGCTCGAACCTCGCCCGCGCGACCTGTTGGACCACGAGCTGCGCGATCCGGTCGCCACGGGAGATCTTCGCCGGCAGATCCCGATCATGGTTGATCAGGTTGACCAGGATCTCACCCCGGTAGCCGGCGTCGACCGTACCGGGCGCGTTGAGCACCGTCACGCCGAGCCTGGCCGCCAGACCGGACCGGGGATGGACCAGACCCACGTACCCCTCCGGCAGCGCGATGGCGACGCCGGTGGGCACCAGGGCACGGCCGCCGGGCGGCAACTCCACGTCCGCGGCCGCCACCAGGTCGGCCCCGGCGTCGCCGGGATGGGCGTACGTGGGCAACGGCAGCTCGGAGTCGAGCAGCTGCACGGGCACTCCTACGACGTCGGTCACGGGTCCCCCCTTCTCCTCCGGTTCGCGGGCTGACCCTGCCATCCTGCCGGTTCGCCGAGCCGCCGTGCGCCGTACCCTCGCAGGAGTGAGCATGTCGCCCTCTCCGTCCGCCGACCAGCCGCCGGTCGACGCCCGCACGGCCTACGACGAACGGCTGGATCTGCCCTGGTGGCTGTGGCTGGCCGGGCTGGTGGCCGCCGCGTTGTTGGCCGTCGAGATCTGGATGGGCGCCGACGGCGTCCGGGCCTGGCTGCCGTTCGCCGTGCTGCTGCCACTCGCCGCCGCCGGGTTGTGGTGGCTGGGCCGGATCCGGGTGCGGGTCGCTGACTCGGAGCTGCGGGTGGACGACGCGCGCCTGCCGGTGCGTTTCGTCGCCGACGTGGTCCCGCTGGACGCCGCCGGTCGCCGTGAGGTGCTGGGTGTCGGCGCGGACCCGCTCGCCTTCGTCGTACAGCGACCGTGGATCGGCGGGGCCGTGCAGGTGGTGCTCGACGACCCCGCCGACCCGACCCCGTTCTGGGTGGTGAGCACGCGGCACCCGGTCGAGCTGGCCGAGGCGGTGCTGGCCGCGCGGGACGCGCTCGCGGTGACCGGTCCGACCTCGGAGGAGCCCGGCTGATCCGGTGCCACGGGCCGCTCAGGTGCCGGTCGGCGGTCCCGGCAGGGCCTGCGGTGGCGCGGGCCGGGCGATGCCCCGCCGGCGCAGGTCCACCTGAAGCTGCTCGGCCATCTGCTGGGTGGCCCGCCGGTTGAGGAAGCTGGCCACCGCGGCGCCGGTCAGGAACGGCCCGAGTGTGGTGAGGTTGCGACCGAAGCGCCGCAGCAGCATGTCCCGCAGCTCCTTGCGGGCGGCGGTGCCGAGCACCGCGCCCACTCCCACGCCGGGAACCATCGGGTTGACCCCGCGCTGGGTGGCCCAGGAGTGCACCAGGGCGACGGCCCGTTGGCTGCCAGCGTCCGGGAGCGCGACACCGTGGACCTCGTGCAGCTCACCGACCAGCTTCAGCTCCACCGCCACCACGGCGACGGTCTCGGCGGCGAGCAGCACCGGCGCGGAGAGCAGGGTCGGAGCGATCGTCCACTCGACGGCGGCGACTCCCCCACCGGCCGCGCCGATCGCGGCGGTGGTCCGCGACGCGTTGCGGATGAGCCGGTCGGCCAGGGCGGCGTCGTCCAGGCCGGGAAAGTGCTGGCGCAGGGTGTCCAGGTTTCGCACCGGTATGTGCGGGGCGACGTCCGCGACCGCGTCGACCATCCAACGCATCGCGGCACGTGGCTTGAACAGGTCGGAGACGCCCCGGGCACGGGCCTGCCCGACCATCCGGGTCAGCAGTTGACGGCGACGGGCCGGCTCGATGTCGTCCGCGGTCAACGCCGCGACGGTCGCGCCGAGGTCGTCCGAGCCGCCGTCGGTGGCGCCGAGGTTGCCGGTGCCGCCGTCGGTGGCGCCGAGGTTGCCGGTGCCGCCGTCGGTGGCGCTGGGGTGGTCAGTGCCGCCATCGGTGCTGCCGCCTCGATCGCTCATCGGACCTCCCGGTGCTGTGGCTACCCGCTACGAGTCAAGCAGGTACCCACCTCGGCCGCATGCCTACACCGGCAGCGGCGGCCCCGTTCCGGAGGCCGCCGCTGGTGTCGTGGTTGTCAGACGCACTCGCGGCAGATCAGCTCGCCGTTACGCTCGACCGCCAGCTGGCTACGGTGGTGGACCAGGAAGCAGCGGGCGCACCGGAACTCGTCCTGCTGCATCGGAAGCACCTTGACCGTGAGCTCCTCGTCGGCCAGATCGGCACCGGGCAGCTCGAAGCTCTCGGCCACCTCGGCCTCGTCGACGTCCACCGCGCCCGACTGTGAGTCGACGCGCCGTGCTTTGAGCTCTTCCAGGCTGTCCTCGCCGAGGTCGACCTCGTCGCGACGCGGGGCGTCGTAGTCGGTGGCCATCGGTTTCACTCTCCCATATCGATGTTGTCGCTTCCGGTTGTAACGCCGGACGACGCTGTTTCGGTTCCGCTGGCCGGCCACCACTTGTGTCGGGCACCCGACCCGAGGACCGAACGGGTCGAGCTCGCTGGGGCGACTCCCCTGCGAGCGCGGAACCTTACCCCCCCTTGGGCGAGGCATGTATACCGCCCTTGCGGCTGAGATGTACGCCCCTGCGCGCCAAGTTGTTCCCAATGTGATTCAGGCGACACGAAGATAGGGGTATTAGTACCCGGTCTGCGGTCGGCGCGCCGGCATGTCGGGCTGTTTCCACGCGACGGCCGGACAACCGTTAACCTCAGCGGCGTATTCGACGGCCGGCGGCCCGAGCGATCGCTCCTGGCCGTCACCACCCACCTGGAGTCCGGGGAGTGCTCTGATGAGTTTTGCGCGCGTGCGGGCACTCGTCGTCGTCGGCCTGCTGGCGATCATCGCCCTGGTCTTCGTCGTCGTGGCCGTGGTCCGCGACAGCCAGGGCAACGCGGGCACCGCGGCGGGTTGCCCGGATGGCTGGCCGCTGGCGGATCTGACCCTGCGCGAGCGCAAGGACGTCAAGATCAACGTGTTCAACGCCACCGACCGGCCCGGCCTCGCCCACACCGTCAGCGACGAGTTCCGCAACCGCCAGTTCCAGGTCACCAAGACCGGGGACGAGAAGAAGCAGGTCGACAACGTCGCGGTGCTGCGGTACG
Organism: Micromonospora sp. NPDC005203; assembly: GCF_042872705.1. NCBI lineage: Bacteria > Bacillati > Actinomycetota > Actinomycetes > Micromonosporales > Micromonosporaceae > Micromonospora > Micromonospora sp. NPDC005203. The sequence continues at coordinate 198,211 of NZ_JBIAKV010000011.1, read as the reverse complement.
GCCCGAACGGCGTCGGTTCCGCGCACCTGCTCGAGGCGTACTTCCTCAACGAGGCCAAGCGGGACTACGACGAGAAGCGCACCGACGACACCGTGGACGTGGTGCTGGGCAACAACTTCCAGCAGCTCGCCACCACGACCGAGGTCAACCAGTCCCTCGGCGACTCGGGGCCACCGAAGGCGCCCGCGGGCTCCTGCCCGTCCCCGGCCGCCAAGTGACGGCGTAGCCACGCCGCGCGCCGTCGGATCGGCAGGTCACGGTCCGCCGGCAGCGTCCAGCGCGGCGAGCCGGTCGTGCAGCGGCGGGAAGAGCGCCGGCGGGGCAGCGACCACCAGGTCCGGCCCCGGCGGCCGACCGGCCAGGCCGGCGACCCGCACACCCGCCTCGGCGGCCACCAGCCCACCCGCGGCCAGGTCCCAGGCCGCGAGGCCCTTCTCGAAGTACGCGTCGAGCCGGCCCTCCGCGACCAGGCAGAGGTCCAGCGCGGCGGCGCCCAGCCGGCGGATGTCCCGGACGTGCGCGATCAACCCGGCCACCACCTGGGCCTGGTGCGCACGACGACGGGCGTCGTAGCCGAACCCGGTACCGACCAGCGCCTGACCCAGGTCCACCTCGGCGGAGCAGCGCAGCTGGACGCCGTCCCGCCAGGCGCCACCCCCGGCCGTGGCCGTCCACTCCTCGCCGGTGCTCACGTTGCGCACCACGCCGGCGACCACCACCCCGTCCACCTCGGCGGCCAGCGACACCGCGCTGTACGGCAGCCCGTAGAGGTAGTTCACGGTGCCGTCGATCGGGTCGATGATCCACCGCACCCCGCCCGGCGCGACCGGCCCGGTGTCCCCGCTGCCGTACTCCTCGCCGAGCACCGCGTCGTCCGGCCGCGCCCGCTTCAGCGCGTCGAGCACCTGCCGTTCGACCGCCCGGTCGGCGGCGGTGACCACGTCGGTGACCGTACTCTTGGTCGCGGCCACGGAAACTCCCTCGGCGCGCATCCGGTACGCGGTGGCCGCCGCGTCCCGCGCCACATCCAGCGCGATCGCCAAAAGATCCCGAGGTGACGGTGCCGAACCGTGCATCCCAACGTCCCCTTCCCGCACGACCGGGGTGTTCCGGGCCACGCGCGGGTATCATCCTTACAAAGTCCAGATCAGCGTCGAATCAGCGGTCCCACCGTCGTTACGCAGTGCGGCGCAGGATGATCGCCGCAGACGGCGTTACAATTCATCCCTGCCCACGCGCCACGGACCGCCGACCACCGGCCGGCCCGGGACGCGAGGGTCCCTCAACCACATCGCCCGGCCCGGTTGCCCCATGCTGTGCCGGACGACCCGGCCGTGCCCGCTCTTCGCCTCCGGAAGGTCATTCGTGACAGAACCCCGCCAGACCGGCGCCGACGTTCGCTCGCTCACCGACACCCTGATCGCCCACGCGCAGAGCGCCGGTGGTCAGCTGACGTCGGCCCAGCTCGCGCGCACCGTCGAGTCCGCCGAGGTGACTCCGGCCCAGGCCAAGAAGATCCTGCGGGCGCTCTCCGAGGCGGGAGTGACCGTAGTGGTGGACGGCTCGGCGAGCACCCGCCGCCGGGTCGCCGCGGCCCGGTCGACCACGCCGGCGTCCCGGGCCACCACCGCCAAGACCACCAAGAAGGCCGCCGCGCCGGCCCCGAAGCAGGCGCCAGCCGGCGACGACGCGCCGGCGACGCCGGCCCCACGCAAGGCGACCGCGAGCAAGGCCACCGGCGCCTCCGCCGCGGCGGCTCCGGCGAAGGCGACCAAGTCGACCCGAGCCACCAAGGCGACGGTGGCCGCGGCCGCCGGTGCCAAACCGACAAAGGCCGCCGGCAAGGCCAAGGGCGAGGGCGCCGACGGCGAGATCGACCCGGAGGAACTGGCCGCCGCGATCGAGGACGTGGTGGTCGAGGAGCCGGCCGAGCTGGCCCAGGCCGCCGAGACCGACGCCGCCGCCTCGGCGACCGACAACGACTTCGAGTGGGACGACGAGGAGTCCGAGGCGCTCAAGCAGGCCCGGCGGGACGCCGAGCTGACCGCCTCGGCCGACTCGGTTCGCGCGTACCTGAAGCAGATCGGCAAGGTTCCGCTGCTCAACGCCGAGCAGGAGGTGGAGCTGGCCAAGCGGATCGAGGCCGGGCTCTACGCCGCCGAGCGGCTGCGCGCCGCCGACGAGGGCGAAGAGAAGCTCGTCCGGGACATGGTCCGTGACCTGGGCTGGATCTCCCGTGACGGCGAGCGCGCCAAGAACCACCTCCTGGAGGCGAACCTTCGACTGGTGGTGTCGCTGGCCAAGAGGTACACGGGTCGCGGCATGGCCTTCCTCGACCTGATCCAGGAGGGCAACCTCGGCCTGATCCGCGCGGTGGAGAAGTTCGACTACACCAAGGGCTACAAGTTCTCCACGTACGCCACCTGGTGGATCCGGCAGGCGATCACCCGCGCGATGGCCGACCAGGCCCGCACCATCCGCATCCCGGTGCACATGGTCGAGGTCATCAACAAGCTCGGCCGCATACAGCGCGAGCTGCTCCAGGATCTGGGTCGCGAGCCCACTCCGGAGGAGCTGGCCAAGGAGATGGACATCACACCCGAGAAGGTGCTGGAGATCCAGCAGTACGCTCGGGAGCCCATCTCTCTGGACCAGACCATCGGTGACGAGGGCGACAGTCAGCTCGGTGACTTCATCGAGGATTCCGAGGCCGTGGTCGCGGTCGACGCGGTCTCGTTCTCGCTCCTGCAGGACCAGCTCCAGCAGGTGCTGCAGACGCTCTCCGAGCGTGAGGCGGGTGTGGTACGCCTGCGCTTCGGCCTGACCGACGGCCAGCCCCGGACGCTTGACGAGATCGGCCAGGTCTACGGGGTGACCCGGGAGCGGATCCGGCAGATCGAGTCCAAGACGATGTCCAAGCTGCGTCACCCGTCCCGGTCGCAGGTCCTCCGGGATTACCTGGACTGAGCCGGTTTCGTCAACCGAACGTGTCGTTTTGACCACCTGGTGTGCAACACGAGATGGTGATCGTCCGGATGCACGAATGTGATCGTTGACGTGGCACCCTGGGTGCACGGCACACTGTCCCTGCCAGGTGTGACCTCGGTCCCCCGCGGGCACACAGGGAAGGCAGTGCCTAGCAAGGGTGTTGCACCATAGGTGAGCAACGACCGAAGAGATTGTTCATCGGTGACGACCAGAGGAGGAAGGCGATGACCCCGACCCTCACGCCGCCGCCCGTGACGGCGGCTCCCCCAGCCGCCGATGAACGGTGCGACCGCTGCAATGCTGCCGGGAAGCTCCGGATCACCCTCACGGGTGGGAGCGAGTTGGTGTTCTGCGGGCACCATGCGAACAAGTACGCGGAGGATCTCGTGAAGATCACCGAGCGGTTCGCGACGGAGCCCGATTTCAGCTGGCGTGGCGCCGATCTGATGGCGAACTAAATCCGCTAACCGACATAGCCGACCGGAGGTACCCCGAGGGGGACCTCCGGTCGGCTTTTTCTGTCCGAACCGCCACGCCCGGGAGCGAGGTCCCCGGGGCGCCACGCCCGGAAGCGAGGTCCCCGGGGCGCCGGCCGACCAAGGTCACGCTCGAACCAGGATGTAGGGGCCTTACCGACGCACCGACACCACTAGATCCGGGATCTAGCGCGATCTCGAGATTGGGACACCCGCGCAGGGCATGTGCGGCCGTTCCGGGCAGGCAGGCCTCGGCACCACCCCAGGCCCCGTGATCCACTCGATCGACACCACCCCGGACCCCCGTGATCCACTCGGTTTCACGGAAGTTGCGCTCTCCACGCCGCTCGAACACGGCGTTTTCAAGGAAGCCGAGTGGATCAGGCCGCCACACCGCCACACCCGCCCACACCGCCACACCGCCGCCCGTTGGTGCGGCCGGCGGGTGGATCTGTACGTGGGGGCCGTTCCTCGGCGGGTCTAGAGGGTTTGGACAGTGGCGATGCGTTCCTCTAGCTGCTCGATGGTGGCCTGCGCGCTCGGCGGCCCGCCGCAGAGCCGGCGCAACTCGGCATGGATCTTGCCGTGCGGCTGGCCGGTGCGGTGGTGTCGGGCGGCCACCAGAGCGTTCAGTTGGCGCCGGAGCGCCACGCGACGCTGGGCGGCACTCAGAGGTGCCGGTGGCGCCACGGTGGGCGCAGCGGCCGGCTGAGAGGCCGCGTCGACGGTACGGCGGCGTTGGGCGGCAAGTTGGGCGGCCTGCCGCTTGGTCAGCAGCAGGGACACCTGGTCGGCGGTGAGCAGGCCGGGCAGGCCGAGGTATTCCTCTTCCTCGGGGGTGCCGGCCTGTGCGGCGGTGCCGAACGACGCCCCGTCGAAGATGACCTGGTCCAGCTCGGCGGTGGCCGACAGCGCGGCGAACCGCTTCTCCAGCTCGCCGCTGGCCTGGTCGTCGCGCTGCGCGCGTTCCAGCAGGTCGTCGTCGAAACCGTCGGATTCCTTGGGTTTGCCGAGCACGTGGTCCCGCTCGGTCTCCATCTCGCTGGCCAGGCCGAGCAGGTGCGGCACGCTGGGCAGGAACACCGACGCGGTCTCCCCGGGTCGGCGGGCCCGAACGAACCGGCCGATCGCCTGGGCGAAGTAGAGCGGCGTGCTGGCGCTGGTGGCGTAGACCCCGACCGCGAGTCGGGGGATGTCCACCCCCTCGGACACCATCCGCACCGCGACCAGCCAGCGCTGGTCGGACGCCGCGAACGTCGCGATCCGGGCTGATGCGCCCTGGTCGTCGGAGAGCACCACGGTGGCCTTCTCGCCGGTCACCTGCTCGATCAGCTTGGCGTACGAGCGGGCGGTCTGCTGGTCGGTGGCGATGATCAGCCCACCGGCGTCGGCCATCCCCGCGTTACGGAGCACGGTGAGTCGGGCGTCGGCGGCCCGCAGCACCTGCGGCATCCAGTCCCCGGCCGGGTCCAGGGCGGTACGCCAGGCCTGCGCCACCAGATCCTGCGTCATGGGCTCACCGAGGCGTGCGGCCAACTCCTCCCCCGCGTTGGTCCGCCACCGGGTCTCCCCGGAGTACGCCAGGAAGAGCACCGGCCGGACCACGCCGTCGCGCAGCGCGTCGGAGTAGCCGTACACGGAGTCGGCGCGGGAGCGCATGAGCCCGTCCCCGCCCCGCTCGTAGCTGACAAACGGGATCGGGTTGTCGTCGGAGCGGAACGGCGTCCCGGTCAGCATCAGCCGGCGTACGGCGGGTTCGAAGGCGTTCTTCACGCCGTCGCCCCAGGACCGGGAGTCCCCGGCGTGGTGGATCTCGTCGAGGATGACCAGGGTGCGCCGGGTCATGGTGCGCCGACGGTGCACCTGCGGGGCCATTCCGACCTGGGCGTAGGTGACCACCGCGCCGTGGAAGTCGGCTGCGGAGTGCAGGTCGGCGTTGCGGAAGGCGGCGTCGAGTTGGATGCCCACCCGCGCCGCGGCGTCGGACCACTGGTTCTTCAGGTGCTCGGTCGGGGCGACCACGGTGACCGCCTCGATGGTGCCGTCGGCGAGCAGTTCGGCCGCGATCCGTAGGGCGAAGGTGGTCTTGCCGGCACCTGGCGTGGCGACCGCGGTGAAGTCGTCGGTACGCCGACGCAGGTATTCCACCAGGGCCCTACGCTGCCAGGAGCGTAGTGCCGGGAACGTCTCGAGCACCGGCGTCCGGGCTGCCACGCGAAGCTCCTCTCCGACCGCACGAACGCGGACCCCGGGCGAGGGCCACGAGTCCCGCCGCCCATGAAAACGCCTCCGCGCAGTAGCTGCCGCGAAGGCCGACTCAGCATAACCAGCACGGGCCCCACAGCCCAGGCGACGCCACGCTGGTCACAATCCCGCACCCGAACCGAACAACTGCCGGACCGTCTCACCACTCCCGGTCGGTACGCGGATCCGCCCCACCGGTGCGCGGCGGGCGCAGCGTCGCCACCGGGGCGGACCAGCGTCGACGCAGTGCGATCAGGCGCAGCCCGAAGGCCAGGACGGCGGCCGCGGTGAGCGACGCGGGCGCGGTCTGCCCGGTGACGTACAGCAGCACCACCGTGACCGACCCGGCCAGCGCCGCCAACGCGTAGATCTCCCGGCGCAGCACGACCGGGATCTCGGCGGTGAGCAGGTCGCGGGCGAGCCCGCCGCCGATCGCGGTGAGCATGCCGATGAGGCAGGCGCCGACGGCCGGCACCCGGGCGTCGAGCGCCTTGAGCGTGCCGGTGACGGTGAACAGCGCGAGGCCCGCCGCGTCCAGCACCAGCACGGTGGTGCGCAGTCGGGCCAGTTGTGGGTGCAACCAGAAGGTGGCCAGCGCGGTGATCGCGGCGGTGGCCACGTACCGCCAGTCGGCGAAGGCCAGCGGCGGCGCCTCGTCGATGACCAGGTCCCGGAAGATCCCACCGCCGAGGGCGGCCACGAACCCGACGAACGCGACGCCGAACAGGTCCAGCCGTTTGGCCACCGCCGCCGACGCCCCGGACGCGGCGAACACCGCGACGCCGGTCAGGTCCGCGAGGAGCAGGGCGGTGGAGGTGGTCACCGCCGCAGGCTACGTCGCCGGCCGGAGCGCCGGCCGAGGTTCACTCGCGGTACGAGTCGTAGATCTCCTTGCACTTCGGGCAGACCGGCGAACCCGGCTTGGCGGCCTTGGTGACCGGGAAGGTCTCGCCGCAGAGCGCGACGACGAAGGTGCCCATGACGGCGCTCTCGGCGATCTTCTCCTTGCGGACGTAGTGGAACATCTCGGGACCGGTGTCGGCGTCCTTCAGCTCGGGACGCTCGAGAACCTCTGTGCTCACGTCTGCACCTCCAACCGACAAGTTTGGCAGGTCATCACGGCCGGGTCCACCTGAGGCCGGCGGGAGCCCGACCCCGTACGGTGCCCGGGTGACTGACTTTCACCTCAGCTACGGCACCGAGGTCGCCGACGCCCTGCGCGACGGCCGGCCCGTCGTCGCACTGGAGAGCACCATCGTCTCGCACGGGCTGCCCCGCCCGGAGAACCTGCGGGTGGCCAGGGAAATCGAGCGGGCGGTCCGGGACGCCGGGGCCGTTCCCGCGACGATCGGCATGATCGGCGGCAGGCTGGTGGTCGGCCTGGACGACGCACAGCTGACCCGACTGGCGACGGTCGATGGAGTGACGAAACTCTCCGTCCGCGACCTCGCGGTGGCGGCGGCGAGCGGCGTGGACGGCGCCACCACGGTTGCCGCGACAAGCGCCGTGGCCGCCGCGGCCGGCATCGGGGTGTTCGCCACCGGCGGGTTGGGTGGGGTACACCGGGAGGCCACGCACACCTTCGACGAGTCGGCCGACCTGGTCACCCTGGCCCAGACCCCGATCGTGGTGGTCTGCGCCGGCGTCAAGTCGATCCTCGACGTGGGCGCGACGCTGGAGCGCCTGGAGACCCTCGGGGTCGCCGTGCTCGGTTACCGCACCCGCCGGTTCCCCGGCTTCTACCGCACCGACGCCGGCTTCGACCTGGACTGGTCGGTGGACTCGCCCGAGCAGGTCGCCGACGTACTCGCCGCCAGGGACGCGCACGCCCTGCACACCGGCGGGCTGCTCGTCGCCAACCCGTTGCCGGTCGACGAACAGCTCGACCCGGAGCTGCACGATCGGACGCTCGCCGACGGTCTGGCCCTGCTGGAGCGGGACGGGATCACCGGAAAGGCCGTCACCCCGTACCTGCTGGCGCACTTCCACTCGGCCACCGAGGGCGCGAGCCTCACCGTCAACGTCCGGATCATCCTGCGCAACGCCGATCTGGCCGCGCGGATCGCGGTCGCCGCAGCGGCCCGCGACACCGCCGTCGCGGTATGACCCGAACGGCCCGGCTGGTCGTCGTCGGGGACGTGATCACCGATGTGGTCGCGGTGCTGTCCGGGCCGCTCGCGGCTGGCTCGGACACCGGAGCCGAGATCAGTGTCGGCGGCGGGGGCCAGGCGGCCAACACCGCCGCCTGGGTCGCCGCTCAGCGGGTGGACGTCACGCTCGTCGCCGCCGTCGGGAACGACGACGCCGGGCGGGACCGGGTCGCCGAGTTGGAGCGGGCAGGTGTGGACTGCGCGATCGAGCGGGTCGAGGACGTGCCGACCGGCACGGTGATCGTGTTGGCGACCGACGACGAGCGCACCATGGTCAACCAGCGGGGTGCGAACCTGCGGCTGAGCGCCGCGCACGTCGAGCGGGCCCTCGCGGCGGTGCCCGACGCGGGGCATCTGCACCTGTCCGCGTACACCCTCCTGGACGCCGGGTCACGCGACGCCGGGCTGCGGGCGTTGGCCGCCGCCCGCGAGCGCGGGCTCACCACGAGCGTCGACGCGGCCTCCGCGGCGCCGCTGCGGCGGGTGGGCGCGGCGGCGTTCCTGAGTTGGGTACGCGACGTCGACCTGCTGCTGGTCAACGCGGACGAGGCCACGGTGCTGGCCGGCGGCCTGGACCCGGCGGCGCAGGGGCGGGCATTGTCGGCGACGGCCTGGCGGGTAGTGGTGAAGCGCGGCGCGGCCGGCGCGGTCTGGGTCGACCGCAGCGCGGCGGTCTGGGTGGCGCCCGCCCGGCGGGTGGCGGTACGGGACGTCACGGGGGCGGGCGACGCCTTCGCGGCCGGCCTGCTCACCGCCTGGCTCGCCGGCGCCGCCCCGACCGCGGCGCTGACCCGCGCCACCGACCTGGGCGCGCTGGCCGTCTCGACGGTCGGCGCACGGCCACAGCCGTAGCGGTCGCGGCACACGCCACAGCCGTAGCGGTCGCGGCGCCCGGCCACAGCCGTGAGTGTCGAACCCCGGCCCGTTCGCGGGTCAGGGTTCGACGTCGATGACCTTGTGGTGGCGTTCCTCCGCGGTGAGGCTCATCGGCGGGGTGTCGTCCTGGTGGCGGCTGTGGAACCGGTTGGCCAGCCGGTGTTCCTCCTTGGGCGGCCGGTCGTTGGCCAGCAGCACGGCCAGCCACGGGATGAGCACCATGCCGAGGACACACAACGGCAGCCACAGCCAGAGCAGTGGGGCGTTCGCACCGACCAGGATCGCGCCGACGATGATGCACAGCACCCGGATGCCCATCATCAGGACATAGCGGCGCTGGCGACTGGTGAGCTGATCGTCTTGGCTGCGCGAGGCGTCGGTGATCAGAATCGGCTGGTAGGCCTGACGCTTCACCTGGGACCTCCTCGAGGGGATTACGCCTCATCCTGTCACCGCGAGGCCGTGATCAGCGAAATTCGACTCATCCCCATGCGTGTTACGCCCGTGGTACGCTCCACGGCGTGGGCAGCAGGTTCAGCTTCACCGACGAGGCGTTGGCCAACCTGAGGGTCTACGACGTCACGCCCGGGGAAGTCTGGGAGGCGCTGCACAGCGCCCGACGGGTCATTCGTCACCTGGGCGACGACGTCATGGTGGTCTACGCCGCCGCCCGTCGGGGCCGCCGACTGGCGGTGCTGCTCGCCGAGGCCGATGGCACCGACAACGACTGGGACATCCTCTCCGCCCGCGAGTTGAGCGACGTCGAGTCCAAGCGCTACGACGAGGCCGTGCGGAGATCTCGGGAGATGAGGAGGCCGTGACGATGCACCGAAACGACGCGACCAAGCAGTTCCACAGCGGCGACGACCGGATCGCCGAGCTGATCGACGAGCACCCGGGGGTCGACCTCCCCGCCCCCGACACCGACGTGCCGATGGTGAGCCGGTCGGTCCGGCTGCCGCTGGAGACCTACGAGCGGGTGCGGGCCGCCGCCGACGCCCGCGGCATCGGGGTCACCACGCTGATGCGCCAGTGGATCGAGGCCGGCCTCGCCGACCTGGACGACTCCGCGACCGTCTCGCTGGCCGACGTCCGGCGCGCGCTGGCGTCCCTGGCGCATCCCACCGCCGCCTGAGCGTCAGCCCCGCGCAGCCTTGGCCGCCGCCTTCATCTGCTGCTTGAACTCCCGCACCCGGCTCAGCGAGTCGACGTCGGTGACGTCGGCGACCGACCGGTACGCGCCGGGGTCGCCGTAGTCTCCGGCCACCTTCCGCCAGTCCTGCGGGGTCACCCCGAAGCGCTTGCCGAGCAGGGCCACGAAGATCTGCGCCTTCTGCCTGCCGAAGCCGGGCAGCGCGGAGACCCGCCGCAACAACTCCGGCCCGTCGGCGACCTCGGCCCACAGCAGGGCCGCGTCGCCGTCGTAGCGCTCCACCAGCACCCGGCAGACCTCCTGCACCCGGGCCGCCATCGCCTTCGGGAACCGGTGCAGCGCCGGCGGCTGGGCGAAGACCGCGACCAGGGCCTCCGGGTCGTACCCGGCCAGCTCCGCCGCGTCCAGGTCGTGGCCGAGCCGCTGGGTGAGCACGTACGGCGAGGAGAACGCCTTCTCCATCGGAATCTGTTGGTCCAGGACCATGCCGAGGAGCAGAGCCAGCGGGCTGCGCTCCAGCAGACGGTTGGCCTCCGGGTCGATGGGCAGCACGAGCGTCATGCCGACCATCCTGCCCGGCCCACCCGACCGGGCGGACACCGACGCTCCGACCGGGCACGACAGACCGGCGTCCGTCTGCCACGCTCGACCGCATGCTTCGGACCGCCCTGCCCGGATCCCCGTACCACCGGCTCGGCCGCACCGACCGGCACCGCTGGTGGCAACCCATCGTCGGCACCCTCGCGCTGCTCGCCTCGGCGCTGGTGGTGGTCTGCCTGCTCTTCGGCGTCGCCGCCGTCGCGGCCGAGCTCACCGACCGCCCGTACGACGCCGACGGGCTGCCGACCTTCGGCCCGATTCCGGACACCGGACTGCTGATCGCCTCGCTGGCGCTGCTGCTCCCACTGCTGCTCGGCACCGCCTGGCTCGTGCAGCGCCGGCCCGCCGGCACGCTCTCCTCGGTGCTCGGCCGGCTGCGGTGGGAGTGGCTCGGCCGCTGCCTGCTGATCGCCACCCCGCTGATCATCGTGATGCTGGTCGGCGCGGGACTCCTGCTCGACCTGACCGGCGAGAGCGCGATACCCGCCCCGGACACGTGGGTGGGGTTGCCGAAATTCGCCGCCGGGCTGCTGATGGTCCTCCTGCTGGTGCCGTTCCAGGCCGCCGCGGAGGAGTACGCCTTTCGCGGCTGGCTGTTGCAGGCCGTCGGCGCGTACCTGCGCACACCCTGGCCCGGGATCGCTCTCCAGGCGGTGCTCTTCGCCGCCGCGCACGGTTGGGGCAGCGGCTGGGGCTTCCTGGACCTGGCCTTCATGGGCCTGTTGTTCGGCTGGCTGACGGTGCGAACCGGCGGGCTCGAGGCCGCGATCGCGCTGCACGTGGTGAACAATCTGTTCGCCTTCACCCTGGCGGCGGCGTTCGGCGGGCTCAGCGCCGACGAGACGATGGCCGACGCCCCGTGGCAGGTCATCCTCGTCGACGTGCTGGCCCTGTCGGCGTACGCCCTGGTCATCGACCGGTTGGCCGCGCGTCGAGGGCTGGCGACAGTCGTACCGCCGGCCCTGGTCGTGGCGGTGCCCGGCGAGCCCTCGGCCCCGACCGGCGCGGAGCTGGGGCTGCCGGGCGGCGGGGTCGAATCTCGCGGGTGATGCTGGCTTCCCCAGCGACGGCAGGCAGGATGTCGGGGTGGACGAACACGACATGCTGCTCTCCCCCGCCGGTGTCGACGCGCTGCGGGCCGCGCTGACCCGGACCGGGTTCACCAGCCAGGGCATCGCCGAGCGGTTGGGCGCGCAGGCAACCGCCGCGGTCGCCCGCAACGACTACCGGGCCGCGCTGCGCGCCACCGAGGACGGCGACCCGCTCGGCACCCTGATCCGGCTGTTCATCTGCGCCCAGACCGAGTCGGAGGCCGCGGTGGCCGCCGCGCTGGCACCGCTGGGCCTACCGGAAGCGCTGGCCGGCGGGCTGGTCGAGCGGCACGGCGACGGCCTGCGTGCCGGCATCGACCTGGAGCCGTACGGCGAGGACTGGTGGGTGCTCGCCGACGTGCCGGCCAGCGCCCGCCCGGGTCGCCCGTTGCACGCCGAGCACGTCCTCGGCGTCGGCGGGGCCACCCACACCCTGATCGGCGCGACCATGCGCCGGCCGGTCGACACCGCACTGGACCTGGGCACCGGCTCCGGCGTCCAGGCCCTGCACCTGGGCACCCACGCCAGGTCGGTGACCGCCACCGACCTCTCCGAGCGGGCGCTGCGCTTCGCCGCGACCACCGCCGCCCTCAACGGACAGGACTGGGAGCTGCTCCGCGGCGACCTGGTCGCCCCGGTGGCCGGTCGGCGGTTCGACCTGGTGGTGAGCAACCCGCCGTTCGTGGTCGGTCCGGGCACCACCACGCACGTCTACCGCGACTCCGGCCGGGCCGGTGACGCGATCGGCGCCGAACTGGCCGCCGCCGCCCCGGAGCTGCTCACCGAGGGCGGCACCATGCAGTACCTGGCGAACTGGGTGCACGTGACCGGCGAGGAGTGGGACGAGCGGGTCGCCGGCTGGTTCGCCGGGACCGGCCTGGACGCCTGGGTGATCCAGCGTGAGGTGGCCGACCCGATGGCGTACGTCGACCTGTGGCTCACCGACGTCGGCGAAACCGCCGACCCGCAGCGGATGGCCGCGTGGCTGGACTGGTTCGACGCGCACAAGGTGGAGGGAATCGGCTTCGGCATCGTGTCACTGCGCCGAGGTGGACACACCGACCCCGTGGTCCGCGTGGAGGATCTGCGCCAGCGGGCGCAGCCACCGCTGGGCGACCAGATCGCCGCCTGGTTCGACCGACAGGACTTTCTCCGGGTACGCGACACCGAGGCGTTGCTCGCCGAGCGCTACCGGGCCGCCGAGGGCCTCCAACTGCGGCAGGAGGCCACCATGGGTGACGAGGGCTGGGCGGTGGACCGGCAGGTCCTCGCGATGCCGCACGGCCTGCGCTGGACCGAGGAGATCGACCCGCTGGTGCTGGCGCTGGTCGGTGGCGCCGACGGGCGCCTGCCGCTGCGTGACCAGCTCGCCCTGCTCGCCGCCGCGCACGACGTCGAACCCGACGAGATGGCCGAGGCCGCCGGCCCGATCGTGGCGCACCTGGTGGAGCGCGGCTTCATTGAGCCGGTGACCGCCTGATGCGTGCGGTGGTGCAGACCGTCGGGCGGGCCAGCGTGACCGTGGACGGCGAGGTGGTCGGCGCGATCGAGAACGGACTGCTGGTGCTGCTCGGGGTGACCCACACCGACACCGCGCAGACCGCTCAGACGATGGCCCGCAAGGTGCACGAGTTGCGCATCCTGGACGACGAACGGTCCGCCGCCGACACCGGCGCGCCGATCCTGGTGGTCAGTCAGTTCACCCTCTACGGCGACGCCCGCAAGGGCCGCCGTCCCAGCTGGACGGCAGCCGCCCCCGCCGAGGTCGCCGAACCACTGGTCACCGCGGTGGTCGACGCCCTACGCCAGCGAGGCGCCAGGGTAGAGACGGGCCGCTTCCGCACCCACATGCTGGTGGAGAGCACCAACACAGGCCCCCGAACCCTCCTCCTGGACCTCTAACTCGAAATTAGGAGAAGAGGCCTCGGCGGGACAGGGACTGGCGGAGCCAGTTGTCGAGTTCGGTGGTCCAGTCGGTGCGGTCGGCAGTGGCGTGGTCGACGGTGAACCGACCGAAGGCGTCTCGTCCCTCGGTGAAGACACCACCGCGCTTGTCGACCTCCAGCACGACCTGCATCTGCTGGGCGTCGGCGACGAAGGTGACCTCCAACTGGTTGATCGAGCGGGCGTACTGCGGCGCCGGGCCGAACTCGATCTCCTGGTAGAACGGCATCGTCTGCCGTACGCCGTAGATGTGGCCACGCTCCACATCGGCACGTGCGAACCGGAAACCCAGCCGCAGCAACGCGTCCAGTAGTCGCTCCTGAGCGGGCAGCGGGTGCACCGACACCACGTCCAGGTCGCCCTTGTCGACCGCGCGGGCAACCTCCAACTCGGTACGCAGCCCCATCGTCATTGCGTGCAGGTGTTGCCCGTACAGCTCGGTGACCGGTGTCTCCCACGGCACGCCGAACCGGAACGGGATGTCGTGGCGCTGCCCCGGCTCCAACCGGAACGCGCCGGTGACCTGCTGACGGTGGAACTCCTGGGTGGTGTCGTAGTCGTTGTCGCCGCTCTCGACCTCGACCCGGGTGACCAGGCCGAGGGTGACGTGGTCGATGTCGACCTGGTGGTCACCGCCGACCACCTGGATCCGGCCCTCCAACTGCCCGCCCGGACGGCAGTTCGGGTCGGCCAGCACCGTCTCCACCGACGGGCCGCCGACCCCCATCGCCTTCATGAGCCGCTTGAAGACCACGCCGTCCTCCAACTGTGTCCGTGCCGACCGAGGTGCCGACCGTCCGCACCGTAGCCGGGGTGGGCAACCACGGAGCGGGGCGACACTCCACACAACGATCTGACGCAATTCCTGTCGGGTGTCTGATCGCCTCACTCCCGTTTTACGCCCCGCCCGCCAAGCTGTGTCTCACACCGGCACCACTGGGCCGGAGACACGGCATAGACGTGGAAACGGGGAGAGACAGAGATGGTCCTGCAGATGACGGAACACCGGACGCGCCCGGCCACCACGACCGACACCGACGGGACCTCCGAGGTCCTCACCGACCTGGACGCCACCGACGAGCGTGGCATCTCGACCGACCTGGTCCGGGCGTATCTCAACGGGATCGGCCGGACCAAGCTGCTGACCGCCGCGCAGGAGGTCGACCTGGCCCGGCGGATCGAGGCCGGCCTGTTCGCGGACGAGAAGCTGGCCACCTGCACTCCGGTCTCCGAGGAGCTGCGGGCCGACCTGCAACTCGTCGTCGCGCAGGGCCGGGCGGCCAAGGACCATCTGTTGGAGGCGAACCTGCGGCTGGTGGTCAGCATCGCCAAGCGCTACACCGGCCGCGGGATGGCGTTTCTCGACCTGATCCAGGAGGGCAACCTCGGCCTGATCCGGGCGGTGGAAAAGTTCGACTACGCCAAGGGCTACAAGTTCTCCACGTACGCCACCTGGTGGATTCGGCAGGCGATCACCCGGGCGATGGCCGACCAGGCCCGCACCATCCGCATCCCGGTGCACATGGTCGAGCAGGTCAACCGGATGGTCCGCGCCCGCCGCGAGCTGGCGGTGACGCTGGGCCGCGAGCCGACGGTCGCCGAGGTGGCCCGCGCCCTGGAGGTGCCCGAGATCCAGGTCATCGAGCTGATCTCCTACGACCGGGAGCCGGTCAGCCTGGACCAGGCCGTCGGCGACGACGGGGAGAGCGCGCTCGGCGACTTCGTGGCCTCGGTGGACCCGCGCACCGAGCCGGGCGACGCCGCCGCCCACGGCGAGCTGCGCAACGAGGTCAGCATCGTGCTGGCCACCCTGTCCCAGCGGGAGCAGGCGGTCATCCGGTTGCGGTTCGGCCTGGACGACGGCCGGCAGCGCACGCTCGACGAGGTCGGCCGGGAGTTCGGCCTGTCCCGGGAGCGGATCCGGCAGATCGAGAAGGTGACGCTGCTGAAACTGCGCGCCCCGGAGCGGGCGCAGCGCCTGGAGGCGTACGCCTGCTGACGCACCCGGTTCCCACGGAAGGCCCCGGCGGTTCGCCGGGGCCTTCCGTGCTGTGGTGGTGCTTGACGAAGGCGCCCTTGCACGATACAAACCAACTGGTTATAAAACCAGGAGGTTATGAGTGGCGAGCACGGAACTGTTGGACGCGACCTTCGCGGCGCTGGCCGACCCGACCCGCCGGGCCATCCTCGCCCGGCTCGCGACCGGGGAGGCGACCGTGACGGAGCTGGCAGCACCCTTCGAGATGAGCCAGCCGGCCATCTCCAAGCACCTCCGGGTGCTGGAACGCGCTGGCCTCGTCAGCCGGGGGCGGGACGCCCAGCGCCGACCGTGCCGTTTGGAGGCCCGACCACTGCGCGAGGCGACGGCCTGGCTCGCCGACTACCGCGACTACTGGGTGCAGAGCTACAAACGCCTCGACGCTCTGCTCGACGAACTCCAGTCCCTCGACCGCACCGACACCGCGCGTCGGCCCGCCGGACCGGACGGAACGAGCGAGTGACAAACGTCGACGATCCGCTCGTCGTGCACACCCCGGGCGACCGGGAGATCGTGCTGAGTCGGCTGTTCGAGGCGCCGGCGCGGCTGGTGTTCGCCGCCTTCACCCGACCCGAGCTGCTCCTGCGGTGGTACGGCGCACACGGCTGGAGGCTGGCGGAGTGCGACGTCGACCTGCGGGTCGGCGGGCGGTGGCGGTTCGTGTCGCAGGGCCCGGAGGGCGCCCGGATGGTCCAGGCTGGGATCTATCGACAGGTCGAGCCGCCGCACCGACTGGTCTGCACCGAGCTCTTCGACGACCAGTCCTACCCGGGCGAGACGCTTGTCAGCCACGAATTCACCGAGGCGGCCGGGCGAACGACAGTCAGCACCACGCTGCTCTACGCCACCGCGCAGGGGCGGGACACCGTGCTGCGCTACCCGATGGCGCGGGGGGTCGGGCAGAGCTTCAGGCGGCTCGCCGACCTGCTGCGTTCCACAACGACGACACGAGGGGTGCAACCATGAACTGGA
Source organism: Micromonospora sp. NPDC005203 (assembly GCF_042872705.1). NCBI lineage: Bacteria > Bacillati > Actinomycetota > Actinomycetes > Micromonosporales > Micromonosporaceae > Micromonospora > Micromonospora sp. NPDC005203. Next base: position 181,679 of record NZ_JBIAKV010000011.1, on the reverse strand, counting down.
CGCTGGAAGTGGTGATCGTGCCGGTCTCCGACCTGGACCGGGCGAAGAAGTTCTACGCCGACCAGCTCGGCTTCACTGTCGACCACGACACGGTGATCAGCGACGAGGCGCGGGTCATCCAACTGACCCCACCCGGCTCGGGCTGCTCCGTCGTGCTCGGCAGGGGCGTCGTCCCGGACATGCCGCCGGGCTCACTCAGGGGCCTGCAACTGGTGGTGCCCGACCTGAAGCGGGCCCACGCCGAGCTGGTCGAACGGGGGGTGGAGGTGAGTGAGATCCAGGTGGTGGGTCAAAACCCCCGGCCGGTGCCGGATCCGCTGGACAACGTCGGCTTCGTCTTCTTCGCCGACCCGGACGGCAACACCTGGGGCGTCCAGCAGATCTCCAGCCGACCCTGACCGGGTGCCCTCAGAGGCGGCGGGGACCGGTGTCCGGGCGGGCGACCACGCCGCCCACCCGCACCTGGGCGTGCAGGACCGCGATGCCGTCCGGGCGGGCGAGCACCGGGTTGAGGGTCAGTGACCGTACGCGGGGCTGCTCGTCGGCGAGCTGCCCCACCCGCAGCAACAGGTCGGCCAGGGCCGTCCGGTCGACCGGCGCGGCACCCCGGTGCCCACGCAGCAGCGGCGCGGCCCGGGGCTCGTCGACCAGCTCGGCCGCGTCGGTGTCGGTCAGCGGCACCGCCCGCCAGGCCCGGTCACCCAGCAACTCGGTGGCGACCCCACCGAGACCGAAACCGACCACCGGCCCGAACGCCGGGTCCTCCACCAGCTCCACCACGCACGCAACCCCGGGCGGCACCATCGGCTGGACCAGTACGTCCGCGCCGAAGGCCGCGGCCAGCTCGGTGTACGCCCGCCGGAGCGCCATCTCGTCGGGCAGGTCGAGCCGGACCGCGCCGAGGTCGAGCCGGTGCCGCAGGCCGGGGGCAGCCGCCTTGAGCGCCACCGGATAGCCCAGCGGCGCCGCCGCGTCGACCGCCGCGTCGGCCGAGTCGACGGGCACCGACGCCACCACGTCGATCCCGTACGCGGCCAGCAGTGCACCGGGGTCGGTGGCGTCGCTGCGGAACGCGGCCTGCGCGGCGACCCGGTCGACGCCGGGCAACTCGGGGACAACCCCGGGCGGGCGGCGGAGCCACTCGGCGTACCGGTGCACCCGGGCGAGGGCGCGCACCGCCTCCTCCACTCCCCCGTAGGCGGGCACCCCCGGCGGCAGCCGCCCGACCAGGAACGTCGCCACGGTCGGCTTGCCCAGCGCGAGGGCCGCCGGTAGGGCGGCGGTCACGTCGGCGTCCACCTCGGTCCGTTGGCCGGGCAGCGGCGGCGCGAAGACCACCACCAGGGCGTCCACCTGGTCGTCGCTGGCCGTCTCGGCGAGAGCGGCGGCGAACTCGGCGGCACCGGCGCCCGGCCCGACGTCGCGGGGATAACCGTCGGCCACCGTGAGGCCGTGCCCGGCGCAGGCGGTGGCGGCCAGGCCGGTCAGGGCCGAGGAGTTGCCCACCACGCCGACCCGGCCGCCGACCGGCAACGGCTGGTTGGCCAGCAGCACGCCCACGTCGAGCAGTTCCGGCACGGTGTCCACCCGGATCACCCCGGACTGGGCGAAGAGCGCGGACACCGCCGCCTCGTCCGGCCCGGCGGTGTCACCGATCCCCACCGGGCGGGCCGGTGAGGCGAGCGCGACGACCGGTTTGGCACGGCCGATCCGCCGGGCCAGCCGGGCGAACTTCCGTGGGTTTCCGAAGGTCTCCAGGTAGAGCATGATCACATCGGTGCCGGGATCGTCCTGCCAGTACTGCAGCAGGTCGTTGCCGGAGACGTCGGCCCGGTTGCCGGCCGACACGAAGCTGGACAGCCCGAGGCCACGCCGGTCCGCCTCGGCGAGCAGCGCCACCCCGAACGCGCCGGACTGACTGAAGATGCCCACCCGGCCCGGCGGCGGCAGCGCCGGGGCGAGGGTGGCGTTGAGGCGTACCGTCGGGTCGGTGTTGGCCACGCCGAGACAGTTCGGGCCGACGACCCGCATGCCGGCGGCGTGCGCCGCGCGGACCAGCGCCCGCTGCGTGGCCGCGCCCCCGGCCCCGGCCTCGGCGAAGCCGGCCGAGATGACCACCAGCGCGTGCACTCCGGCGGCGGCGGCGTCGGCGACCACCGCGGTCACCGCCCCCGGCGGAACCGCCACCACCGCCAGGTCCACAGGCGTGCCGGCGTCGACCGCCGACGGGTACGCGGGCAGGCCCGCCACGGTGGACGCGCTCGGATGCACCGGCACCACCGCGCCGGTGAACCCGCCGTCGCGCAGGTGCCCGAGCACCGCCGCGCCGACACCCTGGCCGGTGGCGCTGGCACCGTAGACGACGATGCCCCGGGGGGTGAGCAGCCGGGCGATCGAGCGGGCCTCGGTGCGGTGCTCCCGGCCACGCTGCACCTCCAGCGTGGCTTCGGTGGGCGCGATCGGGAAGCTCAGGTGCACCACACCGTCGGCGTACTCGCGCTGGACCTGGTAACCGAAGTCGGCGAAGACCCGCAACATCGTCCCGTTGGTCGGCAGCACCTCGGCGACGAAACTCATGATGTCGTTGCGGCGGGCCGTCTCGGCCAGGTGCTCCATCAGCACCGAACCGATGCCCCGGCCCTGGTAGGCGTCCTCCACGACGAAGGCCACCTCCGCGTCCGGCGCCTGCGGGCCGAGCCGCTCGTACCGGCCGACCGCGACGATCCGGTCGGCGGCCAGCACCACGAACGCCTCCCGGTCGTGGTGGTCGACGGTGACGAACCGGATCAGGTCCCGTTCCGGGATGCGGGGGTACGGCGAGAAATACCGAAGGTAGCGGGTGCGCTCGGAGAACCGGCTGTGCATCGCCACGATGCCCGGCGCGTCAGCCGGGTCGATCGGACGCAACTGGACGGTGCTGCCGTCGCTGAGCAGCACGTCCACCGGCTGGTCCACGGTCGTCACCGAAACAGCCCGGCTCAGTCCCGCGGATCGTGTGGATCGAGCCCGAGCAGCGGGAAGACGGCCTTGCGGGTCGCCGCGATCGCCCGGTCCACCGCGTTCGGCTCGCCGGTCGGCTGCCACGTCTCGTACGACGGGTCGGCGTCGTCGGTCATCCGCAGCGGCACCTCCCGGCCCAGACGACGGGAGGCGACCAACTCCCGCCAGCCCGCCGGCGTGAGCGTGGCCGGGTCGATCGGGTCACCGGTGGCCACGGCCAGCAGGTGACTCCAGGCCCGGGGCACGACCTCGACCAGCGCGTACCCGCCGCCGCCGGTGGCCACCCACCGGCCGTCGCACAACTCGTCGGCGAGTGCCCGCATCGCCAGGTAGGTGGCCCGCTGCCCGTCCACGGTCAGGTTGAGGTCGGCGAGCGGATCCAGTCGGTGCCCGTCGGCGCCACACTGGGTGACGAGCACCTGCGGCCGGAACGCGCGCAGCACCGACGGCACGACCGCGTGGAACGCCCGCTGCCAACCGGTGTCGTCGACACCCGGTGGCAACGGCATGTTGACAGCGGTGCCCTGCGCGCCCGGCCCACCCGTCTCGTCCGGGAACCCGGTGCCCGGAAAGAGCGCCAGCGGCGTCTCGTGCACGCTGACCGTGAGCACCCGGGGGTCGTCGAAGAAGATCTGCTGTACACCGTCTCCGTGGTGCACGTCGACGTCCACGTACGCGACCCGCTCCGCGCCCAGGTCGAGCAGGCGGGCGATGGCCACCGCCGGGTCGTTGTAGACGCAGAAGCCGGACGCGCGGGCGGGCATCGCGTGGTGCAGGCCGCCGGCCACGTTCACCGCCCGCCTGGCGTCACCGCGCCAGACCGCCTCGGCGGCGGCCACCGTCGCGCCGGTGATCAGCGCGCTGGCCTCGTGCATCCCCTCGAAGATCGGGTTGTCGGACGTGCCCAGCCCGTACCCGGCGAAGAGCGGGTCGCGGGGCGCGGCCCGCACCGCGGCCAGGTAGGCCGGGTGGTGCACGCGAGTGAGCAGGGCGTCGTCGGCCGGCTCCGGCTTGACCATCCGCACCCCCGGCCGATCCAGGATGCCCAGATCCCGGGCCAGCGCGACGGTCAGCTCCACCCGCACCGGGTCGAGCGGATGGTCACCCATGTCGTAGGCGAGCAGCGAGGAGTCCCACACCACCACCGTGTCGTCGGACATGAGCCCATCGTCGCACGAGGACCGTCGCCGACCCACCGCACGCGCTGGTCAGCGCGCAGATATCGGCCCGGGGGCGACCGGGCGCGTGGGATCGGCCACCCAGTTGCTCCACGATCCAACGTAGAGCGCGGCGTCCGTGCGGCCGGCCAGGTGCAGCGCGAGCACCGCCTGCGCGGCGGTCACCCCGGAGCCGCAGTACGCCCCGACGGCCCGCGCCCCGGTCACTCCGACGGTGGCGAACCGCTCACGCAGGGCGTCGGCGGCCGGGAAGCGCCCGTCCGGACCGACGTACTCCCCGGCGGGGAGGTTCGCGGCACCCGGCACGTGCCCGGCGACCGGGTCGATCGGCTCGACCTGACCGGAGTAGCGGGGCGCCGTCCGCACGTCGAGCAGCACCGCGTCGTCGGCGGCGGCCAACTCGGCGGCCTGCCCCGCGTCGAGCACCGGGAGATCACCGGGGCGTACCGCGACGTCACCGGGGGTCGGGGCGGGCGCGTCGGTGGAGACGGGCCGGCCGGCGGCGACCCAGGCTGGATAGCCACCGTGGAGCAGGCGCACCGGGCGGTGTCCCGCCCAGCGCAACGTCCACCAGGCCCGCGCGGCGGCCAGGCCGTCGCCGCCGTCGTACACCACCACGGGGTGACCGGCGCGGACGCCGACGGCCCGCAGCGCGGCCTGCAACGCGGCCGGGTCGGGCAGTGGGTGCCGGCCGCCGACGCCGGGCGGCCCGCAGAGCGCGGTGTCCAGGTCGACGAAGACCGCGCCGGGCAGGTGGCCGGCGAGGTAGTCGTCGTGGCCCGGTGGGCCGACGAGCCGCCAGCGAACGTCGAGCAGGGTGGGCGGATCATCCTGGTCAAGCTCGGCGGCGAGCCGGTCGACCTCGACCAGCGGCTCCTGGGTACCGGACATGACGACCATCCAACACCATTCGCGTCGACGGCACGCGGCTCGGCGGCGGTCGCTGGTGCTTCTCCGAGGTAGCATCGTGCACCGGAGGGCCGCTGACGTTATGAAGTCTCACGACCTGGTCGACACGACCGAAATGTACCTGCGCACCATCCTCGAACTGGAAGAGGAAGGGGTGCCGCCGCTGCGTGCCCGGATCGCCGAACGGCTGCAACAGAGCGGCCCCACCGTGAGCCAGACCGTTGCCCGAATGGAGCGCGACGGCCTGCTCACCGTTGAGGGCGACCGGCACCTGACGCTCACCGTGCAGGGCCGGGGCAGCGCCGTGTCGGTGATGCGCAAGCACCGCCTCGCCGAGTTGTTGCTGGTAAACGTCATCGGGATGCCCTACGAGGAGGCCCACGAAGAGGCCTGCCGCTGGGAGCACGTGATGAGCGACGCGGTGGAGAAGCGGGTGTACGACCTGCTCAACCGGCCGACCCGCTCCCCGTACGGCAACCCGATCCCGGGGCTACAGGAGCTGGGCTCGCCGGCCGAGGAGGCCACCGAGGCCGTCGAGGGCGAGCGCAATCTGGCCTTCCCCGGCCTCTCCGGGCCGGTCGTCGTGCGCCGGATCTGCGAGAGCGTGCAGAAGGACGCCGACGTGCTGCGTCAACTCCACGCCGCCGGTGTCGACCCGGGCGCCACGGTCACCGTGGCGCAGGAACGCGACGGCGTGTCGATCGACAGGTCGGGCGACCGGGTACGACTCCCCCGCGAAGTCGCCTCCCGGGTGTTCGTCGCCGCCAGTTGACCAATCGGTTATCCGGGCGTCACAGCGCCCGGGTGTCCACCTTCTTGGCCAGCGCGCCCAGGTCAGCGGTCATCTTCTCCGCCGCCGTGCGTTCGCTCCCCCGCGCACCGGTCCAGCTCAACGTGGCCAGCCGACCGTCGGTGGCCAGCCAGCCCACCTCGGCGACCGGCCCGTGCCCGCTCGCCGCGGCGGTGGTCCGCCGGTACGCCTGCTGACCCAGGCCGGTGATCTTCGCCGCCTTGTCCGGCACCACGTCCGCGGCGAAGGTGGCCTTGTCGATCGTGGTCTCGGACACACTGAGCGTCAGCTCCGGCCACGCCGCGCCTCCGGCCCGCACCACACAGGTGTGCGTGTCGCCCTGCTCGCTGGCCGCCGCCACGTCGAAGCGCACCTTCACCAGTTCCTCGATCACCGCGAAGTCCAACAGCCGGCAGGCGCCGCCGGAGGACGCCGCCGCCACGTCCACGGCGATGGGCACCGGTGGCGGCAGCACCGCCACCGGCTCGGCCTCGGCGGCGCAGCCGCTCATCAGCAGCCCCGCCAGCCCTCCGACCACGATCCGCCCGCGCACGTTCCACCCTCTCGCCGACCGACCGACGGCGGAAGGCGCCCGCCGGATGTCCGTCGGACACCGTACGGGGTGTAAGTGTCGCGCGGAAGTCCTCGTTCCGGCGGTCTGCCCGCGCTCATCCGGACGGTGGATCGTCCACATACGGGCAGTGTCGGCAGCCGCGCCCGCAGCAGGTGCCTCGCCGGGCCAGGAACCCGGCGCTGAGCACGAACAACCCCGTCGCCGGGTCGAGGTAGCCGGCCTCCCCGGCGGTCAGCGCGGCGGCGTGGGTGGCGAGGATCCGGGCCCGGTCGGGGTGCGCGGGCGACAGCCGGGACGGGTGCGGCTCGGTGAGCGGCCGATCCGCCAGGGGTCGTCGCTCCTCGGTCACCGCCGCAGTCTAGGGATCCGCCGCGGCCTGCTCCACGCTTGAGTCTCCAGCGGGGGGAGACGCGAGGGTGGGGGCATGAGCGGTACGAAGCAGTACACGATCGGCGAGCTGGCCCGCCGCACCGGCCTGAGCGTCAAGACCATCAGGTACTACGCCGACAGCGGGATCGTGCCACCGACGGACCGGAGCCCGAGCGGCTACCGCCTCTTCGACGCCGCGGCGGTTGCCCGGCTGGACCTGGTCCGGACGCTGCGCGACCTGGGCGTGGACCTGGCCACCATCCGGCGGGTGGTGGACCGCGAGGTGCCCCTGCCCGAGGTGGCCGCCGCGCACGCCGAGGCGTTGGCGGTGCAGATCCGGGTGCTGCGGCTGCGCCAGGCGGTGCTCACCCTCGCGGCGAAGCGCGGGTCGGGGCCGGCCGAGGTGGACGACCTGCATCGGTTGGTCCAGCTCACCGCCCGTGAACGGGGGCACCTGGTCGCCGACTTCCTGGCCAGCGTCTTCGCCGGCCTCGGCGACCAGCCCGCGTACCCGGGTGTGATCGTGTCGATGACACCGGAACTTCCCGACGACCCCACCACCGAGCAGGTCGAGGCGTGGCTGGAACTGGCCGAGATGTGCCGGGAGCCGGAGTTCCGGGCACGGATGCGGCGGCTGGCGCATCAACACGCCGCCGACCACGACGTCCCGGGGCTGCCCCGCCCGGACGCCGTCGCGGTGGTCCGGGACGCGGTGGCCCCCGCCCTCGCGGCCGGACTCGACCCGACCAGCCCGGACGCCGATCCGGTGGTCGCGGCAGCCACCAGCCGGTACGCGAGCCTGCACGGTCACTCCGACGACGCCGACCTGCGTCAGCGGTTGCTCGACCGGCTGGTGCCGGCCAACGATCCCCGCCGGGACCGCTACCTCGACCTGTTGGCGGTGCTCAACGGCTGGTCGACAGGCGATGCGACCGCGCCGGCGGTGGACTGGTTCATCCGAGCCCTGCACGCCCGGATGCCGGCACCGATTCGTTGAGCCGGCCGAGCCGGCTGGGTGGCTGGGTGGCTGGGTGGCTTCAGCCGAACCAGGTCATCGCCTGGCCGTGGCCCCGGGTCCAGGCCAGCGGCTGCCCGTCGAGCGCGAGGACGTTGTGCAGCGCGTCGCTCGGCGGGTCGGGCAACCCGTCGTACGGCAGCACCTCCGGCGCCTCGTTCGCGATCCAGTGCCCCGGCAGCTCACGGACCAGCCGGACGAACGCGTCCCGGCGCGGCGGCGGCACCTGGTAGAGCACGGACGTGTGGAAGACCACGAGCGTCGCGTCGGCCGGCGCGCGGGCGGCCAGCGCCGGCAGGTCGTCCACCAGATCGCCGCGGACCAGTAGCGGCGGGTCGGCCGCGGCGAGGGCCGCCGCGGCACGCAACCGGGACCGCCGGTGCGCGTGCTCCGGCCAGATCAGAGCGTCCAACCAGGACACGTCGCCGGGGTCGGTCACGTCGAGCGGGTTGAGGTCCAGACCAGCCCGCCACACCACCCGGGGTACGCGGGCCGGCGCCACCAACCCACCGGCCGTGCACTCCAGGACCGGCTCGCCGGAGCCGACCTCGTGATCGCCGTAGCGGTACGCGTACCGATCGGGGTAGAGGCAGAGCCCGGCGGACGCGCCGACCTCCAGCAGGGCGAGGGGCTGCGGCAGCGCGGCGAGCACCGGCAGCAGGACCGCGCACCTGCCGCTCTCGTTGGTCTGGGTGGCCCGGGTGCGCAGCTCCGCCTCGACGGCGGGCCAGTGCGTCACCGCGTACTCGTGAAACGCGACCGGGTCGTCGACCGGGCCGCCGAGCCAGCGCACGACGCCGAACAGCAGATTCGGCTGCCGTTTGCCCGGCGGGAGCCTGTCGAGCAGGGCGAGCAGGGCGTCGTCGCGGGCGACGGCCTGCGCCAGACGCTCGTACGTGGGCGACACGCCGCGCGCCTCGCGGCTGCCGAACTCGGCGTACGCCTCAGCGGTCGTCATGCCCTCATCGTCGCAGCCCATTCCTCGCAAGTTCAGCCCCCGTTCCCGTGTGCTGACTCACCGCCCTCGTAGAGTGCTGCGGCGGCCGGCCCGTCGAGCAGCAGCTCAGCGGCGGTGCGGGCAGGGGCAACGGGGAGGAGTGTGTCATGCGGGGCAACGGTGTCCGGGTACTGATCGTCGGTGGAGGTGTCGCCGGGCTCGCGACGGTGGCCGCGTTGCGGGACTGGGGCGCGACCATCGACGTGGTCGAGCGGGCACCCGGGCCGACCGACTCCGGCACCGGCATCTACCTCACCGGCAACGCGACCCGCATGCTCGCCGTACTCGGTCTGCGGGAGCCGGTCGCCGACGTCGCCGTGGAGATCACCCGACAGCGCAGCGCCAACCAGCGCGGGGGCCGCCTCTTCGACATCGACGTGACCGCGCTGTGGCGGGGCGTCGGGCCGTGCGTGTCGCTGCCCCGGGCACACCTGCACCGGGCGATGCTCGCCGGCGTCCGGGACACCCCGATCCGCTGGGGCCGCCACCCGGTCGCAATGGCCGAGGAGGGCGACCGGGTCGCCGTCGAGTTCGACGACCACAACATCGAACGGTACGACCTGGTGCTCGGCGCGGACGGGGTGAACTCGACGGTCCGGCGGCTCGCCTTCGACGCTCCGGCGGCCCGCGACCTCGGCCAGTACGCGTACCGGTGGATCGCCCCCCGGATCGACGCCGAGCCGGTCTGGTCGGTGCAGTTGGGGCGTGGTCGGCAGTTCCTGACGATCCCGATCAGCGCCGAGCAGACGTACTGCTACTACAACGACGGCCCGGTGGTCGACAGACCCGGCTGGCGCGACGAGGTGGCCGCGACGTTCACCGAGCCGGTCGCGAGCATGCTCAAGGCCCTCGACCACGACGACAGCACCCTGTACGCCGGGCCGAACCAGGAGGTCGTGCTCGACGCCTGGTCCCGGGGGCCGGTGCTGCTGATCGGTGACGCCGCCCACGCCACCTCGCCGAACATGGCCCAGGGCGCGGCGATGGCACTGGAGGACGGCGTCGTGCTCGCCGCGTCGCTGGCCGCCGCCGGGTCCATCGCCGAAGCCCTGCGCGGGTACGAGGCGCGGCGACGCCCGCGTACCGACTGGGTGCTCAGCCAGACCCGCCGCCGCGACCGGGCCACCGGGCTCCCGCCCGCGCTCCGCGACCTGGTGATGCGCCGCCTGGGTGAGCAGATGTTCCGCTCGAACTACGGCCCGCTGTTCGCCCAGCCCTGAACCGCCCGCACGCGGCGCTGCCCCTTCCCGTCGTCTTCTCGCGTGACCTCCTGATCGGCGACCCGCCCGGCACTGCTCAGGGCTGCTGGCCCGGCCGGTCGACGATGGCGATGCGGAGTAGCGCGAAAGCCAGTCCCAGGGACTCCTTGCCGTCGCGCACCACCGACCCTCGGCGGCCGAGGAAGACGTGGGTGTCCCGGTCGAAGAGGAAGTCCTCGTTACCGCCGATCACGCCGGGCATCCGGATCGCCACCCCATGCCGACCGGCGGCGTCCACCACGTCGCCAGAGATGACGACGGCCCCGGGCTCGCGCGCCAACAACTCGAACAGCGCCGCCAGCGCTCGGGGCGGCACGTAGCCCTGGAGCATCATCCGCGCGGTGGTGTACACCATGCTCTCGTCCCCGTAGACGGCCTCCTCATCGGCTCCTTCGGGGAGGTGCAGGTCGACCGGGTGGTCCCGAAGGTATCGGAGCAACTCGTCCGGATCGGTGGGCAGGTCGCCGTGGTACGCGGGCGACTGGAAGGCGTCGAGCTGCCGGTCGGGATCCCCGGGATCATCGAGGCGGAGCACCTGCACCTCGCTCCACCCGTTCGGATCGGTCTCCGGTCGATAGCGTGCCTGCGTGTACGCGACTCCGCCGGCCGACTGCCACAGTTCGGTCCGATGTGTCCGGTACGGGCCGCTGGCCGGCTCGTCCCGTAGCGTCACCAGGGATTCCGTGAAGACGTACTGGTCGGGTCGGGCGGTGAGCTCGGGCTGCTGCCGGGCGGCGTCGGCCGCCATCCGGAAGATCTCCGACGCGGTTGCCGTGGGCGGCGGCCTGTCGCCCACCCCCATCGTCTGGACCGCCAGCGCGCCGGCGGTCAGGACGACGGTCAGTCCGAACGCTCCGGCCAGGCGCCAACCGCGCGGGAACCGGGTACGGAGTCCGGCGGCGCGGGTCGCCGAAGCCACCTCGGCCCGCCGAGCGACGTGGGCGGTCAGGTCTCTGAGGAGCTGCTCCTCGAAACCCTCGGTCGACTGTTCGATCTTGTTCATGATGTCAGCTCCGTCTCATCAGGCGAGGGTGGTGGCCGGACGGGCGAGCACGGCCTGGACGACGCGACGGGCACGGTGCAGGCGGACCCGAGCAGCGACCGGGGACATCCCGACCACGGTCGCCGCCTCCGCGACACTGAGGCCGTCCACGGCGACGAGTTCGACAAGCGTTCGGGTGCCCTCGGGCAGCTCGCTCAGCGCCCGATAGGTGTGGCGGGCCACGGACTCGGCGTCGATCCGCTCCTCGATGCGGGCGATGTCATCGGGACCCAGGTCCCGTCGTCCGGCCAGTCGGCCGGTCACCCGCAGCCGTTGGGCCGCCCGACGCCGCTCGTCGCCGATGACGTTGCGGGCCACCCCGTACAGCCAGCCGACCTGGCTACCCCGGTCCGGCCGGTAGCCGTCCGCCGACTCGATCACCGCGAGGAACACGTCGGCGGTCAGGTCGGCGGCGAGGTGCGGGTCGTCGACCCGCCGCGCCACGAACCGGCCCACCGCCTCCAGGTGCCGCCGGTAGAAGACCTCGAAGGCCACCGGATCGGCCCCGATGCCGGAGATGTCACCCCCCGCTTCGCTGGGCTCACGCACAGGCTGTCCCCTCTCGTCACTCACACCTCTTCTTCGTCAGCCGGACCGCTGGTGTTACCAAACCCCCGGGCGAGTGGGCCCCGCCCGAGGCGGCACGGCCGGTCAGCTGGGCAGTCGCCCTGGTGATGGGGCACTATCGAGGCACCGGCGACTGGCGGCACGGGGATGGTGGAACCATCGGGGAGCCTCTCGCGGGCGTCGACCGCCTGGGCGCCCGCGTCGAGGGACCGTCATGACCACGACAAGCGAATCCACCGAACACCACACCTCGTCGGGCCCGGCCCGGCTCCTGCCGGGTGCTCCCGTCGCCGAAGCCGTCCTGGCCGAGACCGCCGCCGCTGCCGCAGCACTCCGCAGCCGCGGGATCACGCCGAGCCTCGCCACCATTCTCGTCGGCGACGACGACGCCAGCGCCGGTTACATCGCCATCAAGCAGCGCCAGGCCGTCGCGCTCGGGTTCGCGTCCCCGCACGTGCATCTGCCCGCCGCCGTCACCCAGGCCGAGCTGCACCAGGCCATCGCCCGCTTCAACGCCGATCCCGCCGTGCACGGACTGCTCGTGCAGTATCCGGTGCCGGGGCATCTGGACTACGACGCGGCGCTGCTGACCATCGACCCGGACAAGGACGTCGACGGCATGCACCCGCTGAACATGGGGCGTCTCGCCGTCGGCCTGCCCGGCCCGCTGCCGTGCACCCCCGCCGGCATCGAAGCACTCCTGGCGTACCACCAGATCCCCGTCGCCGGTCGTGAGGTCGTCATCCTCGGTCGCGGCGCCACCCTTGGCCGTCCCCTGGCGATGCTGCTCGCCCAGAAGCGCCCGACCGCCAACGCCGCCGTCACCGTCGTCCACACCGGCGTGCCCGACTGGGACCGCTACACCCGCCGCGCCGACATCCTCGTCGCCGCCGCCGGCGTACCCCGGATCGTGCGGCCTGAGCACGTCAGGCCCGGCGCCGTCGTCATCGGTGCCGGCGTCCGCTACGAAGGGCGGCGTCTCCTGCCGGACGTGGACGAAGCGTGCGCCGAGGTCGCCGGCGCCATCACGCCCCGGGTCGGCGGGGTCGGTCCAACCACCGTCGCGATGCTGTTCCGCAACGCCGTACGCGCGGCCGAGCGAGCGAGCCAGTAGCCCGCACCGCTGCGCCAACCGCGCATTCATGGCGGGGTTAGTCCCAGGTTCGTGGGGGCCGCTATGGTGCGCGGTGGCACAGACGTTGCGAGGTGCCCCGCGCGAGTGGGGAGAATCGGGAAGCCGGTGTGAGTCCGGCACGGGTCCGCCGCGGTGACCGGGGTCCGAAGACCGGCCTCGCGTCATCGCCCCGTCAGGGGCGCGAGCGCAGCGGGAGCCTGCCGTGAACAACGAGCTCTACGAGACCATCCACCGCCGCCGGGACGTACGTGCCCAATTCACCGGGGCGCCGATCCCCGCGGATACGTTGGATCGGATCCTCACGGCGGCGCACGCCGCACCGAGCGTCGGTCTCTCCCAACCCTGGGACTTCATCCTGGTCCGCGATCCAGAGCTGCGGCAGGAGTTCCACCGACACGTAGAGCGGGAGCGGGACACTTTCGCGGCCACTCTCGACGGTCCGGCGGCGGAACGCTTCGCCCGGATTAAGATCGATGGCGTACGAGAGTCGACGTTGTCGGTCGTGGTCACCTACGACCCGGAGCGGGGTGGGCCGGCCGTACTCGGTCGACACGCGATCACCGACGCCGGCCTCTACTCGGTCTGTCTGGCGATCCAGAACCTGTGGCTGGCCGCAACCGCCGAGCAGCTCGGGGTCGGCTGGGTCTCGTTCTACCGGGAGCCGTTCCTACGCGATCTGCTCGGCATCCCGGCCACCGTCCGCCCGGTGGCGTGGCTCTGCCTCGGCCCGGTCACCCATCTGGAGCAGACGCCGGACCTGGAGCGGCACGGCTGGCGTCAGCGACGTCCGCTGTCGTCGGTGATACACCACGACCGTTGGTCCGAGTGACCAGCACACGGACGAGCCCCGGGCGCGCGAACGCCCGGGGCTCGTCGCTGACGTGTCAGCTGCAGCCGCTGGTGGAGCCGCAGCCCTCGCAGACGTAGCAGCTACCGGCGGGGCGCATCTTCGTACCGCAGGTGAAGCAGAGCGGCGCGTCGGCGGCCTTGCCGATCACGGCCTCCAGCAGTTCGGTGCTGGAACCCACACTCGGCGCCGGCTTGGCGGCGGCCACGTCGGCCATCTCCTGGGCCGGCTGGGCGACAGCCTCCGGCTTGGCCGGGGTCTCCACCGGCGCGGACGACGCCATCGCGGTGAGCTCCGCGCCGGTGACGGCGGCGGCCTCGGCCCGCAACTGGGCGGCCCGCTGTTCGCTCAAGCCTGACCCACACGCCGCCCCGCGACCTCTCCTACAGCCGCCGGGACGGGAACGACAAGCACCTGGCCGTCGAGGGTGCCGATCGCCAGGCGGCCGACATCTATCCGCCTCAGCGAGAGGGGTACAACCGGGTGGCCGGCGATCCGTAGTTCATGTCGCGCGTGGACATTGCCGTCCTCGGTCCTCAGGACGACCAGCTCCCCCGTGTTGAACACGACGTAGACGAAAGTGTCGTCGGCGTCCAGGGCGGTGGCCTCCCGATCGGCGGTGAAGATCCATTGCAGCTCACCGGTCAGATACCGGCGGCGGACCACGACGGCGTTTCCCGGCAGTCTTCCCCCGCCGTTGTGCACCGCGCCCGTGTGCACGAGCGACGGCCCGGCCCGGTCGTCCAGGTACGCACCGACGCCACCGAACAGGTGGCCGCCTCGCAACGTATCCCATTCCAGCGGAAAGAGCTGCCGGACCCGTCCCGTTGGCACGTCGACAGCGACCACCCATTTGTCGCGCCAGGGCTCGCCCCTCCGGCCTTGAAGAAACAGCAGATCCGGTGCGTAGCGGATGTCAAAAAAGTGGTTGAAAAGGTCGTACGGGCCGAGTTGGATGGTGGCCGCAGCATCAGCGGGCGGCCCGAAAGTGACTTCTCCGGCTGTTTTGCTGCGCCTGTCATGGTCGGTGTCGCGAAGCGCCCACGAGCCATCGATCCTGCCAACCAGGAGTGCGGGATTGGACGATTCGTGGGTCTTGCGGACCGTGCCGTCGTCCAGATCGATCTCCAGCACGCCGCTCGGGTCCTGGGTCGACCGCCCACCCCCGTACCGGCGCGGCACCTGTGTCAACACCAGGGCCGTCCGATCGCCCGGCAGCACGCGGATCTGATAACCCGTGCGATCGGTTGGTACCTGCCAGAGCAACTCCGCAGATGTCCCCGACCAGCATTCAAGACCGACACCCTCCAGTGCGGTGAGGATCCGGCCATCTGCGAGCGCCTCGACTGCCCACACGCCCCGTCGGGCCGCCCACACCTGGCCGCGTCGGCGGCAGAGTTGCGAGACAGTGGCGACTGCCGCCGCCGTATCGATCGAAGGTTCGTCCGGGACCGGTTGTTCGCCATAAGGCATCTGCAGCATGCCTACGACGGCTCGGTCCCAGTCATCGCGGCTGATCGAGCACGCCAGGGAGGTAGTGCCGAACCGCTGCTCGTCCGGGTCACACGGGATGGCCAGCACCAGGTCGAGCATCTGCGGGCTTCGCCACGCGACTCTTCGCACCTCGCGGGGATATTCCAGCAACGAGACGGCGATACCGGCGGTCAGGTCCAGCAGGAGCAACTCGCCCTCGTAGGACCACCCGCCGTCGTAGGAGCCAGTGCCGATCGCCACCAGGGGCAGAGTTGGATGAAAGGCGATGCTGTGGACCGGCCAGCGAGCGGTGACCTGGTGGACGCAGGTGAGGTCGTCGGTCCGGTAGACCGCCAGCGGATGCGGCCCCGAGCCGCAACCGATGTCACGGCCGTGCCATTGCGGCCAACCAAGATCACCACCGACCGCGATCAGATCACCGTTGGGGGAATTGGCGGTGACGCGGGGCTGGCCGATTTCGCGGAAGGGCCCGGCACCCAGCACGCGGGCTTCGGAGCGCTTCACCGGTTGGCGGCAGGTTCGATTCTCTCGATCATGTTGGCATCCTGCAGGGCCTGCCACTCAAGGACAAGGCAGTTTCCGATAGGTGCTGGGACGGCTTCACCACCTCGACCACATCACGGTTCATTGGCGCGGCGTCCTGCGCAGGGAGATCTCCTCCAAGTGCTGGCGTTGGTGCTGCCGAACCATCTCGTCCCAGACCTCCTGGTCGTAGTCCGGATCGGGCGGGATCCACTTGTGCGAGTTGTCGCTGTAGTGGAACCGCTCGTCGCCCCGCCGGATCAGACTCACCGGACCCAGCCCAGAAAGCGCCGGTGCAGCAGCCCGGCGGGCACCCAGGTCAGGTCCTCGGCCGCCCAGACCAGGTACGACCCCATGTAGAGGGCCAACGACACCGGTGCGCGGTCGAACTCGGCACGCAGCTCGGTGCGCCGGGTCCGGCAGGGCCAGTGCGCGTCGCAGCCGCCGCAGGTCCACACCGGAAGGACCGGGCCGTGGGTGGTCACGACAGACCATCCAGGAAGCGCCGGGTGACCGACCGGGCGTGCCAGCGGGCCGCCCATTCCGCCTGATAGCAGGGGTACGGGGACAGCCGTTCCCACCACCAGCGACAGCCAGCGCAAAGCCCGCCAAGGCCGGGCAGGTGCACGGACAAGATTCGTTCGACCTGATCCTCGGTCACTCCTGCTCCTCCCCTGGCCAGTGGCCTCGCCGGATCGGGATGCGGTGCCTGGCCCGACACGGCAGTTCAGCTCCACACCGGCAGACCCACCGCCACCGTCGCCACGACCAGACCGGCCGATGCCGCCGAGCCAGAGTCAGCGCCACCGCCAGCAGGTAGTCGTCGTACGGCACGTGCGATCCCATGAGACCCCAAACTTGGACTCCTATTTTGGAAGTACAACCACGTTAAAGTTGGACTCCTATTTTGGGAACCTCTTCGCGGCGTGTCGCGGCATCCAGCGATGACCACGCCATAATCAGCCGGTGGTGAACCCGACGATCCAGCGACGGCGCCTGGGCCTTGCTCTCAAGCGGGCACGTGAAGGCGCAGGCAAGACGCAGGACGAGGCGGCTGTTGTCATCGACGCAGCAGCAAGCAAGATCAGCAGGGTCGAGCTTGGACAGTCGGGAATCAAGCTCACCGACCTGAACCTGCTACTCGATCTCTACGGGGTTCGAGGCGATGACGCCGAATCGCTCCGCGACCTTGCACGAGCAGGTCGACAACGTGGGCGCTGGAGCACCTACCGGAACGCCGTACCCGACTGGTTCCGCCAGTACCTGGACCTCGAAGGTGACGCGTCAGAGATCCGTTGGTACCAGCCAGAGGTCATCCCCGGAGTCCTTCAGATCGAGCCCTACATCCGTGCCATGAACGCGATCGCCCACCCACGCCCGCCCACCGACGAGGTCGACCGGCAGGTTGCCGTGCGCTTGGAACGGCAGTCGATTCTGCGGCAGGACGGCGGGCCTGACCTGAGCTTCATCCTCAGCGAGTCGGCGCTGCGCCGAAGTGTCGGTGACGCGACGACGATGCGGGATCAGCTCCTGCACCTGACAGAGGTCAGCAAGCAGCCCAACGTCACCCTTCAAGTGTTCCCGTTCAACGCACAGACCTACGAGACGGCATCGTTCAGCTTCATCATCCTGCGCTTCGGGGACGACGCGGCATCGGACGTGATCTACGTCGAGACCTTCACCGACGCCGACTACCTTGACCGGCCGGACGCCGTACGGGCCTACACTCGGCTGTGGGACCGACTCCGGGCAGCCGCTCTCGGGCCGGTAGAGTCGCGCAAGCTCATCCTGAGGATGGCGGACGACGTGGAGCGGCAACAGACCTGAGAGAGTGATCATGGAAACTTCGGACAACCTGGTCTGGCGCAAGTCGAGCTACAGCGACAACAACGGCGGCGCTTGTATCGAGGTTGCCGAATTGGATACGAGCATCGCGGTGCGCGACAGCAAGGACCCCAACGGGTCAACCCTTCGCTTCAGGAGGGGCGCATGGACGGGGTTCGTACGTAGCATCCGGTAGCTCCCGGCCCCAATACCCAGGACAGCAAGCGTGCCGTGCGCTCGGGTGACGCTAGAGCCTCCAGCGGCAGCAAGCAGTACCCACGTCGAGGTCACATGCGTCCACCGACCCGACGAGGTCCACGACGAAAGGACCGGGTCGGCCCAGTCCTACGGTTCGAATCGCCGCTGCTTGGAAACACGTCCTCCATCGAGGCTTGCGATGGTCGCTCTACACATCGCTGTCGCCGTTCCAAAATAGACCGGCCCCGGGCGCAACCCAACGCGCACCTACGACCAGGCTGTGAAGCGACCGCGCTTGTACGGGCCTGGCGAGTTGGCCGCCCTGTTCAACGTGTCGCCGCAGCGGGTACTTCAGATCACACGCCGCCCCGGCTTTCCGAGCCGATGGCCCGCCTGATCGGGGCGACCATCTGGGACGCAGACGAGGCCATGTGACCATGCGTGGACGAGACGATCGGGCCGCGTAGCCTGCGGCGCGGGCTGTCGCCGATAAGCATCCCGAACCCGTCGAGCCAGACGCTCCAGAATAGGTTTCCTCGATGTCCAGCGGCGCATCGGCACCCTGCTGTCGGCCGAGATCCCAACTACCTGCATCAGCAGAGTGGCAGCTTGGCTGAGAAACGACAGTCACTCGTGCGGTGCTTGCGCCTCACGCTCGTTCACGTAAGTTGGGCTCATTTCGCGTACTTGCAGCATGACCCAGGCGATCTGCGCGATGGTGATGTCGTGCCGATTAGTCTCGGCCCGGATCGTGGCGCTGACCCGTGATGGACTCCACTGCGGATACCGAGCGGTGATTCGTCGTACCGATTCTTCGGCTTCGACGGAGGGCGGTGTCGTCATGCCGGCGGCAAGCTCCGCGAGTGATGCCGGCGCGATCGGGTGAGGCTGGGGGAGAATCGGGTCGCCGTAGTAGGCCATGAGCACCTCCACCTCGTGCCGTCCAATACTCACGACGCTAGGAAACGGTGCTCCCGCCGGTCCACGACCGATCTCCTGGCAGGCCCCTGACGTCTTCTGGCAGCACTCCGCCACGACCATCGTGGCGAGGGCCAGTGCGGGATGATCCTGATCCAAAGCGAGATCCGCCGGCAGAGAGGACCCCCTTCCGTGGCCGTTCGCGTCGCGGTCGTCGACCCGTTGCCGATGTTCCGGCACGGCGTCACAGCAGTCCTGTCCGCCGCCGGGCATGCGGTCGATCTACCGGACGATCTGGTGGCGTGGGCGTCACGACGCAGCTCCGCCCTGGTGTTGCTGACCCTGGCCCATGAAGCGGATTGGCGTCTTCTCGCTCGCCTGGGTGAAGTGCCCACACCACCGGCTGTTATCGCACTGATCGACGGTGTCCCGGCGGCCCAGGGCTCCAGGGCTATCCGCAGCGGCGCCCGCTCGGTTCTACCGCGTGGCGCGGTCGCGCCACTACTGCGGCGAACCGTCGAGGCCACGCTCGACGGGCAGTCGGTGATGCCGACGGGGGTGATGACCGCCGTACTAGGCGCGGCCGCCGACACAACACCCTTGCCGACGGCCGGCGCGGTTTGGCTTCGCGAGCTCGCCGCAGGCACGACGGTGGCCCAGCTCGCCCTACAGAGCGGCTATTCGGAGCGAGCCATGTTCCGCCTGCTGCGAGCGCTATACAAGCAGATGGGAGCCAGCAGCCGGGTGGAGGCGATCATGCGGGCTCGGGAATGGGGCTGGCTTTAGTCGTCCTCGAGCCGGGCAATAACTGGCGCGAGCTGCCCGGGAGGCGTACCTGAGGCATCGAGGGTCTGTAGGAGGAACCGCAGCCGAGCCGTCAGCCCGCGAGCTGCGGCATGGACTCGACCCTGGCCACTGCCATTGATGGCCGCAATTGCCGTTTCGAGCGTATCGCGCCGCTCGAGCAGACGACCGGAACGCGCGAAGGCTTCGAAGCCTCGTGTGGAGATAGCATCGGGATCTTCCTTCAGGCGCTCCGTCGTCGAGGTGAGTAGCCGGTCGAACCACGCCGAGGCGGCAGCGGGTTCTGTGAGCCGAGTGGTTAGCGCCAGTAGGGCTAGGACGGCCAGCGGCGGCTGCGGCCTACGGTAGTGGTAGGCCCGCCTGATCTGCCGCGCTGCCTCGAAAAAGTCGCCCTGCCTCAGATACGCGACGCACAACGTAGTGCGGGCCCGACGCAGGATCGATGCGTTCTCCAAGCGCAGTGCTAGGTCAACGGCACCGTGGGCGAGGCGCACCGCCTCGTCGACGGATCCGCCCTCGAGGTTCGCGCCCAGCACCAGATCGGCTTCGCTCTCGATGCAGGCTGCAATGAGCGCGTCCTCGTTACGCTCGCTGGCCATCTCCCTTGCCGCGGCAAGCCAGGTCCAGGCGGTGTCGAGGTCGCCACGTTCGGCGTCCCAGCGCACCAGTCGCAAGATGACCGTGAGTCGCCGGTCGTCGGCGATCCCAGGCAGATCCAACGCGGCTCGGGCGTGGGCGACGGCGGCGTCGTAGTCGCCCTGCCGGCGGCGGCAATACGCCAAGCCCTCAAGCGCTCCGGCGAGCCCCGCCTGGTCGCCCGTGGCAAGCGCCTCCTGGCGGGCGTACGTGAACTCCGCCTCGGCGCGTCCTGTCCGATTCGCGGCGAGATTCAGCAGGCCGAGGTTATTGTGCAGTGCGATCGCGTCAGAGGCCCGGCCATCTTGATGCGCAAGCTTCAGAGCGCTGCCGTAGACCCCGTCGGCCTCCTCGAGCCGTCCCGTTGCGAAGTAGATGCTCGCGATGGCGTTCTCGTTGGAAAGCCTATCCTCGATATGTTCGAGCGCGCCGCGGACCGACAATCGCTGTTCAAGGAGTAGGTAGCTGCAATTCCACACGCGCAGCAAATCGTCGATCTCGGCGATCACGGCGTGCGCCGCAACGAGTTCGTCCGCAGCGATCAGCACCTCGACTTCCGCGAAGGGAATCCTCAGGTCCTCGAGATTGCGGGGTGCGACTTCACGCAGGTCATAGAGCGTGTTCGCCGCCCGGACCAGAAGTCTTCGCTTCTCGGTGACCGGCATGCGGGAAAGGATGATCCAGGCGTCAGCAGGTGGCAGATGAACGTCGTCGTTGTGGGCGCTACGAAGAACTCTCACCTGCAGGAGATACCTCACCGCCCGGGCGACCTTCTCCCGCGACCACTTGTCGGCGAGCAGTTCCACAACCGCGTGCAACGGTACGTGGGTACCAAACGCCGCGACAGCATGGAGTACGTCACGTCGCCAATCGTCGACGTTTTCAACCAGCAGTCCGGTGATGTGCGACGCCACCGCCGCCTCGACGCCACGTGGTAGGCCGTCCACGAGGCTCTGAAGATCGATCGAGCTGCCACAGACGATCGCGCAGACAAGCTCGCCCAACCGCGGATTGCCCTGCAAACGCTGCCACAGCTTTCGCTGCTGCTCATCCGGCAATGCGTCGAGCTCAAGCATCCCGTTGTAGTCCCGAGTACGCAGGAAGGCCAGGAACTGTTGCGGCTCGACTCGGCCGACCACGATGGGCTCGTCGATCTCCGGCCACCCAAAACCGGACGGTGAGACCGGGTCCTGCTGTGTCGCGAGAACGATCGAGATCCGGCGATCAGGCTCGTCGCTGAGCAGCGCGAACGCCTCGTCAAGATCCCGGTCGACCAGCACCCGGCTGTGCGGATCCAGGAGGCTCTCCGCGGAGTCGACCGCCACCACCACCGGTGGGCCGGCAAAGTCGTCGAGCACGGCCTCGAGCCGCACTAGTGACGACCTGCCCGCCGCCGGCATTCCCGGTACCGGCTCGCCGCCGATCAGGTCGATGAGAGTGCGCACGTCCAGCCGGCGACCCCGCGACGCGAGGTATTTTCGAATGTGCACGCTGCGCTCCATGACGTCGCCGCTCTGGAGCGCCTGAAGCGTCACGTCGAGCAAGTTCGTCTTGCCCATGCCCGGGCGGCCCCGAACCAGGATCATGCCGAAGGGACCGGTGGCCAGACGAGTTCGCAGCCTGCGGTGCTGATCCTCACGTCCGAGCAGATCTGCTGCGGCGACGCCCAGGTCACTGGACTGGCCAGCCCTCTGACCGTCGGGAACCTGTTGTCGCGCGGACGCGCTCGCAGCGGCGAAACGGGCCGGAGCGGGCGCGTGATCGTACTCAGAAAGAAGGCGCGCAGCGGCGGCGGCCGCCAGTTCGAAGCACCACTGTTTGGCCTCCTGCTCGAGCTCCTGCGCCCTATCCAGGGAGCCATCACCCACATGGAGCTTGCGTCCCAGGTGAACCAAGGCCGCGCCGACGAGGCCGACCAGGCACTGCGGTTGCCACGAATCACCCAGGCCGCTGCCCGAGAGACCGGCGCCGACAGCCTCGTGGATCGCACGGCTGATATCAAGGAATTCGCTGATCCGCCGGGAGTGGTCACCATGAGGATTCACCATGGCATTGATGTACTCGCGCCCGCGGTTGCGCACCTCGGCGAAGTCATCCAGCGCCAACGCCACGAGCAGGTGCATCGGATCGTTGGCCAGCGGCGCGTCGTCGGCGAAGTGGTCGTAATCGATCAGCCAGAACTCAGCGGCAGACTCCGGATGGGCCCGCTGCAAGATGTTGCGGGCGCTCAGATCCCCGTGGGCCTTACCGATCTGCACATCCAGGACCAGGTCGGCGTGTGCACCGTACAGGAACGACCTCGGATCGTCGCGGAGCGGTCTTGATGGCGTCCACGCACGTACGCCTTGCGCCCTCCCGGCAACGATGGCCGCCACGACCTGTCCGACGGACCGGTTCCGCACCTTGATGCCCGAGTGGTTCCACTCGGCGATCACCGAACGGACGACGGCACCGCAGCGCTGGTGAAAGTCGCGGTGATCTCGCAACTTCGCCAGCGCCTGGTACTCGGAGAGCTTGTCCCCGGCGACACGCATGAACACGACAAGTTTGCCGCCCGGGAGTGGCAGAGGCGTCTCCTCCGTCTCCGCCAGATGTTCTTTACAAAACGCTTCCTGCTCGTACCATCCCTGGGCCAGCCGGTCAGCGCGATCCGCCGAGGCGCAGAACTTCAGAACGACCTGGTCGTCGTTGCCACGTCTCTTCTGACGCAGAACGCGGGCCACCGGGCTTCCGCTCCGCCCGGAGCCGAACCACTCCTTGAAGACCACGTTGTAGGACTGACCACGGAGCGCCTGCGCGAGTTCGTCGACACATGCCCGACCGTCCTCGTCCAGGCCCTCCTTCCACCGCTCCGGTTCGACGAGTTCTCCCCACACGCTCGCCTCCCCCTGTCCCACTAACGCAGTGTTGCCAACTTATGCGCCGAGCGTGATCAACTGAATAGGCTCAAGGCCCGATCCCCTCGGAGGAACACACGATGCCTGATCAGCTGTCAGACACCGCCAAGGCCCGAAAAGACCTTCTCTGGGGGATGTACGCCGATCTACGGCTGCATTCCCGGCACGCAGAGACTCTCCGCTCCAACGTGGTCAACTTCTCGATCGTCATCGCTTCGTTGCTGATCGCGGCAATCTCGGCCGACGGGCACATATGGCGGTCGGACCTCGCGCTGTGCCTTGGCGTTGTGAGTGTGGGTCTGCTCGGTCTCGGATTCGCCGCGTCGTACACCGAGCTGCACGAGCGCAACCGGCGCCGAGCCATGCGTCTCCGTGACGCTCTCGACGCCGAGTTCCTGTCCGGTCCGGAACCCGACATTGAGGATCTGCTCGAAGAGTCGGACCGCTCGCACGAAGCCGGTCGGCTCTACCGGTGGAGCCGCGCCATCACCGGCAGCACCCAGCGGTTCTGGTTCGCCCTTCCGGTCCTGGTGCTCGTCTCCGGCGTGACACTAACGGCGGTGGCGGCATAGACCTCGACGGCCAGGCCGGGACCAGCGCGGATCGACTCGAAGCGTGTCTGTCACCGGCCCTACTACAGCCAATGCAGGTGCCTCCCACCCGAAACTGGATGGGAGGCACCTGTTGTATGCCTTCAGTTGGATGTCAGCCAGTGATTCCTCTTAGGAGTTACTCACGCTCAGCTGCAACCGCTGGTGGAGCCGCAGCCCTCGCAGACGTAGCAGCTACCGGCGGGGCGCATCTTCGTACCGCAGGTGAAGCAGAGCGGCGCGTCGGCGGCCTTGCCGATCACGGCCTCCAGCAGTTCGGTGCTGGAACCCACACTCGGCGCCGGCTTGGCGGCGGCCACGTCGGCCATCTCCTGGGCCGGCTGGGCGACAGCCTCCGGCTTGGCCGGGGTCTCCACCGGCGCGGACGACGCCATTGCGGTGAGCTCGGCGCCGGTGACGGCGGCGGCCTCCGCGTCGGCCTCGGCCCGCAGCTGCGCGGCCCGCTCCGAGGCGGTGAAGATGCCCAGCTCGGCACGGCGCTCGTAGGGCAGGAAGTCCAGCGCCAGGCGACGGAAGATGTAGTCCATCACCGAGGCCGCCATCCGCACGTCCGGGTCGTCGGTCATGCCGGCCGGCTCGAAGCGCATGTTGGTGAACTTGCTGACGAACGTCTCCAGCGGCACGCCGTACTGCAGGCCGATGCTGATGGCCACCGAGAAGGCGTCCATCACGCCGGCCAGGGTCGAGCCCTGCTTGGACATCTTGAGGAAGACCTCGCCGAGGCCGTCGTCCGGGTAGGACGACGCGGTCAGGTAACCCTCGGCGCCACCGACGGAGAAGCTGACCGTCTCGGACGGGCGCTTCTTCGGCAGGCGCTTACGCACCGGCCGGTACTCGATGACCTTCTCGACCGCGGCCGGCGCGGCCGGTGCGGTCTCGACGGCGGCCGGCGCGGTGACCCTGTTGGACTTGGCCACCGAGAGCGGCTGGCCGACCTTGCAGTTGTCCCGGTAGATCGCCAGCGCCTTGAGGCCGAGCTTCCAGCCCTCGAAGTAGATCTTCTCGACGTCCTCGACGGTGGCCGCCTCCGGCATGTTCACCGTCTTGGAGATGGCGCCGGAGACGAACGGCTGGATGGCCGCCATCATCCGCACGTGGCCCATCGGGGCGATCGTCCGCTCCCCCATGGCGCAGTCGAAGACCGGGTAGTGCTCCGGCTTGAGGCCCGGGGCGTCCACCACGTGGCCGTGGTCGGCGATGTGCTCGATGATCGCCTCGACCTGCTCCTCGGGGTAGCCGAGGCTGCGCAGCGCGCGCGGCACCGTCTGGTTGACGATCTGCATCGAGCCGCCGCCGACCAGCTTCTTGAACTTGACAAGCGCCAGGTCCGGCTCCACGCCGGTCGTGTCGCAGTCCATCATGAAGCCGATGGTGCCGGTCGGGGCGAGGACGCTGGCCTGGGCGTTGCGCCAACCGAACTTGTCGCCGATCTTGTTGCCCTGGGTCCACTGCCTGGTCGCCTCGCGGACGATCGCGGTGGCCACCGGGCTGGTCGGCTTGATCTCGTCGTTGGCGGCGGCGTGCTTGCGCATGACCCGCTTGTGCGGCTCGGCGTTGCGGGCGTAGCCGTCGTACGGGCCGACGACGCCGGCCAACTCGGCGGAGCGGCGGTACGCGGTGCCGGTCATCAGGGACGTGATCGACGCGGCGACCGAGCGGCCCTGCTCCGAGTCGTACGGCAGGCCGGTGGCCATCAGCAGGGCGCCGAGGTTGGCGTAGCCGATGCCGAGCTGCCGGTAGGCGCGGGAGGTCTCCCCGATCTTCTCGGTCGGGAAGTCCGCGAAGCAGATCGAGATGTCCATCGCGGTGATGACGAACTCGACGGACTTGACGAACTTCTCCACCTCGAAGCCACCGTCGGCGCGGAGGAACTTCATCAGGTTGAGCGAGGCAAGGTTGCACGAGGAGTTGTCCAGGTGCAGGTATTCCGAGCACGGGTTCGACGCGGTGATCCGCCCGGTCTCCGGGCAGGTGTGCCAGTCGTTGATCGTGTCGTCGTACTGCAGACCGGGGTCGGCGCACTCCCAGGCCGCCTGGGAGATGGAACGGAACAGGTTCTTGGCGTCGACGGTCTCGATCACCGAACCGTCCAGCCGGGCGCGCAGGTCGAAGCCCTTGTCGTTCTCCACCGCCGACATGAACTCGTCGGAGACCCGGACCGAGTTGTTGGCGTTCTGGTACTGCACGCTGACGATGTCGGAGCCGCCGAGGTCCATGTCGAAGCCGGCGTCCCGCAGCGCGCGGATCTTGTCCTCCTCGCGCGCCTTCGTGACCACGAACTCCTGGATGTCCGGGTGGTCCACGTCGATGATGACCATCTTGGCCGCCCGCCGGGTCGCGCCGCCGGACTTGATGGTGCCGGCGGAGGCGTCCGCGCCGCGCATGAAGCTGACCGGGCCGGAGGCGTTGCCGCCGGAGGAGAGCAGCTCCTTCGACGAGCGGATCCGCGACAGGTTGACCCCGGAGCCGGAGCCGCCCTTGAAGATCAGCCCCTCCTCCTTGTACCAGTCGAGGATGGAGTCCATCGAGTCGTCGACGGCCAAGATGAAGCAGGCGCTGACCTGCTGCGGCGACGGCGTGCCGACGTTGAACCACACCGGCGAGTTGAAGCTGAACACCTGGTGCAGCAGCATCCAGGTCAGCTCGTGGTCGAAGATCTCGGCGTCCGCCGGGCTGGCGAAGTAGCCGTACTCCTCACCGGCGGTGCGGTAGGTGGTGACCACCCGGTCGATCAGCTGCTTGAGCGACCACTCGCGCTCCGGGGTCCCCACCGCTCCCCGGAAGTACTTGGTGGTGACGATGTTCGCCGCGTTGACGCTCCACGACTGCGGGAACTCGACCCCCCGCTGCTCGAAGTTGATCGAGCCGTCCCGCCAGTTCGTCATCACGACGTCGCGGCGCTCCCACGCGACGTCGTCGTACGGGTGGACCCCCTCGGTCGTCCACACCCGCTCGATTTTCAGCCCCGCGCCTGCCTTGCTCCGTGAACGGCTAGTTGTCACGCCGTCGCCCCCCTCGTCTGCGCGGTCACCCACCGCGCGTCCTGATCTTTCGAATAACAGTGAAGTCAATTGGTACGGCCGGCGGCCTCGACCGCGTCGGCCCGGCCCTGCTCCCGGGCTCGCGCCACGGCCCGCAACGTGTCGATCTCGCGCTCGAAGTCGGCGAGCGAGTCGAACGAGCGGTAGACGCTGGCGAACCGCAGGTAGGCGATCTCGTCCAGGTCGCGCAGCGGACCCAGGATCGCCAGGCCCACGTCGTGACTGGGGATCTCGGCGGCCCCCTTGGCCCGGACGGTCTCCTCCACCCGCTGCGCGAGCAGCGCGAGGGAGTCGTCGTCCACCGGCCGGCCCTGGCACGCCTTGCGCACCCCGCCGATGATCTTCGTCCGGCTGAACGGCTCGGTCACCCCGCTGCGCTTGACGACCGCGAGAACCGCCTCCTCGACGGTGGTGAACCGCTTGCCGCACTCCGGGCAGGACCGCCGCCGTCGAATGAGCTGGCCGTCGTCGGCCTCCCGCGAGTCGACCACCCGGGAGTCAGCGTGCCGGCAGTACGGACACCGCATCGCCCACCTCCTTGATAATGATCAACTGCAACCCGGACCGAGCACCCCCGGGCACGACTCACCACGACGGTGCCATCCGCGGATGACGCCCGCCGTGATTGACGTTACGGGAGTGCGGTCGGTAGTCGGACCCAACCTGTGGGCAACTTACGCCCGTGTCACTACTACATGTAGGGGTCGACCGTATGTCGCCGGGGAAGCCGGGTCAAGTTCGCCGGCGTGTCCGGCGCGTCACGGACCATCTGGTCATCCACGACCGCCAGCACGTCCAGAAACCCCAACGTCGAGACTCCTCCCGGGTTACCGACCGGGCGGCCGGATCGGCCCGGAAAACGGCCGAGGATCGAACACCAGTACTACTCGACGTACCATTTATCAGAACATCCGTACGACGGGAGCGGTTTTTCACCCCGACACGCCGGTGAGAGGTCGTACAGATGTTTGAAAATGACCGATCTCACCTATACGGTCATGAACAACGTGGCACCACCGCACGCACCACGAGCCGACGAGGCACCCAGCGCCGACCAGGGAGGACGGACGTGACCGAGGAACGGGCCAGCCGGCCGAAGAGCCCGCAGCAGATCACCGAGGCGGGCCCCCCGGCCACCCGACGCCGCACCGCCGCGCGCAGCCGGACGGGTCAGCCCGCCGTACGCCCGGTCACCCCGGTCGTCAGCGCCTTCCCCGACCCGGCGACTGTCGACCTGACCGCCCGCCAGCGGCGCATCCTGGAGTTCATCCGCAACTGGGTGGAACGGCACGGCTACCCGCCCAGCGTCCGGGAGATCGGCGAGGCGGTCGGCCTGGTGTCGCCGTCGAGCGTCGCCTACCAGCTCAAGGAGCTGGAAAAGAAGGGCTTCCTGCGCCGCGACCCCAACCGGCCACGTGCCGTGGACGTGCGCGCCCCCAGCGAGGCCATCGACGACGAGCTGTCCCGGGCACAACGACCGACCCCGGCGTACGTGCCGATGCTCGGTCGGATCGCCGCCGGTGGGCCGATCCTCGCCGAGCAGGCCGTGGAGGACATCTTCCCGCTGCCCCGCGAGCTCGTGGGCGAGGGCGAGGTCTTCATGCTCCAGGTCAAGGGCGACTCGATGCTCGACGCGGCGATCTGCGACGGCGACTGGGTGGTCGTCCGGCAGCAGCCGACCGCCGACTCGGGCGAGATCGTGGCCGCCATGCTGGATGGCGAGGCGACGGTCAAGACCTACCGGCGGCGCGACGGGCACGTCTGGCTGATGCCACAGAACCCGGCCTTCGACCCGATCCCCGGAGACGACGCGACCATCATGGGCCGGGTCGTGGCGGTGTTGCGCCGCATCTGACCGATCGGCGGGTGAGTGCTCACGAGCGCTCACCCGCGTCGGTTGCCCGGTGCTGGCCCGTCAGTTGTTGGGGGCTGGCCCCGTCAGTTGTTGAAGGCTGGCCCGTCAGTAGCGGTCGCCGCGGGGGCCGCGACCGCCCCCGGGATACTGCCCGTACGGGTCGATGGGCTCGTCGTCGTCACGGCGACGGCCTGGCCGCTGGCCCCGGGGGTCGGATTCCTGCCTTCCGCGCCCGGGCGGCTCCGCGCGACCCGTGCCGGTGTGGCCACCGTCACCGCCGTACACACCGCTGACGGGACGAGCACCCCCGCCCGGCGGGACACCACCGGCACCCTGCGGACGGCCACCGCCACCCACCGGAGGACGACCGCCCCCTTGAGGGCGACCACCACCCGCCGGAGGACGAGCAGCGCCACCCGCCGGAGGACGAGCGCCGCCGTACACACCAGCGGCGCCGCCGTCCGGTCGTGCCGCACCGTAGCCACCGTCGGCCGCGGTCGGTCGACCACCGCCGTACACGGCACCACCCGCCGGAGGCGGGCCACCGCGACCGGCAGGGCCACCGCGGCCCGTACCACCTGCCGGAGGCGGGCCACCGCGACCGGTGCCGCCGCCGTAGGCGCTCGCCGGCGCCCCGCCACCGTAGACACCGCCCGTACGGTCACCCACCGCTGGCGAACCGTCGACGGCCCGGCGCGCGCGTGGGTTGAGCGGCTCGCCGTCCGGATCCGACGTCTCTGCCGCGTCGGCGGCCGGCAGCCGTCGGCGGGCCCGGACGATGCCGACGATGCCGGCAGCGACCAGCAGCAGGCCGATCACCCCGACCGCGCCGACCAGATAGGTGATGTCGTCGAAGTCCAGTCCGGCGGCCCAGGATGTCGAGGTCGCCTGCTTGACGTTCCCCGCCCCCGCCGCGACTGGCACCGCGGTCGACGTGGACGGTGCATAGCTGAGGATGTCGAGGGGCTCGTCCTCGCCGAACCGGAACGCGTCGGAGACGGTCAGGAACGACTTGCCGTCCGTGGAGTAGCTGATGGCCTCGCCGAACGGGTCCGCCAGCGCCGTCACCCGGGGCTTGCCGGTGGTGAGCGCGCCGACGATGTCACCGCCGCTCACGTCGTACTCGAAGGCGTCCGCGTAGGTGCGCAGGACCACCCGGGAGCCGTCCGGCGAGCGGGCCGCGCCGGTGATGGCGATCCGGCCGAACGTGTTGAGCGGGTTCTCCGTCTGGGTCTTCGGCAGGGTGATCTCGCCGACCTTACGCATCGGTACCGAATCGGCCTCGCCGTTGCGCAGCGCTGCCGTCGGCGCGTAGATCTCGGCCTTGCCGCTGGTGACCTTCGTGATCACGAGCGGTTTTCCGTCGTCACCGATGAGCAGTGCCTCGGCGTCGTGCGGCTTGCCCTCCGG
Source organism: Micromonospora sp. NPDC005203 (assembly GCF_042872705.1). Lineage (NCBI taxonomy): Bacteria > Bacillati > Actinomycetota > Actinomycetes > Micromonosporales > Micromonosporaceae > Micromonospora > Micromonospora sp. NPDC005203. The sequence goes on along the minus strand of NZ_JBIAKV010000011.1, from coordinate 151,787 downwards.
GTAGGAAATCCGGTGCGGCGTCGGCTGCCTCGCGCCGGTGACCGGCATCGACCAGAGCGCGACGCGCGTGCGGCGCTCCTTCGCGTCGGCGTTGTCACCGGTGTCGGCGATCCAGAGGGTCTCACCGTCCTTGGAGAGGGCGAGATCCTCGGTGTCGACCGGGCCCTGCCCCGGGTAACGGACCGGCTCCTTCGAGACCTTGCACCTGGTGTCGAGGAAGAAGATCCGCTCGCGCGCCGTGAGATCGGTGCTGTCGTTGATGACGACGTAGCCACTCTTGGTCGCGACCAGACCGGACAGCTCCCGCAGCCGCTCGTCGACGATCGCGCACCGCTTCTGGCCGGCGGTGACGGCGGGCGGCTCGGACGACCCGGGGCCGGGAGCCGCTGCGGCGACTCCGGCGAGCGCCACGGTTGCCCCGAACAGGCCGAGGGCAACCGTGACCGAGGAAACAACGCGGCGCATTCGGCCAGTGTCGCATGCCACGCGTTTCCGACGGATGACACCGTGGCCGCTCAGGAGCGGCTGCCCGCCGCCTGTCCCTGTCGCTCGACGTCGAACGGTGCCAGTTCCGCGGCGAGGTCCGCGGCGACGCGGACATGCAGCAGGGTGCCCTCCGGCAGGTGCGCCGTGCTGAGCACCTCGCCCGTGCGGTGCACCCGGGCGACCAGGTCACCGCGGTCGTACGGCAGCACGGCCCGGACCTCCACGGCCGGTCGCGGCAGCCGGTCCTCGATCGCCGCGCGCAGCTCGTCCATGCCCCGCCCGGAGTGCGCGGAGACGAAGATCGCGTCCGGCCAGAGCCGCTTGAGCCGCAGCAGCGAGTCCTCGTCGGCCGCGTCGGTCTTGTTGACCACCAGCAACTCGGGAAGCCGCTCCGCGCTCACCTCGGCGAGCACCGTGTGGACCGCCCGGACCTGCTCCTCGGGAACCGGGTGGGTGCCGTCCACGACGTGCACCACCAGATCCGCCTCCGCGACCTCCTCCAGCGTCGAACGGAACGCCTCGACGATCTGGTGCGGCAGGTGCCTGACGAAACCGACGGTGTCGGTGAGGGTGTAGATCCGGCCGTCCGCGGCGGTCGCCTTCCGGGTGGTCGGGTCCAGTGTCGCGAACAGCGCGTCCTCGACAAGTACGCCCGCGTCGGTCAACCGGTTGAGCAGGCTGGACTTACCGGCGTTGGTGTAGCCGGCGATGGCCACGGCGGGAACGGAGTTGCGGTTGCGTCGGGCGCGCTTCGTGACGCGTACCGTGCGCATGTTCTTGATCTCGCGGCGCAGCCGGGAGATGCGGTGCCGAATCCGCCTCCGGTCGGTCTCCAGCTTGGTCTCACCGGGACCACGCACACCCACGCCGCCGCCGGCGCCGCCGCCACGGCCGGAACCACCGGTCTGCCGGGAGAGCGTCTCACCCCAACCGCGCAGCCGGGGCAGCAGGTATTCGAGCTGGGCCAACTCGACCTGGGCCTTACCTTCCTTGCTCTTCGCGTGCTGGGCGAAGATGTCGAGGATCAGCGCGGTCCGGTCGACGACCTTGACCTTGGTGCGCTGCTCCAGGTTGCGCAGCTGCGACGGGGACAGCTCACCGTCACAGATGACCGTGTCGGCACCGCTGGACAGCACCACCGCGCTGAGGTCTTCGACCTTGCCGCGGCCGATGTACGTGGCCGGGTCGGGTCGGCTGCGACGCTGGATGAGCCCTTCGAGCACCTGCGAACCGGCGGTCTCGGCCAGCAGGGCGAGCTCGGTGAGCGAGTTTTCCGCGTCCGCCGCCGTGCCCTCGGTCCAGACGCCCACCAGGACGACCCGCTCCAGCCGCAGCTGGCGGTATTCCACCTCGGTGACGTCGGTGAGCTCGGTTGACAGGCCCGGGACGCGTCGGAGGGACTGTCGCTCCGACAGATCCATCTCGCCGGTGGTGACGTCGTCGAGCTCGTCCTCGACGGGGACAAAGCTCTCCTGGTCTCGCAAGCGGGTCTCCTGTCCGTTTTGATAAGTGGAACGTAATCCTGACATGACACAACGCCGAACGCACCTGCTATATGCCCATGCTCCAGGTCGCGAAAAGTGGGGGCGAATGCTGGTCGGCTGCAACAACCCGGTAGAAATGCGGGCGGCGGCCGACCGGCCGCACAGCCGTGACGGAGGGATCCCGTGGCCATCACCCGACTGCCGAGCGCCGGATTTTCGATCACCATCCGGATCGCCGTAACCGCGGACGCGTCCTCGATCGGCCGGCTCACCACCTCCGTCGGCGAGGCCGGCGCGATCGTCACGGCGTTGGACGTGGTGGACTCCGACCCGACGAACGTGATCGTCGACCTGACCTGCGACACCGCCGACGCCGGCCACGCCGACCAGGTGGTCGACGCGCTGACCGCGCTGGACGGCGTGGACGTGCGCAAGGTGTCGGACCGGACGTTCCTCCTGCACCTCGGCGGCAAGATCGAGGTGACGTCGAAGGTCGCGCTGCGCAACCGCGACGAGCTGTCCCGGGCGTACACCCCGGGGGTCGCCCGGGTCTGCATGGCGATCGCCGAGAACCCGTCGGACGCCCGCCGACTGACCATCAAGCGCAACACCGTCGCGGTGGTCAGCGACGGCTCGGCGGTGCTCGGCCTGGGCAACCTGGGTCCGGCCGCCTCGCTGCCGGTGATGGAGGGCAAGGCGGCACTGTTCAAGCGCTTCGGCGGGGTGGACGCCTGGCCGGTGGTGCTGGACACCCAGGACACCGACGAGATCGTGCAGATCGTGAAGGCGATCGCGCCGGCGTACGGCGGGATCAACCTGGAGGACATCGCCGCGCCGCGCTGCTTCGAGATCGAGGCCCGGCTGCGCGAGGCGCTGGACATCCCGGTGTTCCACGACGACCAGCACGGCACCGCGATCTGCGTGCTGGCCGCGCTGACCAACGCGCTGCGGGTGGTCGGCAAGCAGCTGGAGGACGTCCGGGTGGTCGTCTCCGGGGCCGGCGCGGCCGGCACCGCGATCATGAAGCTGCTGCTGCGCCAGGGCGTCGGCGACATCATCGCGTACGACCGCCAGGGCGCCCTGCACCGCGGGCTGACCGGGCTCAACTCGGCGTGGCAGTGGCTGGCGGACAACACCAACAAGGAGAACTACTCGGGCGACCTGCCGGGTGCGATCCGGGGTGCCGACGTGTTCATCGGCGTGAGCGCGCCGAACCTGCTCACCGGGGACGACATCGCCCAGATGGCCAAGGACTCGATCGTCTTCGCGCTCGCCAACCCGGACCCGGAGGTCGACCCGCGGGAGGCACGCAAGCACGCCGCCGTGGTCGCCACCGGCCGCTCGGACCAGCCGAACCAGATCAACAACGTGCTCGCCTTCCCCGGAGTGTTCCGCGGGATGCTCGACGCGCACGCCGAGGAGTTCACCGAGGAGATGGCGATCGCGGCCGCCCGGGCCATCGCCGACGTGGTGGGCGAAGACAAGATCAACCCGACGGTGATCGTGCCGAGCGTCTTCGACTCCCGGGTCGCCCCGGCGGTCGCCGCCGCCGTTCGCGCCGCCGCGCACAACCCCAGCCCGCTGCCGGCAGCCGACCCGGGTCCCGCCGACCTCCCCGAGATCGCGGCGAACGCCAGCGCCACCCCGTAACACCCGACCTTGGTGATCAAGAGGTTCGCGTCAGGAACCGCGCCGTTCCTGACGCGAACCTCTTGGTCATTGCGCGGAAGCGTGCGGCGGTGTGGAGGTCGCGAAGTCGGCGGCTCGGTCGGCGACCACGTCCGGGTGGCTCAGCGGCAGGTCGTGACCCGCGCCGGGGACGACCTCCGACCGGGCGCCCAACGGGCTGGGCTCCAGCGTGCTCGGCGGTCAAGGCGACGGCGCGAGCGCGCTGGCGATCCTGACCTACCACCTCGACCGGCTGTTCACACCGCCAGTGCGGGCAGGCTGATCTCGCCGCTCGCCACCAGGACGGCGGGGCCGGACAGCCAGCAGGAGGTCTCCGTGACGGTGACCGTCACCCGACCGCCGGGCACGTCCACGGCGATCACTCCGGTGTCCCGGCCGAGGTCACGCAGGGCCACCGCGCCCACCGCGCAGGCACCGGTGCCGCAGGACAGGGTCTCGGCGCTGCCACGCTCGTACACCCGCATCAGAATGTGTGCGTCAGTGTCGTCGACCGGGTCACCCGCCACGATGAACTCCACGTTCACCCCGCTCGGGAAGAACTCCGGGTCGAACCCGGGCGCGGTGGTCAGGTCCAGCGCGGACAGCTCCACGCCGGCCGGCAGCACGCAGACCAGGTGTGGGTTGCCGATGTCCACGGCGGTGCCGGCCAGGGTCAGCCCGCCCAAGGTGGCGGTCGAACCGTCGTACACCCGGGGTCGGCGCATCTCGACGGACACGGCGTCGCCCTCGACCAGCGCGCGCACGACGCCGGCCCGGGTGGCCACCGGCAGGGCCGCTCCGGCGGGCGTCGCCAACCCGGTGTCGAGCAGGTAGCGCACGAAGACCCGGGCACCGTTGCCGCACATCTCGGCGAACGAGCCGTCGGCGTTCCAGTAGTCCATGAACCACTCGGCCTCGCCGGCCAGCCCGGCGCCGTCCGGATGCTTGGCCGCCCGGACCACCCGCAGCACGCCGTCCGCGCCGATGCCCCGCCGCCGGTCGCAGAGCGCCGCGACCAGCTCCGGGGTCAGGTCGAGCTGACCGTCCGGGTCGGGAAGGAGGACGAAGTCGTTGCCGGTGCCGTGGCCCTTGGTGAACTCCACGCCCTATTATCGCGTCTCGGCCGGCATCAGACGCAGCGCGGCCCCGATCAGGTCCGGCGCGGCCGAGTCCAGCCAGTGGATCCGCTGGTCGCGGCGGAACCAGGACCGCTGCCGGCGGACGAAACGCCGGGTGGCGCGGACCGTATCCTCGTGCGCCTGCGCCTCGGTCAGCTCACCGGCGAACAGGCGCAGCACCTGCTGGTAGCCCAGCGCTCGACTCGCCGTCCGCCCCTCGGGCAGCCCGCGTGCGACCAGCTCCCGGGTCTCCGGTACCAGACCGTCGGCCCACATCCGGTCGACCCGCAGGCTGATCCGCTCGTCCAGCACCCCCGTGTCCAGGTCGACGCCGAGCTGCACGGACGGGTAGTACGGCGTGGGTTGCGGCAGCGACGCGGTGAACGGCGCGCCGGTGAGCTCGATCACCTCCAGGGCCCGCACGATGCGCCGGCCGTTGCCGGGCAGGATGCCCCCGGCGGCGACCGGGTCGGCGGCGCGCAGTCGCGCGTACAGGGGGGCCGGGCCGACCTCGGCCAACTCCCGTTCCAGCCGCTCCCGCAGCGCCGCGTCGGTCCCGGGGAACTCGAAACGCTCCAGCACCGCCCGCACGTACAGCCCGGACCCACCGACCAGCAGCGGCACCCGCCCCCGCGACAGGATGTCGTCCACCGCCGCGCGGGCCAGCCGCTGGTACTCCGCGACGCTCGCCGGCTCGGTGACCTCCCAGATGTCCAACAGGTGGTGCGGCACGCCGTCCCGCTCGGCGGCGGTCAGCTTGGCGGTGCCGATGTCCATGCCCCGGTAGAGCTGCATCGAGTCGGCGTTGACCACCTCACCGTCCAGCGCGTGCGCCAACGCGATACTCAGCGCCGACTTGCCCGCCGCGGTCGGGCCGACCACCGCGACGACAGTGCCCCCCGCGTCGCCACTCACATCCGCGTCGCCAGTCACATCCGCGTCGCCACTCACATCCGCTCCCACGACGCCACGAAGTAGGCCACCCCGTAGGGGGCGGAATCGTGCAGCAGCTCACCACGCCACCCTCCGCCGGCCGCCCGGGCCGCGCCGGCCAGCACCTGCCAGGGCGCCCGGCCGGCGGCCTTCAGCTCCGCCGACACCACTGGGTCGAGGCCGAGCAGGGCGTCCAGGTCCGCCTCGGCCAGAGCCGTGGCAACCCCCTTGTCGTACGCGCTGGCGCGCGGGTCGTCGTACCCGGGAGCCTTCTCGCCCCGGCAGGCCGACCCGTCTCCGAGCACCAGCAACGCCACCCGGTCCCCCGCGGCGCCGACCTCGTCCGCGAGCGCGGCCAGCTCGGCCGGGCCGGCGTCGGCGGCCACCTGCACGGCGGACACCGACTCCCGCGGGTCGTGCTCCCGCGCGTCGTGCTCCCGCGCGTCGTGCTCCCGCGCGTCGTGCCGCGACAGCAACCACGCGCCGATGGTCAGGCTCAACGGCAGCACCGCGCCTCGGTCCGGCTGACCGGGGACCAGCGGCACGTCCAGGTCGACACCCCACGGCTGGAGGGAACCGGTGGCCGGGGAGTCGATCAGGCCGGTGACCGGGCCGGTGCCGAGCAGCACCACGGTGTCCGGGTCGACGGCCAGCAACCGGCGTACGGCCACGTCGCAGGACGCCCGCAGACCGTCCAACTCCGGAGCCGCGGCGCCGGCCACCTCGGGCACGAGCAGGGGCGGATGTGGGCAGACTGCAGCGGCGACCAGTGGCACCCTTTCACCGTAGCGGGAATCGTCGGTGCGTCTCCGCGCCGATCCGGTCATTCGGCCCCTAGGACACCGTATGGTCACGGTCGGCGATAGGCGCTCGACGCGGACCGGGTTGGACCTGTGACAATGCCGGAAGCAACTTGGCTGCGCCGTGGCGGCGACGGGGGATCGATCCCTCGACGCCGGGAGAACGAGGATGGGCACATGAGCGACTGGACTGCCTTCGGACGGGTGGACGCGGACGGCACCGTGTACGTCAAGACGACCGAGGGCGAGCGGGTTGTCGGATCCTGGCAGGCGGGAGCACCGGAGGAGGGCCTGGCACACTTCGCGCGCCGCTTCGCCGATCTGGTGACCGAGGTGGACCTGACCGAAGCGCGTCTCAAGTCGGGTGCGGCCGACGCCGGGCACTCGGTGAGCACGATCCGGCGGATCCGTGCCACGCTGCCCGAGGCCAACGTGGTCGGCGACATCGACGCACTGGCCGCTCGCCTCGACAAGCTGGCCACTCTCGCCGAGGAGAAGGCCGGCGAGGCGCGCGCCGCCCGGGAGGCCGCTCGCGGCGAGGCCCTGGCACGCAAGACCGCCCTTGTGGAGGAGGCCGAGAAGCTGGCCGCCGAGTCCACCGGTTGGAAGACCGCCGGGGACCGGCTCAAGGAGATCCTCGACGAGTGGAAAACCATTCGTGGGGTCGACAAGAAGGCCGACGGTGAGCTGTGGAAGCGTTTCGCCGCCGCCCGGGACGGTTTCACCCGTCGCCGGGGCGCCCACTTCGCGTCCCTGGACTCCCAGCGCAAGCAGGCGCAGACGGTCAAGGAGGAACTGGTCGCCGAGGCGGAGAAGCTCTCGGAATCCACCGACTGGGCCGCGACCGCCAACCAGCTCAAGGAGCTGATGACCCAGTGGAAGGCCGCGCCGCGCGCTTCCAAGGAGGCCGAGCAGAAGCTCTGGGAACGGTTCCGGGGCGCGCAGGACGCCTTCTTCAGCCGGCGCAGTGAGGTCTTCTCCGCCCGGGACAACGAGCAGCGCGGCAACCTGGAGCGCAAGCAGGCCCTGCTCGCCGAGGCCGAGGCGTTGGACATCGACGCCGACCCGAAGGGCGCCCAGGCCAAGCTGCGGGAGATCCAGGCACAGTGGCACGAGGCCGGCCGGGTGCCCCGCGAGGCGGCCACCGGGCTGGAACGCCGACTGCGCGTCATCGACGACAAGGTCCGCGACGTGATGGACTCGGCGTGGCGCCGCACCACCAAGGAGGACAACCCCCTGCTCGCGCAGATGCGGGCGCAGGTGGCCGAGGCCGAGGAGCGGCTGGCCCGGGCCCAGAGCGCCGGCGACGCGCGCCGGATCAAGGACGCCGAGCAGGCGCTCGCCGCCAAGCGGCAGTTCCTCCAGCTCGCCGAGCAGGCCGGCTGAGCTGACGTTTTCCGGGAGCCCCCGGCCCCTCGACGGGACCGGGGGCTTCCGCGTGTCCGCCTCCACGCCCTCGCCTCACGCGCCCCGGGGTCCCCGCGCCCCGCGCCCCGCGCCCCGCGCCCCGCGCCCCGCGCCCCGCGCCCCGCGCCCCGCGCCCCGCGCCAGGATCTACGCAACTTCCCGGATGTTGCTGCCTCCGAGGCGCGAGAGGCACCAACATCCGCGATCTTGGGCGGATCTTGACACGAACCTGGTGCTTGCGGAACAAGATCGGGGCCTAGAGGGCCACCAGACGTCAAGGTCACGCTCGATCCAGGATGTAGTGGCATCCGAGCGCCCGGAGACCACTACATCCATGTTCTAGCGCGATCTTGCAGGGGCGCGCGGCGCAGGACGGGCGGCGGGGCGCGGGGCGGCGCGGCGCGGGGCGGCGCGGCGCGGGGCGGCGCGGCGCGGGGCGGCGCGGCGCGGGGCGGCGCGGCGCGGGGCGGGGCGGCGCGGCGGGGCGGCGCGGCGGGGCGCGGACGGGGGCGCGGCGCAGAACGGGCGGCGCGGGGCGGCGCGGGGCGGCGCGGGGCGGCGCGGGGGCGCAGGTTGACGCATCGAGGCTGGCTGATCAGAATGAGCGACGGAGCCAGGTAGGGCCACCGGCACGAGGGCGACGAGGGCGGAACATCCGCCGTCGAGGGTCGTCGGTGAGCTGCCGCGAGTGACCACGTCCGCGTGACATGGGCCGTCGCGCACTGTCCGCGTACCCGAAATGGGTCCGTGACGTGCGGACGGCCGCCCGCCGACGTCGTCATCGGACGGCGTCGGACCTCCGAAGTGGAGCTCGAATGTTCCGTCCCAAGGCTCTCGGCGGCGCGCTGACCGCGCTCGCCACCGTCGCGGCTGGCGTGTTCTTCGCCACCGCCGTCAGCACCAGCCCGGCCGTCGCCGCTGGCACCGGCTCCGGTTACCTGCACACCAACGGCAATCAGATCGTGGACAGCACCGGTGCCACGGTCCGGTTGACCGGCATCAACTGGTTCGGCATGGAGACCGACAACAAGACCTTTCACGGGCTGTGGTCGAACAACCCGTGGCGGGGGCAGCTCGACACGATGGCCCGGCTGGGTTACAACACGTTGCGGGTGCCGTACTCGAACGACGCGCTGAAGCCGGGCGCGACCGCCAGTGGGATCAACGACTTCGTCAACCCGGACCTGATCGGGCTGTCGCCGTTGCAGATCCTGGACAAGGTGATCGATTACGCCGGCAGCAAGGGAATGCGAATCATCCTGGACCGGCACCGGCCGACGTCGGCCGGGCAGTCGCCGTTGTGGTACACGTCGACGGTCTCCGAGGCGACCTGGATCAACGACTGGAAGATGCTCGCCCAGCGGTACGCGGGCAACCCGACGGTGATCGGCGCGGACCTGCACAACGAGCCGCACGCCGAGGGCACCAACCCGGCGGCCACCGGCGCGTGCTGGGGCTGTGGCGACACCACCCGGGACTGGCGGCTCGCCGCCGAGCGGGCCGGCAACGCGATCCTCGGTGTCCAGCCCAACTGGCTGATCTTCGTGGAGGGGGTGAGCTGCCCGAGCGGTGGCCTCTCCAACGTCTGGGACGGCGACACCAGCAACGACGAGGACTGCGGTTGGTGGGGCGGCAACCTGTCGAAGGCGGGTCAGTTCCCGGTACGGCTGAGCGTGGCCAACCGGCTGGTCTACTCGCCGCACGAGTACGCCACCTCGGTGTACCGGCAGACCTGGTTCGACGCCCCGGACTACCCGGCGAACATGCCGGCGATCTGGGACAAGTACTGGGGTTACCTCTACAAGCAGAACATTGCTCCGATCATGATGGGTGAGTTCGGTAGCACTCTGGTCGACCCGAAGGACAAGGTGTGGCTGGAGAAGTTGATGGCGTACACCGGGACCGGGGTGACCGGGATGTCCTTCACCTACTGGTCGTGGAACCCCAACTCCGGTGACACGGGCGGCATCGCGCTTGACGACTGGACGAACGTCAACACCACCAAGCAGGCGATCCTCCAGCCGTACCTGATCGCACCGTCGGGTGGCGGACCCACCGGCGGGCCGACGGGCGGACCTACCGGCGGGCCGACGGGCGGGCCGACGACCCCGCCGCCGGGTGCCTGCACGGCCACCTATCGGCAGGTCAACGCCTGGCAGGGCGGCTTCCAGGGTGAGTTGACCGTGAAGAACACCGGCACCGCCGCGGTCAACCCGTGGTCGGTCACCTGGACCTGGCCGTCCGGGGTGACGCTGGGTAGCGGCTGGAACGCCACCGTCTCCCAGTCCGGCACGACGGTCACTGCCGCTGCGCCCAGTCACGCGCCGTCCCTGGCGGCGGGAGGGTCGGTCACCGTGGGCTTCACCGCCAACGGCACCGCCAGCGCCCCGGGTGCCGTGAAGCTCAACGGCGCCGGCTGCTGAACCGCTGGGACGGCCGATGCGGTGCGCATCGGCCGTCCCAGCCATTTACATTCACATGCTTCTATGTTTTTATCGAGAAAGCGTTTGCCTTCGTAGAGGTGGTCGCGAGCGCGGGAGCCGCTTTCCTTCACGTCATCGCACTGGCGGGCCACTGGTCCGGGCACGATTCGCCGCCCACGGGCATGGGTGTCGCGACGGTCCCGTCCGCCTCCTCGAAAGGAAGCAGCATGCGCACACCACAGCGTCGAATGACGCTGCTCGCCGCCACCGCCGCCGCCACCGCCAGCCTCGTCACCGCCGGGCTGCTGACCTCCGTGTCCGCGCAGGCGGCCGCCGGCTGCCGGGTCGCCTACTCGGTCGCCAGCCAGTGGCCGGGCGGGTTCACCGGCAACGTCACGGTCACCAACCTCGGCGACCCGGTCTCCGGTTGGACGCTGCGCTGGTCGTACGGGGCCGGGCAGCAGGTCAGCCAGGCGTGGGGTGCCACCGTCTCGCAGACCGGCGGCCAGGTGTCCACCACCAACGTGGACTACAACGGCAACCTGGCGACCAACGGCAGCGCCTCGTTCGGCTTCAATGCGAGTTGGAACAACGCCAGCAACCCGGATCCGACCAGCTTCACCCTGAACAACGTCGCCTGCACCGGCGGCACCACCACCCCGACCACCCCGACCACGCCGACCAACCCGGGCACACCGACGACCCCGCCGATCCCGAGCGATCCGCCGCCCAGCGTCCCGCCACCGACCGGGCTCGTCGGTTGGGCCACCCAGAACGGCGGCACCACCGGTGGCGGCGGCGCACCGGCCACCACCGTCACCAACGCGTCGGCGCTGACCAGCGCGCTGAACGCGACGGGTGCCGCGGTGATCCGGGTGTCCGGCACAATTTCCTGCTCGGGAATGCTGCGGGTCCGGTCCAACAAGACCATCCTCGGCAACTCCGGCGCCACCATCGCCGGCTGCGGGCTCAACGTCAGCGGTGACCGCAACGTCATCATCCGCAACCTGACCTTCCGGGACTGGAACGACGACGCGATCAACGTGCAGGAGTCGGCCACCAACGTGTGGGTCGACCACAACACCTTCAGCAACGGGTACGACGGCGCGGTCGACATCAAGCGCGGATCGGACTTCGTCACCGTGTCGTGGAACCGGGTCTTCAACCACGACAAGGCCATGCTGCTCGGTCACAGCGACGACAACGGCGCCCAGGACACCGGCCACCTGCGGGTGAGCTACCACCACAACTGGTTCGACGGGAGCAGGCAGCGCAACCCCCGGGTGCGCTTCGGCAACCCGGTGCACGTGTTCAACAACTACTACCGGGCCAACGGCGGCTACGGCGTGGCCTCCACGGAGAACGCCGGCGTGCTCGTCGAGGGCAACTACTTCGAGAACGTCAACGACACGTACCACCTGGGCGAGGCCGACTCCGGGCCGGGCCGGCTGGTCGCCCGGAACAACCACTTCGTCAACTCGCCCGCCGGACAGACCGGCGGCAGCGTGGCCAGCATCCCGTACTCGTACCAACTGGACACCGCGAGCAGCGTCAAGTCCGTCGTGACGGCGGGCGCCGGCGCCGGCCGGATCACCGTCTGACCGAGGAAGGGCCCCTCGACGAGGGGCCCTTCCGTGCGCTCAGTGCGTGGCGCACCCGGCGGTGGGTGCAGCCGCGACCGGCGGTGCGCCGATCGTCGGCAGACCGAGCAACACCCCGGGGGTACGCGGGGAGCGGCCCGCCTCGGCCGCGTCGCCGGCCCGGGTCCGTCGGTGCGCCACCGGCGGTCCGTCGGCGTTGAGGTGGTGCGGAGCGGCGTACGTGATGGCGGTGTGCACGATGTCGCCCGGCCGGATCTGCCCAGCGAGGGACTCCCCACCCGCGGTCTCGGTCGCGAAGTGCACCAGCCGGCCGTCGCGGGCCCGACCGGACATCCGGCCGGTCCGCTCGTCCTTGCGGCCCTCGCCGACGGCGACCAGCACCTCGACGGTCTCCCCGACGAGCCGCCTGTTCTCCGCCCAGGTGATCTCCTCGACGCAGGCGACGAGCCGCTCGTAGCGCTCCTGCACGACCTGCTTGGGTAGCTGATCGTCCATCGTCGCGGCGGGGGTGCCGGGGCGCTTCGAGTACTGGAAGGTGAAGGCCGAGGAGAACCGGGCCTCGCGGACCACGTCCAGGGTGCGCTGGAAGTCGGCCTCGGTCTCGCCGGGGAAGCCGACGATGATGTCGGTGGTGATCGCCGCGTCCGGCATCGCCGCCCGGACCTTCTCGATGATCCCCAGGTAGCGCTCGGAGCGGTAGGACCGGCGCATCGCCTTCAGCACGTCGTCGGAGCCGGACTGCAACGGCATGTGCAGCGAGTGGCAGACGTTCGGCGTCTCGGCCATCGCGGCGATCACGTCGTCGGTGAAGTCCTTCGGGTGCGGGCTGGTGAACCGGACCCGCTCCAACCCGTCGATGTCGCCACAGGCCCGCAAAAGCTTGCCGAAGGCGTACCGGTCGCCGAACTCCACACCGTAGGAGTTGACGTTCTGCCCGAGCAGGGTCACCTCCAGCACGCCCTCGTCGACCAGGGCGCGCACCTCGGAGAGGATGTCGCCGGGACGGCGGTCCTTCTCCTTGCCGCGAAGCGCGGGCACGATGCAGAACGTGCAGGTGTTGTTGCAGCCCACCGAGATCGACACCCAGCCGGCGTAGGTTGACTCGCGGCGGGTGGGCAGCGTGGAGGGGAAGACGTCGAGGGACTCCAGGATCTCCACCTCGGCGGCGGCGTTGTGCCGGGCCCGCTCCAGCAGCACCGGCAACGCACCGATGTTGTGGGTACCGAAGACCACGTCCACCCAGGGCGCCTTGCGGACGATCTCGCCCCGGTCCTTCTGGGCCAGGCAGCCACCGACCGCGATCTGCATCCCCGGGTGCTTGTCCTTCACCGGGCGCAGCCGACCGAGGTTGCCGTAGAGCCGGTTGTCCGCGTTCTCCCGGACGGCGCAGGTGTTGAACACGACGATGTCCGGGGTGTCGTCGGCGGGCACCGCACGTACGTAGCCAGCCTGTTCGAGCAGGCCGGAGATGCGCTCGGAATCGTGGACGTTCATCTGGCAGCCGTACGTCACGACGTTGTAGGTCCTAGCCACCCTCTTGGTGCCCCTTCCCCTCGGGCTACCAGGGTAGCGGCCCATTTGGCAGCCCCCACCCACCGGCATTGACCCGGTGGTCCTTGGTGCGGGTTCAGGGCGGGCAGCACGCTGCCGCCCGGGCCCCGGCTCGGCCACAGCGGCGAGCCGGAACGGTGCCCCCGATCACAACAGGTGCGGGTCGATGACCCGAACGACGAACCGCCGTTCACGCAGGGTCCGCACCGTGGGGTGCTCCTGGCCGATGACCTCGGCCAGCCGGTGCGCCACCGCCCCGACATCCTCGGCAGGGGCCTCGCCACCGGCCCGCTTCGACACCAGGGCGAGATCACCGAGGCAACGCAGCGTGTCGGGGTGATCCGCCCCGATCACCGCGGCCAGGCGATCGGCGGTCTCCCGCAGTCGCTCCCGCGCCGAGTCCCACGCCCCCTCCTCGGCGAGACACACCGCGTGGTTCACCTTCGCGGCGAGGGTGTGCGGGTGGCCGGGGCCGAGTATCTTGCGCAGCTCACCGGCCGCCCGGGCAGCCGACGCGCGGGCTTTCGAACTTCGGCCGAGCGCGCGCTCGGCGGCAGCGATGTTACTCAGCGTGGCCAGGGTGTACGGGTGCTCCGGGCCGAGCCGGAGACCCTGCTCATACGCCTGGGTGACCGCGAGCATCTCGGTCAGCGCCCGAGGCGCATCGCCGACGGCCAGCAGGTTCGCCGCCCGGCTCGCCCGGCACGCCACCGTGTCCGGGTTGTCCGGACCGAAGCGTTCGCCGAGTTCGCGGTAGGCCGTGTCGAACATCGGCGCGGCCTCGCTGCCCCGACCGGAGCTGCGCAGGGACACCGCCAGGTTGACCTGGGCGGCGAGGCTCTGGCCGTCGTCCGGCCCGAGCACCTCGCAGTACGTCTCGTACACCGTGCGCAGCAGGGTGGCCGAGCTCTCGTACTCGCCGGCCTCCCGCAGGTCGCTGCCGAGCCGCACGGCGGAGACGAGCGTGTAGGGATGGGTGGGACCGAGCACCAGCCGCCGCCGCTCGTGCACCTCGTCGTCCCACCGCCGGGCCGACCGGTAGTCGCCGACCAGCCGGTACGAGACGGCGAGGTTGTTGGCCGCGCTCAACGTCCCCGGGTGGTCCTCACCGAACATCTGGAGCCACGAGGCGTAGGTGGACCGGTCCCGTTCGAGCGCCTCGGCGTAGCGGCCGAGGGCCCGCAGGTCACCGCCGAGGCTGCCGGCGGTCATCAGACTGTGCGGGTGCAGCGGGCCCAGCAGCCGGTGTTGCTCGGCCAGCACCGCCTCGTCCAGGTCCCGGGCCTCGTCGAATCGGCCCAGGCTTCGCAGGATGTTCGCCCGGTTGAACCGCAGGTGCAGCAACTGTCGACCCAGCACCGACGTCTCCACCTCGTCGTGCGTGTCGCCGAGCCGGGCGCTCCAGGTGTCGTCCACCTCCTGGCTGAGGACGTCGGCCTGGTCCAGACCGCCGCGCTGCCACAGATAACGGACCCGGTCGATCAGGAGCTGACACACCGGCTCGTCGGGGCAGGTCAGCGCCTCGGAGACCTCCAGGTGCGGCCAGAGCATCCGCAGCCGGGCCCAGGTGGTCGGGTCGTCCACGTCGCCGCGTGGCCGGGACGCGGCCAGCACCAGGTGCACCTGATGTCGGGCGCCGTCGATCTCGTCGTCGGTCATCCGGTCGCGGACCACCGCCTGCAACAGCCGGTGCACCTGCACCCGACCGCCCCGGACGTCGAGTTTGAGCAGTGCCAGGCGGTTGATCTGCTGGACCAGGGCACCCCGTACGAGCCGCTCCGACGCCGAAGGGTCGAATGGCACGAGGGCCGCCGCCATCTCGTCGCTGTAGATGAGTTCGAGGGCGATCTCCGGGGCCAGCACCGAGCAGAGCTGCAACAGCCGGTACGCGGCGGGCGCCTGTTCGAGCAGCCGGTTGAGCGACAAGTCCCAAGTCGCCCCCACCGAGAGGGCGCTCGGGCCGTGCCGCTCGATCTGCCGCAGGTAGTCGGCGACCGACGTGCCGGTGTCGGCGAGCCAGGCGCCCGCCGCGGCCACCGCGATCGGCAGGTCGCCGAGCGCCTCGGCCACCCGGTCGGCCTCCTCGGCGCTGATCGTGGGCACCCGCTGGGCGAGGTGCGCGACGGCCTCGGTGCGGTCGAAGACGTCTACCTGGATCGGGTTCGCCCGGTCACCCCAGGCGCGGTTGCGGGAGGTCAGCAGGACGTGCCCGGGGCCCTGCGGCAGGAAGGGCTCGATCTGGTCGAGTTCTTCGGCGTTGTCGAGTACGACGAGCCACCGCTCGTACGGTTCACCACGGCCGAGCACCTGGAGCACCGACCGGACCGTGTCGGGCAGGGTCGGCCCGACAAGGATGCCGAGGCGAGCGGCGAGGTCGGCGAGGGCGGTGTCGACGAACTGCGGCGGGTCCGCCACGATCCACCAGACCACGTCGTACGCGGACTTGAACCGGTGCACGTATTCCAACGCCACCTGCGTCTTACCGACGCCGCCCATGCCCTGCAGGGCGACCGGCAGCACCACCGCGACGCCCTCGCCCCGCAACTGCGTGCGCAGCCGCGCCAGGTCGCCCTCGCGGCCGGTGAACCGGGCGTTCCGGTTGGGGGCGTGGAAGATCAACGGCTCGGTGCCGGGATACCGGGTGGCCCCGACCATCGGCCCGTCCGCCGACGACGGCACCGGCCGGCCGACCAGCCGCAACACCTGCTCCACCGCCCTCGCAGCGCTCACGTTCACCAGGTTGGTGGAGTTCTGAGACGGGAACTCCGCCAGCGGGCGCAGGTCGGTGACGTACCCGGCGAGGGCCGTAGTGTCGGCGCTCGGGTCCCGGTCGGGCAGACCGCCGAACGGCGTCGCCACGTAGGCCGACGAGACCACGGTCAGCGTGCGTGGGGCCGGGGTTCCCGCCAGCCCGACGGCGGCCGTCGGCTCCACCACCCGCAGCCCGGCCGAGCTGAGCACCTGCTCCAGCCACTCGGCCCAGATGGCGTCCTCCGGCGCGTACCGGAGCACGATCTGGTCGTCGATCGTCTCGGCGCGTCGGCGGAAACGGGCCTTGACCCGCTCCCGCACCGACTCGTCCATCACCGGCAGTGCGGTTACCGCACCGTCGGTGAGGATCCCGGTCAACGTCTCGAACGCGGCCAGCAGCGACGTCGGCGAACCGGGCGGGTCGCCGAAGGTCGCCAGGATCTCCTCGTACGCGTAGAACGGCCGGTACGGGACCTCGACGGCGGCCCAGTAGCGCCGCCGTTGCGCCTCGGTCATGCCCGCCGGCAGCCCGGCGAACCGGCGCATGGCCAGCAGCCGCCCCGCCTCGGCCCGCTCCTTCTCGGCCTGGTCGACCCGCATCGGCACCGGCAGGACCCGGATGTCGCGCCGCCGGTACCGGTCCCGTACCGAGTGCGCGACCCGGGCCGCCCCGTCGATGCCCTGGTCGCTGAGGGTGAAACAGTCGACCAGGGTGTCCGGCAGGTGCAGGGTGCAGATGTCGGCGACGTCGCTCAGCCCTGCCCGGCTGTCGATCAGGGTGAAGTCGTACTGCCGCTTCATGTCCGCCCGCAGCGCCTCGAAGAACTGCGCCCCGCCCAGCCGGTTGTAGAAGTTGTCCCAGTCCAGCCCGCTCACCGAGACGGAGTAGTCGCTGTTCTGCCGGCCGGCGGAGAGGAAGTCGAGACCACCGCCGTCGGGAAAGTTCCAGCGCAGCGAGAACGTGTGCCGGCCGACCCGGGCGTACTGCTCCATCCAGCGGTCCGGCCGGTCGTCGAGCCGGGTGGTCTCCCACTCGTAGTCGCGGATCATGTCGATCACGCCGCTGGTGCCCTGGATCGCCTCGGTGTCCAGGAACGGGTGGAAGAAGCGGTGCAACCCGGGTGACTCGAGATCCCAGTCCGCGACCAGCACCCGCTTGCCGTTGGCAGCGAGGATCCACGCGATGTTGGCCAGTGCCGTCGTCCGTCCCGTTCCACCCTTGACCGAGTAGAAGGTGATGACGTGACCTTCGCGATCAGCGCTCATGCCTGTCCTTTCCGGACCGGGTGTCCGGCCCGATCAGAACGGGTGCGGGTCGATGATCCGGGCGACCAGCCGCCCCTCCCGCAGCGCCCGCACGCTCGGGTGATCGGGCGCGACCACCCCGCCCAGCTTGACGACCGGGTCGGTGGTCGCCGCCGACGGCCGGTCGCCGTCGCTGACCCGCAGGACGAGATCCAGGTTCGCCCGGCAACGCAGGGCGTCCGGATGGCTCACTCCGGATTTGTCATCCCAACGGTCCGCGGTGGCGCGGAGGCACTCGATCGCGGCGTCCCGGTCGCCCTCCTCGGCGAGACAGATGCCGAAGTTCTCCTGCGCCGCGAGGGTGTGCGGGTGGTCCGGCCCGAGCACCTCGCGCAGCGCGCTGGCGGCCCGTTCGGCGGTGGCGCGGGCCTGGGCAGCCCGCTCCATGGCTCGCTGTGCGACGGCAAGATTGCTGAGCGCACCCAGGGTGTGCGGGTGGCGGGCACCCAGCCACCGCTCGTAGATCATCGCCACCTGCTCGGCCTCGGCCACGGCGCGTTCGTTCTTGCCGAGTGCCAGCAGATTGGCCACCAGAGCCGCCCGGCAGATCAGGGTTTCGGGGTTGTCGCGCCCGAACTTCGCCTCGAGCACCGGGTACGCCGAGTCGAGCAGTCCGGCTGCTTGCGTCTCCTGACCCGCACAACGCTGCGACACTGCGAGGCTGACCTGGGCGTTCAAGGTGTCCCCCGCCTCGCTGCCCATCTCCTTGAGGCCGGTGAGTTGATCACGGAGGTCGCTCAGCATCGTCGCCGATTTGCCGTACTCGCCGGCCTCTCGCAGATCGCGTGCCAGTTGCGCGATCGAGTGCAGCGTGTACGGGTGTTCCGGGCCGTGCACGAGCCGGCGGCGCACGAGAACGGCATCGTCCCCGGTCCGCGCCGACCGGAAGTCGCCGACGAGGCGATAGGAGTGCGCGCGGTTGTTGCCCGCGTTGAGCGTCCGCGGGTGCTGTTCGCCGAACTCCTCGCTCCAGGCGTCGTAGGTTTTCTGATCGTGCTCGAGCGCCTTGGCGTAGCGGCCGACCGCCCGCAGATCGGCGCCCAGGCTCCCGGCCGTCATCAGGGTGTGCGGATGCCGTTCGCCCAGGAGCTCCCGCTGCTCCTCGAGGACCTGCTCGTCGAGGGCGAGGGCCTCGTCGTAGCGGGCCAGTGCCCGCAGCACGTTCGCACGGTTGAAGCGCAGGTGCAGCAACTGCCGGAGCAGCGTGGCGACCTCGTCGGTGCTTTGGAGGCGGTCCAGCCCCGCCGACCAGACTTCGTCGGCCTCCGCGGCGAACGCGTTCGCCTGGTCGAGGTCACCCCGACGCCACAGATACCGCACCCGGTCGATGATCAACTCGCGGGCCGACTCATCCTGGCTGCTCACGACGCCGGAGGGCTCGATGTGCGGCCAGAGCATCCGGAACGTGTCCCAGGTCTGTGGATCGTCGGTGTCGCCCTTGGGGCGGGCTCCGGCCAGCACCTGGTGCACCTGGTGTCGGGCGTCGGCGAGCTCCTGCACGGTCATCGTTTCCCGAACCGCCGCCTGGAGCAGCCGGTGCACCAGCACCCGCTTCTCCGATGTGTTGATCGTGACCAGCGCGGACCGGTTCATCTGCTGGACCAGCCGCCCCCGCACGTCGCGCTGGGAAACCTCGGGGTCGAACGGCTTCAGCGCCGCAGCCATCTCGTCGCTCTGCAGCAGCAGGTCCGTGTGGATCTCCGGGGCCAGCACCGAGCAGAGCTGCAACAAGCGGAACGCCGCCGGGAACTGCCTACGCAACCGTGCCAGCGACAGGTTCCAGGTGGCCTCCACGGAGAGGGCGGTGGGCCCGTGCCACTCGATCTGCTCCAGGTACGCGTCGGCCGAGGTCCCGGTGTCCGCCAGGTACGCGCCGGCGGCGGCCACCGCGACCGCCAGGTCCCCCAACGCGTCGGCGATCCGCCCGGCCTCCTCTTCGCTGAGGGCGGGCACCCGGCGTCGCAGGTGGGCGACGCTCTTCGCGCGGGCAAAGACGTCGACCTGAACCAGTGTGGCCAACTCCGCCCACGTCGGGCTGCGGGAGGTGAGCAACACGTGGCCACCGCCGGTCGGCAGAAAGCCCTCGACCGGGTCGACCTCCTCGGCGTTGTCGATCACCAGCAGCCACCGCCAGCGCTCACCCCGCCCGAGCGCCTCCCGCACCGCCCGGACGTCGTCAGCCCGGTCCGGGTGGCCACCGACACCGAGCCGGGCGGCGAAGGCCGCCAGGGACTTCGCCACGTCGGCGCCGGCCGACTCCGTCGCGCCGATGGTGATCCACCAGACCACGTCGTACGCCGACTTGAACCGGTGTACGTACTCCAGGGCGAGTTCGGTCTTGCCGACACCGTCCATCCCCTGGAGGGCGACCGGCTTGGCGGGGGTCAGGTGTCGACGCAGGTAGGCCAGCTCACCTTCGCGGCCGGTGAAGCGCGCGTTGCGGTCTGGGGCCTCGAAGACGGCAGGCTCGGCGGCCGGGAAGCGCAGGCCGGCGTCGGCCGGATCGTCGGCACGCAGCGGTGGCGGTCGGTCCACCAGCCGAAACAGCCGCTCCGCGGCCTCCTCGGCGCTGACGTTGAACAGACTGATGGACGAGGCCACCGGGAACTCCGCGAGGGGCCGAAGATCACTCACGTAGACCGCGAGCGGAGTGGTGCCGGCGGCCGGGTCGCGCGGGGGCAATGCCGCAGGGGGCAGCGCCACGTAGGCCGAGGAGAGGATGGTCAGCGTACGGGCTGGTGGCTTCGCGCCGGGATCGGCCGGTTGGGTCCCGTCGACGACCCGGACACCGGTGGAGCTGAGCGCCCGCTCGATCCATTCCGCCCAGACCGCGTCCTCCGGGGCGTAGCGGAGCAGGAGGTCGTCGGGGAGCGCGGAGCGGCGCCGGAAGCGGGCCTTCTGCCGCTCGCGCACCGACTCGTCCATCGGCGGCATCGCGCTCACCTCGCCGTCGGTCAACTCCGCGGTGAGCCTCTCGAACGCGGCCAGCAGTGAGGTGGGCGAGCCGGGATCGTCGCCGAAGGTCGCCAGCGTCTCCTCGTACGCGTAGAAGGGTCGGTACGGCACCTCCACCGCCGCCCAGTAGCGCCGGCGCTCCTCCTCCGTCATACCGGTGGGGAGCCCGGTGAATCGGCGCATCGCGAGCGCCCGTCCGGCGTCGGCCTTCTCCTTCTCCGCCTGGTCGACCCGCATCGGCGCCGGCAGGATCCGGATGTCGCGCTCTCGGTGGTGCTCGGCGGTGCGGGCGACCCGAGCCCCGCCGTCGATGCCCTGGTCGCTGAGGGTGAAGCAGTCCACCAGGATGTCCGGCAGGTGCAGCGTGCAGATGTCGGCGACGTCGCTGAGCCCGGTCCTGCTGTCGATCAGGGTGTAGTCGTACTCGCGTTTCATGTCCGCGCGCAGCGCCTTGAAGAACCGGTCGCCATTCAGCCGGTTATAGAAGGTGTCCCAGTCCAGGCCGCTCAACGAGGTGGCGTAGTAGCTGTCCTGCCGGCCGGCGGAGAGGAAGTCCAGCCCGCCACCGCCCGGGAACTCCCAGCGCAGCGAGAACGCGTGCAAGCTGACCCGGGCGCACCGCTCGACCCAGCCCTCCGGCCGTGCCGGCCCGCGGATGGTCTGCAACTCGTACTCCCGGATCAGGTCGATGACCCCGCCGGTCCCGCCGATCGTCGCCTCCTCCAGGAAGGGGTGGAAGAAGCGGTGTAGGCCGGGCGATTCGAGATCCCAGTCGGTGACCAGCACCCGCTTGCCGTTGGCTGCCAGGATCCACGCGACGTTGGCCAGCGCCATCGTCCGGCCCGTTCCACCCTTGAACGAGTAGAAGGTGACTATCTTTCCGTCGCGCTCACTGCTCATCGGGCACCTCCGGGGCTTTGAACGATGACGGGACCGGGGTGCGCAGGCTGGGTGGCCGGGTGCCCGGCCCCGATGCCGGAAACACCGCGCCGTGCTTCAGGTAGAGCCGCCGGGCCTCGGTCACCAGGGTCGGCATCAATTCGGCGAACTCGCCCATACGGCCGACCCAGCGGACTCGCGTCATTCCCGCGTCCTGGAGCACGCCGAGCGCCAGCCGGGCCAGATCGGCGCTGCGCTGCGCGTCGCGCGGGTCGTCGGCGTCGGTCACCACGAGCGGGACCGCCCACTGCGGAAGCGCCCGCGCGGCGGCCCGCAGGGTGGACACGCCGCCGGGTAGCTCGGTGATCCACGGGTCGATCAGGACCACACCCGGGCGGATTTCGAGCAGGTCCTCGGCGTCGACGAAGTCGGTGGTGCGCACCGGCAGACCGAGTCGCTCGGCGGTGCTAGCGGCGTACTCGGCCAGCGGGAGTTCCTGTCGTGCGCCAAACGGGCGCCAGAGCGAACTGCGCTCGGCGTACGAGGACGGCTCCCGTCCCTGCGGCGGCCGATCCCGGGTGGGCGCCAGCACCGCCACCACGAACGCCGGGTCTGCCGAAGTCTGCCGCGACACCTCGTCCAGGGCGGGCGCTCGGGACGGGCGCAGCCAGATCCGCTGGGTGGGCTCCACGATCCGCCGGGCCAGCCGCCCGAGCAGGACCCGATACTGGTCCAGGTAGGCATTGAGCATGCAGAGCGCTCGCATGCCGTTCTCGGCGTACTCGGGGACATCCCGTCCCAGGTCCAGTGCCGCATCGAGCTCGGGATGGGCTTCCCCGCTGGGGATCGGGATCCAGAGCACCGGTGCCACGTGTTCGGCTGCCACGACGGGAGGCACCGACCCCGCGCCCGCGGCCGTGAGCAGTCTGGCAAGGAAGGATTTCTGCTCGCCCAGCGCCCACGGCCTGTTGAAGTAGCCCGGCGAGTAGAGCGGCACGAACACCTGGGCCGCGCCGAGGGCACCCACCAGCGCCGCCTTCACGTCGGCGCCCGGGGGGATGTGCTGGTCGATGAAGCCGATCTCCACGCCCGGCCGTGGGGCCGCCAGCCGACCCACCTCGTTCGACAGGTCGGCGAAGAACCGACGGACCCAGACGTCGGTTTCGGTGCGGGCGCTCCGCACGGGTGCGGAATGCGCATAGCTGAGGAAGAAGTACGTTTCACGCGTCGGTGCCGCCCCCGCGGCGGTGAGCGGCGTCATACGGCTGCCTCCTCGGTGAAGACCGTGCGCAACTCGTCGACGCCCTTCGGCACCAGCGGATGGACGCGGTAGGCCCGGTGGATCGCCACCACCCGCTGGGCCAGACGCCACACCACCGCGCGGTACGCCTGCTCCATCTGCATGGTCAGCAACCCGTAGACCCCCTCCTGCTCGTACTGGCGCGCGACGGAGTTGTCGTCCCGTATCGCGGTTGGCGAGAAGCGTTGGATGGCACGGAGGCTCGGGGGCAGTGCCGCCTCGGCAGTGGGCGACCAGTTGACGGGCACGATCGCCGTCTCATGCGCGGAGGCCCCTGGACTCAGCGGCTGGATACGGCGTCGCGCGAAGGCGTGCCACTCCATCGCACACCATGTGCTGGTGATGAATGAGCTGGACACCAAGGGGATGAAAACCTGGCAGGTGCCGGCGGCGTTCAGCAGTTCGGGGGTCCAACGCTCACCGCCGGTGAGCGTGCTGTCCATGAACCCGGGATCTACCCCGGTCGGCAGCCCGACCAGCTCGCTGACGTGCGTGGAGAGGTCGTCGAAGAACCGGAAGACGTACTCCTGGGGGTTGTTTCCGGCCCGCCGGACCGTCGGACGTGAATAGCTCACGAAGAACAGCGGGGTTCGCGAATTAACGACCGCCACCGCTTCGCTCACCGTCGTTCCTCCGCCGGCCGGAAAGCGACCGGATTCTCAACGTAAGGCGTCCGTCAATGGTTCGGGCTGATCCGGTTGCTGACGAACCACTCTACGGCGAAGTCCACTGTGGCGGGTATCGGTAGCAGTCGGCTGATCGCCCGACCAACCGTGGCACGACGTACGAAGGGCTGATCGTCCAGGCACGAGCCGAGATTGTCGAAGTCGCTGTCGTCCAACTCTGGCGCGACGAAGTCGCAGCGCAGCCGCCCTCCGTCGACCTGACGGTAACAGCGATAGACCTTTGTCGTCACGCTGGGCAGTCGGTACTCGGCCAGGTGCAGAGCGGTGCACGCCTCGTAGCCGACCCCGAGGAGCAGCACGTGGCCCCCGCTGTCGTACATCCGACCAATCGGCGACCGCTGCCCAAGGTGGGAGGCCAGGGCATGATCGGCCGTCAGCGACTCGGCCCGGCGTCCGACGGCGGCGAACGAAGTCTGCGGGTGGTCACTGCGCACGGCTCCGGGCAGAAGGCGTACGTACTCGGCCAGTGCGCCGACGCCCTGCGCGGGAGTGCGCCCGCGGTCCCAGCCCGGCAGGGTCGCCTCGTACCGGAGCCGCTCGTCGGCGGTCATTCCCCGGGTCGCCTCGTGCCAGGTACGCGACGTCGTCGAGTTGCCCGGGTTGTGGGTCGGCACGACGAGCGTGCCACGCGGACCGAGCACCGCGCTGAGCGCCTCGACCAGGGTCTCCGCCCCCTTGGCCAGCGGGCCCACCCGACGCAGTGACGAGTGCACCAGGACGTCCTGCCCGGCGGCGAGACCTGAGGCGCGCAACTCGGCGGCGACGCTGCCGGCGTCGAACGGGGGCGTTGGCGGGTCAGCCACGAACCAGCCCTGCCAGCGCGCGTCCCAGCCCCGCGACGAAACGGTCCCCGGCTGCGGTCAACGAACGGCTTGCCGCCAACCCGTCGAGCGCCTCAGCCGTCCAGCTGTGGAATCGGTCGGCGTGGGTCGCGGCCATCCGGTCGGCGACCGCGCGGGCATGCCAGACCTCGGCAATCGCCAGGTGGGCGTACGCGCCCTGGAGCACCCCTTCGACTGGCCGCGGATCGGGCCGCCACGGAACCGACAGCCGGACCGGCGATCCCGGTTCTACCAGGTCGTACAGGTCCAGCACCGCACCGAGTTTGGAGTGCTGCCACTCGTGCACGAGCAGCACGGCGAGGGTCTCCGGGTCGGCGACCGGCCCCACCGCCACGGCGCCGAACGCGGCGCGGGCGGTGGCACTACGCAGCGCGCCCGTAGGCGAGGTGTCCAGTGGAACGACAGCGCGCATTCCCACCCTCATCGCCCCCGCGTGGCGCGGGACATCCCGCTCGGCGGTCCGCCACGCCCCGGTGACCGTTTCCACCAGATCGGCGGCCGGCCTCTTGGCCAGGCGTTCCCGTACCGACTGCCCGTAGCAGTCCCGTGCCGGGTCCAGATCCTCGATGATCACCTCGTGGCCGGGCAACCTGCTCCGTCGGGTCGGCCGCCATCCCGAGGGCCAGCCGGCCGGATCGTCAAACCTGACGTCGTACGGATCGGATCCGGCGAGCAACCGGAAGCCGCCGGGACGGACGGTGAGCACCACGGTGTCGATCCCGGTCGACGGCACCCGGAATGCGCCAAGCGTGGGTAGGAAGACCTCACCACCAGCGACGGGGACCTGGACCTCGGCGGCAATTCCGGCACGAACGGCGGCCGCTGCGGCGAGCGCGGCGACCGGGTCCGGTTCGGGGGATCGCGACCCGGGTTGCCGGGGACCCGACAGCAGGCTGGTCAGGCGAGGGCGTAGAAAGGGATGTCGGAGCACGGTACGGAGCGGGGCCGGCGCGGTCGTGTCCAGGTCGACGAGGAGGTCCCATCCGGGGCCGGGCGCCGTCGTATCCCGGCTGGCCGCCAGGAGCGCGCGGACGATGGCCAACTCGGCGTCGACCAGGAACGCGATCGATTCCGGGCCACCACCTCCGCCGGCCAGATCGTCCAGGATCCGCTCCGCATCGAACGGCACCGGTTCGGCGTCCGGCCGGTCCGGCGACCGCCGGGGGGTGGGGACCTCCCCGGGCGGTCGCGGCGCCGCCGCACGGTCGGCTGTCCTGGCCGAACCGGGCGGGTGCCGGTCAATGATTGAGATCAACTTTCGGAGGTCGCCGCAGTAGACCGACGGGTTGTCGAACCCGGCGCCGGTCCGGTAGCGGTGGGCGTAGAGTCCGCCGCCGCAGCGCGCGACCACCGGGCAGGACTGGCAGATCGAGGAGAGCCCGACCAGCCCGGTCTGCCGGTTCGCCACCCCGGGATGCCGCGCCGCCTCGTCCACCGTGTGGTCGAAGACCGTTCGGCCGGTTCGGGCGGCGCCGTCGTACGCCACCTTCAGCGAGTCCGCCTGCTCCCAGGTGCCGTCGGTCTCGACCACCAGCAGGTCGGCCGCCCCGAGGCCGACAGCTTCCGTGCCCGCCGGCGTCCCGCCGGGACACAACGCGTCGAACAGGCGGATCGACACCGGCCGGCCGTCGTTCACCCACCGCCGGTAGATCCGGCCCAGCCAGTCGGCATAGGGGGTCGGGGAGCCGCTCGGTCGAACCGGTGGATGATCCCAGGTGTGGTGGGGCAGCAGCAGGTCGATCCGGGGTGGCTCCTCGGCGAGCAGCGCCGCGTAGACCGCCTCGGGGTCGTTGGCCACGTCCACCGTGCAGAGGATCCCGGCGTAGCTGGCGCGGTACTCGGGGCGCCGGAGCAGGGCCAGGGCCTGTCGGACCGGATCGTGGCTGCTGGCGCCGTTGGCGAAGCGGCGGTGCCGGTCGTTGGCAACGCGGTCGCCGTCCAGGGAGACCCCCACCTTGACGTCGTACTCGACGAAGAGGTCGCAGAACGCGGGGTCGAGCCGGACGCCGTTGGTCTGCATCCGCAGATCGAGCGGGGCGACCGGATCGATCACCGTTCGCAGCCCGTTGAGGATCTGCCGCATTCGGGCCGGACCGAGCAGCAACGGTTCGCCGCCGTGCAACACGACGTGGACCAGCGGCAGGTCACGTACCCTGGCATGCTCGGCTATCCGGGCCGCGGCGGCGTCCAGCGTCGCCGCGGCCATCTCCCGCGGCCGGCCCCGCCAGGTCTGGTCGACGTGCTCGTAGACATAACAGTGATCGCAGCTGAGATCACAGCGGCTATGCACCTTCAGGACATACTGGCTGATCGCAACGCTGGGCGGAGCCGTCGCGGATCGCCCAGCCATCATGGGTCAGATGGCCGAGTTGAAGGCGGCGATGGGCACAACCGTCTCCGCCGGACCGGTGGCCGGAGGGAGGACGCGGCGCAGGAGCACGTCGACCGTCTCGGGGTGCTCGGCCGCAACCTGATCGAGCCGAGTCCTCAGGATCGACGCGATGTGGTCGGAACTGCGACCGGTGGGCGATGCGGGCTTCTGGTCCACAGTGAGTCTCCGGGTCCCGCGGACGCGCCACGGGAGGTGTGATGGACGGCCCGAGGGCCCTGACGCGCCACCAGAATAGGCAACAGCCCCAACGATGCCATCGTTGGTCAAGTAGCGCACCAACCGAGGAGGAACTCACATGTGCCGGAGCATCAAGACGCTGCGTGAGCCGTTCACCCCGCAGGTGACCGACGCGGATGTCGAGGCGGCGGCGTTGCAGTACGTCCGGAAGATCTCTGGCTTCCGAGCGCCCGCCGCACACAACGCCGCCGCGTTCGACGCCGCGGTGGCCGCCGTGACCGCGGCGACGCGCGACCTGCTCGACCAACTGGTGGTGCGGGGCGCCGGATCGGGCACCCCGGACCGGCAGGCCACCGCCACCACCTGATCGCCGCACCACCTGATCGCCGCACCACCTGACCGCCGCACCACCTGACCGCCGGCGCGGGACCGACCTGCTGTTGCGGCACCGGGGCCGCCCCTCTGGCGGGTCCGGCCGCGGCGATTCGCGCCCGAACCCTTGGCCGAAGGTCAGGCCGCGGCGAGCGCCGGGACGACCGTGTCCGGCGCCCAGCGCGAACGGTGGCACTGCGACCAGCCCCGACAGCCCGGGTCGCCCACCGTGCAGAGCCGGTGCCTGCTGAGCACCTCACCGTCCTCGGTGTCCCGTACGTCGAAGTGCACCGGACGGACCGTGCCGTCCGGGGCGACGAGCAGGTGCCGGCCCGCGTCGAGCGTGTCGTCGCGCAACAGGCAGTTGCGGCCCAACAGTCGAGCGAGCGCGGCGATGCTGGCGTGCTCGGAGAGCCGCTCGGGCACCCCGTAGCAATCCACCACCGTCGCGAACTCGCCCGGCGCCTCCCAGACGTCGCACACCACCGCGTACGCCGGCAGTCGGGCCGGGTCGGCCACCGCCAGCGGCATCACCACCCGACCAAGCGCCTCGGCCAGCGCCGGGTAGACCTCCACGGGTCGAGCCCCGTCGATTCTCCAGTTCCACAGCTCGGTCATTCCGCCTCCTCGCTGCGTTCGTCCCACCGGCCTCCGGATCGGGCCTTACTCACGATGGTGGGGGGCATTTGACCCCAGGCGGGGGCAAGTTACCGGTCTGTGACCATTCCGGGCAAAATTTCCCTGAGCCACATTGCTCGGAGTAGCGGGAAGGTGACAGTTTATCGGCTATGTGCGCCGACCGCACCACCGCGACCGCGTGTCCGGCGAGCGGCACTCGCGTGTCCGGCGAGCGGTGACCACCGCCTATCCGGCGTCAGCGGAAACGGTCAGCGCAGGACGACGAGGTGCTCGCCGCGCGGCAACAACTCGCCCACCACGGGAGCGCCCGGAACCTCTCCGGCAACCAGCAGGCCGCCGGAGGTCTGCGCGTCGGCCAGCAACAACCGCTCGTCCTCCCCCACGGCGCCGAAATCGGTCCACGGCGTGACCCACTCCAGGTTGCGCCGGCTGCCGCCGCTGACGTACCCGTCGCGCAGCGCCTCCCGGGCACCCGCCAGGTACGGCACGCTGGCCGCGTCGATGGCCACCGTGAGCTGGCTGGCCCGGGCCAGCTTCGAGGCGTGCCCGAGCAGCCCGAACCCGGTCACGTCGGTGCCACAGCGGATGCCGGCGGCGACCGCCGCGCGGGCGGCGTCACGGTTGAGCGCGCTCATCGAGGCCACCGCCTCCGGGAAGGTCTCACCGGTGGCCTTGTGTCGGGTGTTGAGCACACCCACCCCGAGCGGCTTCGTCAACGACAACGGGACTCCGGTCACCCCGGCGTCGAGAGTGATCAACTCCTCCGGACGGACCGTGCCGGTGACCGCGAGCCCGTACTTCGGGCCGTCGTCGTCCACACTGTGGCCGCCGGCCAGGTGACAGTCGGCCTCCCGCGCCACGTCCTGGCCGCCGCGCAGGACCTCGCCGGCCAACTCCATCGGCAGCACGTCGCGGGGCCAGCAGAGCAGGTTGAGCGCGACCAACGGGGTGCCGCCCATCGCGTACACGTCGGAGAGCGCGTTGGCGGCGGCGATCCGACCCCAGTCGTACGCGTCGTCGACCACCGGGGTGAAGAAGTCGGCGGTGGTGACCAGGCCGGTCCGCTCGTCCAGGCGGACCACCGCCGCGTCGTCACCGTGGTCCAGCCCGACCAGCAGCTCCGCGGTTCCGGTGGCCGGGCCGAGACCGGACACCATGATCTCCAACTCACCCGGCGGGATCTTGCAGGCGCAGCCACCACCACGGGCGTAACGGGTCAGGCGTACCGGTTCGGTCATCCCCCCATGATCTCGGCAACGCGCCACGATCGCCACCGTTGTCACCCGCGCAGTGACCAGAATCGGACGCTCGTCGACGATCGTTACCGGTGTTATCGCTCCGTGACCCGCCGAGTTGCATACCGCCACATCAGGCCGCCTACAGTGGCCGCACCGGGGGTCAACCGACCCCGATCCGGGAGACGACAGGGGACGGTGGACGACGTGACGACGGGCGAACCGCTCATCGTGCTGGACGCGGTCAACAAGTGGTTCGGGCCGCTGCACGTGCTGGACGACGTCTCATTGTCGGTGGGTCGGGGTGAGGTGGTCGTGGTGATCGGCCCGTCCGGCTCCGGCAAGTCGACGCTGTGCCGCGCCATCAACCGACTGGAACCGATCAGCTCCGGCAGCATCACCTTCGACGGTCAGCCGCTGCCGGCGGAGGGCAAGCCCCTCGCCAAGCTGCGCAGCGAGGTGGGCATGGTCTTCCAGTCCTTCAACCTCTTCGCGCACAAGACCATCCTGGAGAACGTCACCCTCGGCCCGATCAAGGTCCGCAAGGAGAAGCCGGCCGCCGCCCGCGAGCGCGGCCTGGCCCTGCTCGACCGGGTCGGCATCGGCAACCAGGCGGACAAGTTCCCGGCTCAGCTCTCCGGCGGCCAGCAGCAGCGCGTGGCCATCGCCCGAGCGCTGGCCATGCAGCCGAAGGCGATGCTCTTCGACGAGCCGACGAGCGCCCTCGACCCGGAGATGGTCGGCGAGGTGCTCGAGGTGATGACCTCGCTTGCCCGCGACGGCATGACGATGGTCGTGGTCACCCACGAGATGGGCTTCGCCCGGCACGCGGCCAACCGGGTCATCTTCATGGCCGACGGCAAGCTCGTCGAGGACGCCTCCCCGGCGGAGTTCTTCGAGAACCCGCGCAGCGAGCGGGCGAAGGACTTCCTCTCCAAGATCCTCACGCACTAGGCGTCCGTAGTGGAGCGCGCCGCACCTCGGTGGGCTCCGTCGAAGAAGGAGAAGAGTATGCGTATCAAGCGCATTGCGGCAGTCGCCGCGGTCGCGGCCCTGGCCGTCACCATGACCGCCTGCGGCGGGGACGAAGGCGACAGCACCGGCAGCTCGGGCGCCAAGGGCATCGTCGGCAAGGCGGAGAAGCAGAAGAAGCTCGTGATCGGCGTCAAGGCCGACCAGCCCGGCCTGGGTCTGCAGACCGGCAGCCAGTACGAGGGCTTCGACATCGAGATCGGCAAGATCATTGCCAAGGGCCTCGGAGTCGAGGCGAACAACATCGAGTGGAAGACGACGGTCTCCAACAACCGGGAGCCCTTCATCCAGCAGGGCACCGTCGACCTGGTGGTGGCCACGTACACCATCAACGACGAGCGCAAGCAGAAGGTCAACTTCGCTGGCCCGTACTTCATCGCCGGCCAGGACCTGCTCGTCAAGGCCGACTCGACGATCACCGGCCCCGAGGGCCTGGAGGGCAAGAAGGTCTGCTCGGCCTCGGGCTCCACGCCCGCCAAGCGGATCCAGTCGGACTACCCGAAGGCGAAGCTCCAGCAGTTCGACGCGTACTCCAAGTGTCTGCCGCTGCTGGAGAACGGCCAGGTCGACGCCGTCACCACGGATGACATCATCCTCGCCGGCTACGCCGCCCAGTCGCAGTACGCCGGCAAGTTCAAGGTGGTCGGCAAGACCTTCTCCAGCGAGCCCTACGGCATCGGCCTGAAGAAGGACGACAAGGACGGCTGCGAGAAGGTCAACGAGATCCTCAAGACCGCCGCCTCGGACGGCACCTACAAGGCCGCCTGGGACACCAGCCTGGGCAAGAGCGGCAAGGCCGCACCCGAGCTGGACACCACCAAGCTGACCAACTGCGGCAGCGTCTGACCGGTCCCGGGGGCCGACATCCGATCACGGGTGTCGGCCCCCGGCCCGTGACGACGCCGACGACCTGCCCCCGGGAGCCGACGCATGCACGTATTCGCTGATCCGACGAACTTCGACGCGTACCTGTCGGGTTTCATCTGGATCCTCAAGCTGACCGGCGCGTCGGCGTTGTTCGCGCTGGCGCTCGGCCTGGTGCTCGCCGCCATGCGGGTCTCGCCGGTCCCCGTGCTGCGCGGCTTCGGGGCGGCCTGGGTCAACATCTTCCGCAACACACCGCTGACCCTGGTGGTCTTCTTCTGCTACTTCGGGCTGTACTCCAACCTCGGCCTGAGCCTCTCCGACGACCTGGACCTGAACAACTACTGGCTCGGGGTCGTCGGCCTGTCGGTCTACACGGCCTCCTTCGTCTGCGAGGCGCTGCGCTCCGGCGTCAACACCGTGCCCACCGGGCAGGCCGAGGCGGCCCGCGCGATCGGTCTCACCTTCATGCAGACCCTGCGGATCGTGGTGCTGCCCCAGGCCACGCGCTCCGTGATCGCGCCGCTGGGCAGCATCCTGATCGCGCTCTGCAAGAACGCCACGATCGTCGGCACGATCGGGTTGATGGAGTCCTCAAACGTGATGAAGCAGCTCATCAACGACAACGGTGACGCGGTCATCATGATCTTCCTGGTCTTCGCCGGCACCTTCGCCGCGTTCCTGATCCCCACCGGCTACGCCTTCGGCTGGCTGGCCAATCGACTGGCGGTGAAGCGCTGATGAGCACCGACTCCGTCCTCTACGACCACCCGGGGCCCCGGGCACGCATCCGCAACGCGGCACTGACCGTCGTCTTCGGGGTCGCCCTGGCCGGGCTGCTCTGGTGGATCTACGCGAAGTTCGACGAGGCGGGCCAGTGGGACGGGCAGCTCTGGAAGCCCTTCACCGAGGCCACGACGTGGACCCAGTTCATCGGGCCCGGCCTGCTCGCCACGCTCTGGGCGGCCGCGACCGGCATGGTGCTCTCGTTGGCGTTCGGCATCATCTTCGCGGTCGGCCGGCTCTCCGAGCGTCGCTGGATCAGCATCCCGTCCGGCGCGGTGGTCGAGTTCTTCCGCGCCGTACCGCTGCTCCTCATGATCTTCTTCATCTTCTACGGTGTGCCGTTCGTGATCGACGGGCCGGTGACCGCGTTCTGGGCCGTCGTGATCGGCCTGACGCTGTACAACGGCTCGGTCCTCGCGGAGGCGTTCCGGGCTGGGATCCGCTCGCTGCCCGGCGGGCAGGCCGAGGCCGCCTACGCGATCGGCATGCGCAAGAGCCAGGTCATGCAGCTGATCCTGGTGCCGCAGGCCGCCCGGGCGATGCTGCCGGTCATCGTCAGCCAACTCGTGGTGCTGCTCAAGGACACCGCGCTCGGCTACATCGTCGCCTACCCGGAGCTGCTCCAGCGCGGGGTCAACGACCTCGCCGCGAACAAGGGCAACATCGTCGCCGCGGCCATCGTGGTGGCCGCGATCTACATCGTGATCAACTCGCTGCTCACCGCACTGGCCAACTGGCTGGACCGGCGCAGCAGGCAGCGTGGGTTCCGCGCCCAGCGACGGACCGCCACCGACGCCACGCCGGTCGACGTCCACACGGTCAGCGAACCGCAGGGCTGACCGGCGACGTACCTCCCGCCGGGCCGCCCAGCGCTTGATCGACTCGATCTTTTGGATATCGGGGTGTCCCCACCATGGGGACACCCCGATATTGCTGAACTCGTGGTGAGCGGGCCGGTCAGCGGGCGATCTCGGTGACCCGGGACTCGCGGACCACGGTGACCCGGATCTGACCCGGGTAGGTCAGCTCCTCCTCGATCTGCTTGGCCACGTCGCGGGCCAGCACGGCCGCGCCGATGTCGTCCACGTCGTCCGGCTTGACCATCACCCGGATCTCCCGGCCGGCCTGCATGGCGAAGACCTTGTCCACGCCGAGCTTGCCGGCCGCGATCTCCTCGATCCGCTCCAGCCGCTTGACGTACGCCTCCAGGCTCTCCCGGCGCGCGCCCGGCCGGCCACCGGAACAGGCGTCGGACGCCTGGGTCAGTACGGCCTCGATGGTCTGCGGCGGCACCTCGTTGTGGTGCGCCTCGATGGCGTGCACCACGTCCTCGTGCTCGCCGAACTTGCGGGCCAGGTCCGCGCCGATGATGGCGTGGCTGCCCTCCACCTCGTGGGTGAGTGCCTTGCCGATGTCGTGCAGGAACGCCGACCGCTTGATGATGGGCACGTCCAGCCGCAGCTCGGCGGCCATGATGCCGGCGATGTGCGCGGTCTCCACCAGGTGCTTGAGCACGTTCTGCCCGTACGAGGTGCGGTAGCGCAGGCGTCCGAGCAGGGCCACCAGCTCCGGGTGGATCTCGGTGATGCCGACCTCGACCAGAGCGTCCTCGGCGGCGCGGAGGCAGAGCTGCTCCACCTCCTGCCGGGCCAGGTCGTAGACCTCCTCGATCCGGTGCGGGTGGATCCGCCCGTCCAGGACGAGCTTCTCCAGGGTCAGCCGACCCACCTCGCGGCGCACCGGGTCGAAGCAGGAGAGCAGCACCGCCTCGGGGGTGTCGTCGATGATCAGGTTGACGCCGGTCACCGACTCGAAGGCGCGGATGTTGCGCCCCTCGCGGCCGATGATCCGCCCCTTCATCTCGTCACCGGGCAGGTGCAGGACGCTGACCACGCTCTCCGCGGTCTGTTCGCTGGCGACCCGCTGGATCGCGTCCACCACGATGTGGCGGGCCCGCTGGTCCGCGGTGTTGCGCGCATCGGACTCGATGTCGCGCACCAGCAGCGCCGCCTCCCGCTTGGCCTGGGTCTCGATCGCCTCGACCAGCTCCAGTCGTGCCGCGTCGGCGCTGAGCCCGGCGACCCGCTCCAGCTCCCGGCGGCGCAGTTCCTCGGACTCGGCGAGCTCGGCCTCCCGTCGGGCCAGCGCGGACTCCCGGGTCGCGAGGGCCGCGCGCGCCTCGGTGAGCTGCCGCTCCCGCTCGGCGAACCGCTCCACCTCCTCGGTGTGCATCCGCTCCCGCTCGTCCATCCGCGCCGCCCGACGCTCCACCTCCGCGGCCTGCTCGCGGGTGGTGGCGGCGAGCACCGCGACCTCCCGCTCACCGCTGCGCCGGGCCGTCGACCGTAGCTGCTCGGCGTCGGCCTCGGCCTGCTTGTGGGCGCGCTCCAGGACGGTGTCCGCCTCGGCGCGGGCGTCGTCGAGCACCCGGCGCGCCTCGGCGCGAGCCGCCTTCGCCTCGGCCTTCGCCGCCGCCGCCTCGGCACGAGCCGCCGCGGCTGCGGACTTCGCCACGTCGATCGTGCTGTTCGCCTCGTCGGCGGCGGTCCGCAGGGCAGCGAGAGACTGCTCCTGACGGTCCTTTTCGGCGATGAAGGCGGGATCCTCCGGGGCCGGCGCGGCGCCCATCCGCCGCATCGTTCGGATGCCGACGAGGACAGCCCCGATCACCACCACGGCGAGGACGAGGACGGCCGCGAGGAGCACGACGTCGAACGCGTTCATGCCGGGACCCCGTCGGGTCTACCGATGAACCTGTGCCGCCGCCCCGCCATGGCCGCCTCCCCTAAGGTCGAGACCGCAGCGACCGTGCCGGGGGCACACTCCTGCGGCTGTGGACGCCCGACCGGAGCGGCTGGCCGTGGGTAGCTCTCTCCGCCGGCGGTGCTCGCAGGCAACGTCGGCGACCGGGTGCAGTTGTCGCGGCGTTCCGGACCGGCCTGCCCGGAGTTGCCGCCAAAGGCCGCGGAGTCGGCCAAAGTGATGCTGTCTTGTTACGCGATCTATGTTGTGCGCTTAGCCTGCAATGGTCGGGCAATGTGAGCCTGTATGGCGAGGCTAGGTCGCCGGGGGTGCTCTGGTCAAGGACTCATGATCAAACCCCCCAAACGGAGAGAAGTTGCATCGTCACCCAAAGGTGATGCCGTGTCGGACACGACGGGACAAACACGGCGAGGCGTCCGTCCCGATCCGGATGTCGTGCCTGTTCAGCGACGGCAGCGCCCCTCCGGGGAGCCGACTGTGTGACACCAACGACCCCACGTCCGCGCCCGACCCCCGGCAGGCTCGCCCCGACCAAGATCACACTTGCCGTCCCACGATCGTGCCTCGCCGGCCAAGATCGTGCTCGATCGTGGATGTAGTGGCCTCACCGCGCGAGGACCCCACTCCATCCCGGATCGAGCATGATCTTGGCCGGCGGCCCGGCGGACGGCCAACTCCGCGGCCGTGATCGGCACCGCGGGGTGGACGTCGCGGCCGCGCCCACCGTTCAGACCCGCCTTCAACCTCGGCCCACCCCACAGCGCCCAGCGCGATTCTCACCCGATCGAGCGGTTGTCGCGGTCCAACTCGCCCTCGGCGTCGGCGAGCGCGTCGGCGTCGATCTGCTCGGCGAACTCGGCCGCCTCGGCGCTCTGCGCGGCCAGCGCGTCCTTCACCGCCCGGATAGCCACGCCGGGCGGGTAGCCCTTGCGGGCCAGCATGCCCACCAGCCGGCGGAAGACCGCGTCGGGCTCACCTCGGGCCGTGCGTAGCTTGCGCTCCACCAGGCCACGGGCGGTGTCCGCCTCGGTCTCCTCGTCCAGCTCATCCAGCGCCTCGGTGGCCACCTCGCCGTCCACGCCCTTGCGGCGTAGCTCGTTGGCGAGCGCCCGGCGAGCGAGGCCGCGCCCGGAGTGCCGGCTGGACACCCAGGCGCGGGCGAACGCGGCGTCGTCGATGATGCCGACCTCGTCGTACCTGTCGAGCACCTCGGCCGAGACCTCCTCGGAGATGCCCCGCTTGGCCAGCGCACCGGCCAGCTCGGCCCGGGTGCGGGGCCGGACCGCGAGCTGCCGCAGGCAGATCTCGCGGGCCACCTCCGACTCGTCACGAGGGGGAGACTCGACCGCGTCGGTGTCGGCGGAGCGCCCACGGCGGCCCTGGCGGGGGCGCGGTGGATCGGTGGCGTCGCCCGTACGGGGTGGGCCGGCATCCCAGCCCCGCCCCGTACGGGCGCGTCGTCCTGCCATGGGTCAGCGACCGTCAGAAGTCGACAGGCGGCAGCTCGGGGCCACCGGCGGCGTCACCCGCACCGACACCGACGCCGAGCTTCTCCAGGATCTTCTTCTCGATCTCGGCGGCCACGTCCGGGTTTTCCTTCAGGAACTCCCGGGCCTTCTCCTTGCCCTGGCCGAGCTGGTCGCCGTCGTACGTGTACCACGCTCCGGACTTGCGGATGATCGCCTGCTCCACGCCGACGTCGATCAGCGAGCCCTCACGCGAGATGCCCTTGCCGTACATGATGTCGAACTCGGCCTGCTTGAACGGCGCGGCGACCTTGTTCTTCACGACCTTGACCCGGGTGCGGTTGCCGACCACGTCGGTGCCGTCCTTGAGGCTCTCGATGCGTCGCACGTCGAGCCGGACCGAGGCGTAGAACTTCAGCGCCCGGCCACCGGTGGTGGTCTCCGGGCTGCCGAACATGACGCCGATCTTTTCCCGCAGCTGGTTGATGAAGATCGCCGTGGTGCCGGTGTTGCTGAGCACACCGGTGATCTTCCGTAGTGCCTGGCTCATCAGCCGGGCCTGGAGGCCCACGTGGCTGTCGCCCATCTCGCCCTCGATCTCGGCGCGCGGCACGAGGGCCGCCACCGAGTCGATCACGATGATGTCCAGGGCACCGGAGCGGATCAGCATGTCCGCGATCTCCAACGCCTGCTCACCGGTGTCCGGCTGCGAGACCAGCATCGCGTCGGTATCGACGCCGAGGGCCTTCGCGTACTCCGGGTCGAGCGCGTGCTCGGCGTCGATGAAGGCGGCGATGCCGCCGTTGCGCTGGGCGTTGGCCACCGCGTGCAGTGCCACCGTGGTCTTACCGCTGGACTCGGGACCATAGATCTCGACCACCCGGCCGCGCGGCAGACCGCCGATGCCCAGCGCCACGTCGAGCGCGATGGAGCCGGTCGGGATGATCGCGGTCTGGACGACCGGCCGGTCACCCAGCCGCATCACCGAGCCCTTGCCGAATTGCTTGTCAATCTGAGCGAGAGCAAGGTCGAGTGCCTTCTCCCGGTCAGGCCCTGCTGCCATGGTTGCCACCCCTGCCTTCGCCGGCGTCTTTGCTGAGCTTCGCGTCACGCGGACACGCTAGGCGCTAGGTCCGACAGAAAACCAGCCGACGGGCCGCGAGCTGTGGACGAGCACCCCGCTGTGGACAATAGCCGAACAGGTGTACGACTCGACAAGCGACACGCGGAAGCGACGAAAAGGCTGCTCAGCGTAGCCGGGTGGGCACTCGGTCGGGGTACGCGGCACACACCGCCCGCCACACCACGTGCGTCTGCTCCCCCGACGACAGAGCCTGCTCGATGGTCCGTCCGCCGAGCTGCGACAGCACCTGGTCGCGGGCGATGCTGGCCGCGTAGCCGGGCCCGAACGCCTCGTCAAGGCGCGTCCAGAAGTCGGTCAGCCGCACAGTGATCAGCCCTCCTCGTCCGGTGCCCCGGTCGGCACCGGGCGCAACGCTAGCGCCACCAGGGGCACCGCCGCGACCGCCGCGAGCAGGGTGAGCACCGGATAATCGGCGAGCTGCATGACAAACCCGCTCACCACGGCGGCAGCGGCCCCGGCCAACCCCATGATCAGGTCGCAGAACCCCTGGACGCTCGGCCGCACGTCGGCCGGCACCGACTCGGACAACAGGGTCGAACCGGCCACCATCGTGCCCGACCAGCCCAGCCCGAGCAGGGCCAGACCCACCGACAGTCGGGGTGTGTGGTGCCCGGCGGTGCCGGCGACCGCGCAGGCGGCCAGCAACAACCCGACCCCACCCAGGATCACCGCCCGCCGACCGAGCCGGTCGGTGAGCCAGCCCACCACCGGGGAGAACGCGTACATGCCGGCGATGTGCAGGCTCAACACGATGCCGACCAGCCGCAGCACGTCGGCGTCGGCGTGCGACTCGCCGAGCCGGACCGGCGTCATCGCCATCACCGCCACCATCACCACGTGACCGACCGCCACCGCGGCGATGCCGAGCCGGGCGGCCGGCCGCCCGCGTACCACCGACCAGGCCGTCCGCATCCCGGCGGTGCGCGGCGCGCGTACCTTGACCGGCGCGACGGCCGCCGGCGCGTCGGTGGCCGGCGGCGGGCCGGCGGCGGGTGCGTCGGCCGCCGCGAGCCGGCGCGCGGTGAGCAGCGGGTCGGGCCGGAGCAACCCGAGGAGTACGACGGCAGCCAGCACGAACGCGGCCGCGCTGAACGCGAACGGGCCGGCCAGCGCGGGCAGCCCCCAACCGGAGGTGACCCGGTCGGCCAGCGCGGCGAAGTTCGGCGCGGCCACCGCGCCGATGGTGGTGGCCCAGACGATCAGGGAGAGCTGCCGGCCTCGGCGGGCCGGCTCGGCGAGATCCACAGCCGTGTAGCGGGCCTGGAGGTTCGCGGCGGTTCCCCCGCCGAAGAGCAGCATGCCGAGAAGGAGCAGCGGCACCCAGCGGGTGGCCGCAGCCAGCACCACCAGTACGCCGCCAACGGCGCCGATCGCGTACGCCAGCACCAGCCCGGGCCGGCGACCGTGCCGCGCCATGATTCGGGTGACCGGGACGGCGAGCAACGCCGCGCCCACCACCCCGGCGCTCTGCGCCACACCGGCCATCGCGGTGCCGGCGATCCGCGCGGCGAGCAGCGCGCCCACGGCGATGCCGATGGTCACGCCGATCCCACCGATGATCTGGGTGGTGAAGAGCAGCCGCAGGGTACGCCGCTGGATCGACGCGACGTCGGGTCGGGCGGCGGTACGCGGCGCGGTCAGGTCGGTCGCCATCGGCGCTCCTCGGGACGGGATGACCCATCCTCGCGCACCCACCCCGACCAGCGGCAGTGGGTTTCGCCCACAGCCGCCTGCCGCCTGCTGCCTGCTGCCTGCCGCCTGCCGCCTGCCGCCTGCCGCAAGATCATTTCAACTTCGGTGGAACTGCTGTCTCAGCGCGCCGGGAAGCAGCACTTTCCCCGACGTTGCGCGGCCGTGGGTTCGTGCGCGCGGGCGGGTACCCGGGTTGTCCTACTCGCGCGGTTGTCGTGGTTTGGGCACGGGCAGCAGGGCTGCGAGCCGGCGGATCCGGGTCAGGGTGAGCG
The DNA here is from genome assembly GCF_042872705.1 of Micromonospora sp. NPDC005203. Lineage (NCBI taxonomy): Bacteria > Bacillati > Actinomycetota > Actinomycetes > Micromonosporales > Micromonosporaceae > Micromonospora > Micromonospora sp. NPDC005203. The sequence continues at coordinate 112,764 of NZ_JBIAKV010000011.1, read as the reverse complement.
CGGCGGCGACCACACTGATGGCGGCGACCACGCCGAAGGTCACCGCGAAGCCCTCGCTGTCGGCGGCGAGCAGGGCGAGCAGGATCAGCCCGAGGGAGATGCCCAGGACGGACAGCAGCGCCGCCCAGGTGGCCTGCCGCTGCCCGGCGAGGTACCCGGGCAGTCCAACCCGTACCGCGTCGTCCTCGGGCACGCTGCCGGTACGCAGTGCCTCGCGCAGCGGGTGCCCCTCGGGATCCCGACGGGCATTCTGCTCGGCCGCCGACCGCCTGCTCAGGTAGATCGCCGGGCCGATCCAGACGGTGTTCAGGGCGGCGCCAAGCACGGCCTCGACAAGTGGTTCCTGTCGGTCGAAGAGCCAGCGCACCGGCAGCCCGACGACCACCGTCATCGGCACCCAGTAGACGACCATGAGCTGCAAGCCGGGCGCCCGATTGAGGAACCGCCTCCATCTCTCGCGACGCCCGGCGGCCACAGCGGGCGCATCGGCGCGACGCTCGTCGTTGTCAACGTCCATCGACACCCGTTACCCACCCACGCGATCCGCGACGCAGTGTCGGTTGCCGATCCGCGCGACCGGAAACTGCCCAAGATCTGGACGGCATACGGCCGGGTTGGTCAGCCCGCCATCACCCGCTGGTGCAGCGCGGCGACCGCCGAGCGGGCCGCCACGAACGCCCCGTGCTGCCAGGCCACCTCGTGGCTCAGCCAGTCCCCGGCGAAGTAGACCCGCCCGGCCGGCTGAAGCAGCAGGTTGTATCCGGGTGTGCCGTACCGGGGCGAGGTCCACGCGCCCTCGATGTAGGGGGTCCGGTCCCAGGCGTGCGAGTACGAGGTGACCAACTCGCTGCGGTACTTGTCGCCGTGGATCTTCACACCCTGGCTGACGGCACGCTCTCTGCGCTGTTCCGGCGCGAGCCCGCTGTACGCCCTGGCGTTCGCCCCGGTGTTGTAGTAGCCGACGACCAGGCCGCGCCTGCCGTGGAAGCCGTACGACGGATACCAGATGTGCGACAGGTCCAGGTCGGTCTCGGTGATGCCGCCGTAGATCCGCTGGTCGGTCTCCCACCAGCGGCTGCGGTACTCCAGGCCGATCTTGCCGGCGGCGGTGACCGGGAAGTCGGCCAGGGCGGCGGTCACCTCGGTGCCGAGATTGTGCGGCACCCGGGCCATCAGGTGCGGCGGCAGCGCCGCCACGCAGTAGTCGGCGGTGATCTGCGACTGCCGGCCACCCTGCCGGTAGGTCACCTCCACCCGGCTGCCCCGGTCGGTCACCCCGGTCACCTCGGCGTTGAGGCGTACCCGCTTCGGCCCCACGGCCTTGGCCAGGGCGCGCGGGATCTGGTCCATCCCGCCGACCGGCTGGAACATCAGCATGGCCTGGTCGTAGCCCAGCTCGAACGAGAAGTACCGGCCGACGTTGCTGGCGAAGACGTCGGAGAGCGGCGGCGGCGGGCCGAGCACGGTGCCCACGTCGTTGCCCGCGCCCGGATACCCGGAGAAGCCGCGCCGGCTGGTCCCGGTGTACGCCCAGTCGCTGGCCCGCCCGCCGATCGCGCCGAAGCTCTGCAGGAACGACAGCAGCCGGTCGCGATCGTCGGTGGTCAGCCGGCCGTCCAGCGCCCCCTGGTCGGTGGCCTTGGCGAGCAGTTCCGAGACGTAGCCGTACACGTCGGCCTTGGCGGTGCGGTACCGGACCGGCTCGGTCATCCCGGCGGACTCGTTGTAGATCCAGGCGTCGGCGTTCTGGTTGGTGAAGACCTCGATGGGTACGCCGAGTTCCCGGCAGTAGTCCATGGTGAGCATCCACTGCGCGATCCGACCCGGCCCGGCGTTGAAGTAGACCCCGTCGGAGAAACCGGCCCGCTGGGTGCGTCCGTCGAGGTCGGTCTCGACGTCGCCGCCCCGGATGGTCAGGTTCCGCCCACCGACGCGGTGTCGCGCCTCCAGGATCGTGCAGTCGTAGCCGGCCTTGCCCAACTCGTACGCGGTGGTGAGCCCCGCGACGCCGCCGCCGAGAACGACCACGCTGGCGCCCGACCGCCCGGTCAGGGTGAAGTCGGATCGCTCCGGCGCTCGGAACGCGGGGACCTGGACTCCGGCCGCGCTGGGAGCGAGGCCCATGGCACCCATCGTGGCGAGCATCGCACCGGCACCGCCGCTGACCCCGACCGCCCGCAGGAACCCACGCCGGCTGACCATCGACTGTGTCTGATCGCTCATAACGGCCTCCCCTACAAGATCGACTCCCGTGAGTCTGTAGAGGACCTGTTACGCGGATCGCGCATTGTCGTTTCTGGCGGGTATCGCCTCGGCGTTCGGCCACGGTGGCACTTCCGACGGAGATTCCCCGACCCGGCAGTGCGTCGCCGACCTCCCGGGTGCGGCGGGTGAGACCACTGACGGGCGGACGGGGCTGCCGGTCCCTACCCGGCGAGGGCACGGGTGACGACGGCAAGGTCGGCGACCAGCCCTTCGTACGCCTTGTCCTGATCGTCGGCGCGCAGCACCGCGGACGGGTGGATGGTGGCCAGCAGCCGTGCCGTGGGCGCGTCGGCCCGCTTCCCGGAGTTGTCCACCGGCACCCGCCGGAAGTCCTCCGGGTGCTGTGCCGACTCGGGCCAGGGCAGCAACTCGCCGCGCTGCCGGGTGACCCGGAAGGACGGGCCGAGCAGCGCCTTGGCGGCGGTGGCGCCGAGCACCACCACGATCTCCGGACGCAGCCGGGCGAACTCGGCGACCAGCCAGGGCCGGCAGGCGGTGACGTGCACCTGGTCCGGCGTCTGGTGGATCCGCCGCCGGCCGCGCAACTCGAACCGGAAGTGCTTCACGGAGTTGGTGAGATAGAGCTGACCCGGCTCCAGCCCAGCGTCGTCGACGGCACGTCGCAGCAGCCGTCCGGCGGGGCCGACGAACGGCAGCCCTTTCTGGTCCTCCAGGTCACCGGGCTGCTCACCGACGAGCACCACCCGGGCGCTCTCGTCGCCCCGGCCGAACACCGTCTGCGAGGCGTCGCGGTACAACTCGCAACCCCGGCAACCACCGGCCGCGGTGCGCAGGTCATCGATGGTGTCAGCGTCGGGCGGGATGAACCGCTGGGCGCCCGGAGCGCTCCCGGTCTGCTCGGCCATGCCGACTGTTATATACCCGTCAGGTGCCCCACGCCCGGTACGTCCGCGCCGCGGTGCCGAGACGCGGTGCCGCGCCCTCCCGGCGGCGACGCGACACGCTGCCGGCCACGCCAGGTCGTCGGCGCGCGACGCCGACCCGCGTCAGTACCCGTTACCGCCGCCATCCCCACCGGAAGCTATCGCGATCAGCACGATGATGATAATGATGATCGCCACTGCGACAGCGATCCAGACTCCCTTACGCGCCCCACCTGAAGCCATGACCCCACCTCCGAAGCCCCGCATACCCGCCTCGTCCGCCCCGAATCCCCCGCGATCTTGCACTTTCTGCCCGGACTAATGCCGCATCTCTCGACATATCGGCGACAGAAAGTGCAAGATCGCGGGGGCGGGGGCGGGGGGCGGGGGCGGGGGGCGGGGCGGGGGGCGGGGCGGGGGGCGGGGCGGGGGGCGGGGCGGGGGGCGGGGCGGGGTGGGGTGGGGTGGGGTGGGGTGGGTTAGGTTTGGAAGCCTCGGGGTGGAGTGGGATTCTGGGCTTGAGCCAGGGCGGCTGCCAGTGGAGCCAGATCGTCGGTGGTCAGGGGGCTGACGCAGATGCGGACAGCGGGTGGCGCGGCGATCCGGTAGAGGGCGCCGGGGGCCACCGCCCAGCCGGCGTCGCGCAGGGCGGTGACCACACTTGTCTCGTCCGCCACGGGGAGCCAGACGTTGATGCCGCTGCGGCCGTGCGCGGTCAGGCCGTGCGCGGCCAGTGCGGCCAGCAGCCCCGTACGCCGCTGCTCGTAGCTCCGCGCCGCCCGCCGCACCTGCTCGGTGACCGCCGGGTCCTGCCAGAGGGCGAGGACCAGCCGCTGCAACACGGTGGAGACCCAGCCGGCGCCGACCCGGGTGCGGCCGGTCACCCGGGCGACCGTGGTCTCGTCGCCGACCAGCACCGCGAGCCGCAGGTCCGGGCCGAAGGGTTTGCTCACCGAGCGCACGAAGGCCCAGCTCGACGTCGCCCCGGCCAGCGGGTGCAGGGGTACGCGGGCCAACTCCGCGGCGTGGTCGTCCTCGATCAACAACAGGTCCCGCCGACCGGCGAGCAGCGCTCGCAGGGCCTCGGCGCGGGCGGCGGAGACGGCCGCGCCGGTCGGGTTCTGCGCCCGGCTGGTGACCACCAGCGCCCGCGCTCCGGCGGCCAACGCGGAGGCCACCCCGGCCACCAGGGGCCCCTCGTCGTCGAGCGGTACGCCGATCGGGCGCAGGCCCAGCGCGGCGACCAGGTCGAGCAGGTTGGCCCAGCCCGGATCCTCCACCGCCACCGCGTCACCGGGGCGCAGGTGTGCGCCGAGCAGCCGTTCGATGCCGTCCAGCGCGCCGCCGGTGAGGGTGAGCTCCCCGGCCGGTACGCCGTCGGCGCCCAGCCGGGCGCGGGCCACCTCGGCAAGCTCCGGCAACACCCCGGCGTCGGAGTAGCCGACCGATGGGCCGTTGTCGGCGGCGAGGGCCGCCAGGTGCGGGCCGAGTGGCGGCAGTAGCCGGGGGTCGGGCTCGCCCCGGGACAGGTCCCGGGCGCCGGGCAACGGCGGGGGGCGCAGCGCGGAGCGGCGGGCGGCCACCGGCGGGCGCGGACGCACCCGGGTGCCGTGCCGCCCGGCGGTGGCGAGCAGGCCGCGCTGACGCAGGTCCTGGTAGGCGCGGGCCACGGTGGCGGGGCTGACCCCCAACTCGGCGGCGAGAGCCCGTACGGGCGGCAGCGCGGCCCCCGGCGGCAGGGCACCCGTACGGATGCCCGACTCGATGCTGGCCGAAATCTCGACGGCCGTCGTTCCACTGAGCTGATAGCGTGCTGACACAAACAAGAGATTGTACTAGAACAAAGGGACGCGCGCATGTACGCACCTACCGCCCGGACCACACCCCACCGCTCCCGCGACAAGATGACCTACGACCGGGCCGCCGCCCACGCGGTGCTCGACGAGGCGTACCACTGTGCGTTCGGCTTCACCGTCGACGGCCAGCCACGGGTGCTGCCCACCCTTCACGTCCGCATCGGCGACACGCTCTACCTGCACGGCTCCACCGGCAGCCGCCCGCTGCTCGCCGCCCGCGATGACGGGCTGGAGGTCTGCGTCACGGTGACCCTGCTGGACGGTCTGGTCTACGCCCGCTCCCAGTTCCACCACAGCGCCAACTACCGCTCGGTGGTCGCGCTCGGCACCGCCCGACTGGTCACCGACGAGCGGGAGAAGAGCGCCATGCTCACCGCGCTCGTCGAGAAGGTCGGCTCGGGGCGCAGCACGGACACCCGCCCACCCAGTCGGCGTGAGCTGGCCGAGACCGCGGTGCTGGCGCTGCCACTGCACGAGGTGTCGGTCCGCACCCGCTCCGGTGGCGTCCGCGAGGACGAGGCCGACCTGGACCTGCCGCACTGGGCCGGCGTGCTGCCGCTGCGGCTGACCGCCGGGCAACCCGAGCCGGACGCCGGGGTCACCGCACCGCTGCCGGCGTTTCTCCGCACGGCCCGCACGCCCTGGCACGACCCGGTGGCTCTGCACGGCGAGCACGTCCGGTTGGAGCCACTGGATCTGGCGCACGCCGACGAACTGCACGCCGCCACTGCCGACCCGCAGGTGTGGCGACACCTCAGCGTCGCGCTGCCCACCACACCTGCCGCGACGGCCGAGGTGATCCGCGGCGCCCTGGCCGCCCAGCACGCCGGCGAGCGGGTGGCCTGGGTGCAGCGGTGCGCGGTGACCGGGTCGGTGGTGGGCAGCACCTCCTACTACGAGATCGACCCGCAGCGGCGGTCGGTGGCGATCGGACACACCTTCCTCGGCCGGCCCTGGTGGCGTACCGCAATCAACACCGAGGCGAAGTTGCTGCTGCTCAGCCGGGCCTTCGACGACCTGGGCGCGGTCCGGGTGGCCTGGCACACCGACATCCGCAACGTCCGCTCCCAGGCGGGCATCGAACGGCTCGGCGCGACCCGGGAAGGGGTGCTGCGGATGCACCGGCAACGCCCGGACGGCTCCTGGCGGGACACCGTGCAGTACGCGATGACCGTCGACGAGTGGCCGACGGCACAGGCACGGCTACGCGAAAGACTTCTGCGAACGGCACCGGCGGCGTGATGATGGCGGGCGTGCTGGGGATCACCGACATCTGGACGTACGTGCTGGGCACCGTGGCCATCATCCTGCTGCCCGGGCCGAACTCGCTCTTCGTGCTCTCCACCGCGGCCAAGCGGGGCGTCGCGGTGGGCTACCGGGCCGCCGGTGGTGTGTTCGTCGGCGACGGGGTGCTGATGTTCCTCTCCGCCGCCGGGGTGGCGTCGCTGCTCAAGGCGTACCCCCCGCTGTTCCTGGTGGTCAAGTACGCCGGCGCCGCGTACCTCGGTTATGTCGGGGTGACCATGCTGCTCGGCGCCGTGCGACGCTGGCGCGACCGCAACGACCCGAGCACGCCGCGGCTCATCGACGCCGCGGAGCCGGCGGCGATGCGCAGCCCGTTCCGCAAGGCGCTGGTGATCAGCCTGCTGAACCCGAAGGCGATCCTGTTCTTCATCTCGTTCTTCATCCAGTTCGTCGACCCCGACTACGCCTGGCCGGCGCTGTCGTTCCTGCTGCTCGGGCTGATCGCCCAGGTGACCAGCGCGCTCTACCTCACTGCGTTGATCTTCGCGGGCACCTTCCTGGCCGCCCAGTTCCGCCAACGCCGCCGCCTGGCCGCCGGCGGAACCACCGCCGTAGCAGCCCTCTTCCTGGCCTTCAGCCTCAAGCTAGCCACCGCCACAGCCAGCTAACTCCCGCCGCACCCCGCGTTGATCATGGGGTTGTAGCCCACTCGCTCCGGCGTGTGGGAGCTGTAAACCCGTGACCAACGCGGGGTGGGGATGCGGGGTGCGGGGAGGGAAGTTAGGTGCCGTCTCCGCCGGAGCCGCCTCCTCCTACGCCTCCGCTGCCCGCCGTGCCGCCCAGGCCGTAGCCGGACCGGACCGGCTCGTCGGGATGGCGGCTGACGTGGGCGGACCCCGCGATCTGCGCCGACCAGTCGGCGTCCGCGGCAGCGGCGGCGTGCCTGTTGATCGCCTGGCGGATCCAACCGTCGACGGTGGCGACCCAGTCCCGGCGGTCGGCGTCCTCGTGCCAGATCCGGAACCGGCTGATGCTCTGGTGGGTGATCCCGGCCAGCGCCAGTCGGCGATCCATCCAGAGGATCGCCTCCAGACCCGCCGAGTTGGTCACGAAGATCACCTCCAGCTCGGTGATCGGGCCGGCGTAGAGCGGCCCCACCCAGTAGCCCCAGCGCTGGTGCAACGGCAGGGTGTGCTCGACCCCGGGCAACCCGCCCTCCTGCAACCCGGACTGGCGGATCAGGAAGCCCAACGTGTCCAGTGCCGCCAGCACGTGCTGCTGGGTGGGGAGCGGGTGCACGAGGACCGGCACCATGGCCCCCTGGTCACGGTCGGGATCGAGCGACACCTCGGTCCGCAGGCCCATCCGCAGGCTCAGCAGTGGCGCCCCGCCGAAGATGGTCACCGGGGTCTCCCACGGCAGGGGGAACGCGAAGTCGACAGCCCGCCGCCGACCGGCCGGTACGACGAACCGACCGGCGATCGGCAGGTGGTGGAACTGCATGAGCCGCCGGGCGGCGGCGGGATCGTCCGGCTCGACAGTGGTGACCAGACCGAGCCGGACGTGTCGCACCAGCACGTCCTCCGGCCCGGCGGCGAGGGTCACCCGCCCCGGCAGGCGCAGTCCCGGCCGGGTGCTCGGGTTGGGCAGCGTGGTCTGCACGGAGAGCCCGGTCCGACCGGACTCCCGGGACACCCCTGTCAGCCGCACCACACGCCCCCTTCCGGGACAGGGCCCCGCCGACCCCGTACGGGCAGCGCCTACCCCATCGAGGCGACGTCACGCCCGCAGCACCGACCCGGCCGCACCTCGGTGGCGCGGCCGGGTCGGGCGGCTCAGCGCAACCGCCGTCCGCGCGGCACAGTGTCGGTCTCGTCGTCGAACTCACCGATGACCTCCTCCAGGAGGTCCTCCAGCGCCACGAACCCGATCGGTCGGGCCGGGCCACCGCCGTTTCGCACCAACGCGAGCTGCGACTGCCGGCCCCGCATCGCCGCCACCGCCTCGGTGACCGAGGAGGTGGCGGGCAGGGTGAACGCGGGCGTCATCAGCGACCCGGCGGTGGCGACGCGGCCGGTGGTGACCACCCGTACCGCCTCCCGGACGTGCACCAGACCGCAGACGTCGCCCGCCTCGTCGAGCACCGCCAGTCGGGACCGGCCGCTGTCCCGGCTGACCTGTTCGATCCGCTCGGCCGGGTCGTCCCGACGGACGGTGACCATGGTGGCGAACGGTTCCATCACCTGCGCCACGGACGTGCCCTGCAACTCCAGCATGCTGGTCAGCAACTGGTGCTGCTCCGCGCCGAGCAGCCCGTGCTCACGGGACTGCTCCAACAGGATCCGCAGCTCGTCCGGGCCGTGCACCTGGGCGAGCTGATCCTGCTGGTTCACCCCGACCAGCCGCAGGATCGCGTTGGCCAGGGCGTTGAGTGCGGAGAGCACCGGCCGGGACACCCGGGCAAAGGCACGGAACGGCAACGCCAACAACGTCGCCGAACGCTCCGCGTCGGTGATCGCCCACGACTTCGGCGCCATCTCCCCCACCACCAGGTGCAGGAAGGTGACCACCCCGAGGGCGAAGACCAGGGCCACGAGGTGGCTGGCCGCGTCCGGCAGGCCCACCGCGTGCAGCAGCGGGCTGAGCAGGTGCTCGATCGCCGGCTCGGCCAGCGCGCCGAGACCCAGGGTGCACAACGTGATGCCGAGCTGCGCGCCGGCCAGCATCAGCGACAGCTCGCGGACACCGTCCAGCGCGGCACGTGCCGCCCGACCGCCGTTCACCGCCGCCTGCTCAAGGCGGTAGCGCTTGCTGGCCACCAGGGCGAACTCGGCGGCCACGAAGAACCCGTTCAGCGCCAGCAGGATCACCGAACTGAACAGCGCGATCCCGGGGCTCATCGGTGCTGTCCTTCGTTCGCGACTGTGGGACTCGCAAGCTCACTCCTCGCGCTCACGCGCTCACCCCCGGTTTGGTCAGCTGCAACCGCACCGAGTCGGCCACGTGCCGGTCCACGGCCAGCACCTCGACCAGCGCCCGGGGCTCGGCCTCGTTGTCCTCGCCGTCCGCGCCCTCGGGCAACAGGCTGATCTCCAGCCGGTCACCGACCTCCGGCACCCGGCCCAGCTCCCGCATCACCAGTCCGGACAGGGTGTCGTACTCCGGGGCCTCGGGCAGGGCGATGCCGGTGCTGTCGGCGACCTCGTCGATCCGCCAGCGCGCCGGCACCACCCAGGACCCGTCGTCCTGCTGGGCCGGTGCCCGGTCCGGCGGGTCGTCCTCGTCCCGGATCGGGCCGACCAACTCCTCGGCGATGTCCTCCAGCGTGATCACCCCGGCGAAGCCGCCGTACTCGTCGACCACGCAGGCCATCTGCCGATGCCCGGACCGCAACCGGTCGAGCACCGTGGGCAGGGGCAACGTCTCCGGTACGAGCAGCGGCGGCCCGGCCACCGCGCTCACCGGGGTGGTGGCCCGCTCCCCCGGGGGTACGCCGAGCACGTCGGCGATGCCGACGACACCGAGCAGGTCGTCGACGCCCTCCGTGCCGCGTACGGGGAAGCGGGAGTGGCCGGTGTCCAGCAGCTCGACCACCCGGCTGACCGGCTCGTGTGCCCGTACGGTGTGCACGTCGACCCGGGGCACCATGGCCTCCCCGGCGGTCAGCTCGCGGAAGTCCAGACCTCGGTCGAGCAGCGTGGACATCTCGGCGTCGAGGCTGCCCTCCTCGCGGGACTCGGCGATGATCTGTTCCAGGTCGGCCGGGGTGGCGCCGCTGGGCAGCTCCTCGATCGGCTCGATGCCGATCCGCCGCAGCAGCCGTACCGAGGCCCGGTCGAAGAGCCGGATCAGCGGCCCGGCGACGGCCAGGTAGATCAGGGTGGACCGGCTCAGCGCCCGGGCCAGTTGCACGGCCCGGGCGATGGCCAGGTTCTTCGGGGCCAGCTCACCGAGCACCATCTGCACGACGGTGGCGATGACCAGGGCCAACGCCACCGACAGCGGGAGGCTGACCGCCTCGCTGACGCCGGCCACGCCGAGCAGGTCGGCGAGGCCACCGCCCAGGTACGGCTCGGCGACGTAGCCGACCAGCAGGGCGGTCACGGTGATGCCGAGTTGCGCGCCGGAGAGCATGAAGGAGAGCCGGCTGGTGACGGTCAGCGCCCGGGCGGCGGCCTGATCGCCGTCATCGGCGAGCTGGCGCAGCTTGCCCCGGTCCACGGCGACATAGCCGAACTCCTGCGCCACGAAGTATCCGGTGGCGGCAGTGAGAAGAATTATCAGAAGGAGACCAACGACGATCAACACGGGTCGCTCAGGGCTCCCGGGGTCGTCGGTACGGGGATATGCCGGGCACGACCCGGCTGGCTACTGCTGCCCTCCTGGGCAGAAGAGTCGATCATGCCGCTATTTTATCGGCGCTGGCTGGGACCCCGCTGGGGGTGGGCCGAAGGAGCGGCAACGTCCGGTTCGACAGCCGTCACGCCGGCCCCGCCGACCCGCTGCCTGGTCCACGTTCGGCCAGCTCATCGGCGTCGAGCAGGCTCCGGTCCAGCCGCCCCGACCGGTACGCGGCCCGCCCGATCATCTGGGCCGCGACCGGCGCGGTCGCCAACTGGAAGACCGCCACCAGCGCGACCATGCCCAGGTCCGCCGGAGACCGCAGGCGCAACGCGATGCCCACCAGCAGCAGGAGCACCCCGAGCACCTGCGGCTTCGTGGCCGCGTGCATCCGGCTCAGCGCGTCCGGAAAACGCAGCACCCCGATCGCGGCGGCCAGGCCGAGCAGGGCACCGGCCACCAGACAAGCGCCGCCGAGCCAGTCCGCGATCGTCGCGATCACTGCTGCTCCCGAACGGCGAAGCGGACAAGTGACACCGAGCCCACGAAGCCGAGCAGGGAGAGCACCACGAGCACGGGCAGCGTGGTGGCATGCCTGTTGACCGCCGCCTCGGCGCCCACCGCGCCGACCATGGTGGCGAGCAGCATGTCCGCGGCGATCACCCGGTCCACCAGCGACGGGCCACGGTACAGGCGGGCCAGCGCGAGCAGCGCGGTCACCGACAGCAGGGGGGTGAGGACGACGGCCAGGAACGTGGTCACGGACTGGTTCCCCTCTCGGATCGGTCGGTCTCGACACGGCGCAGTTCGGCGGCGGAACCCACCGCGCGGACGATGCGCCGTTCGACGGTGCGGGTGCGCTCGCGGGCCACGTCGAGGTCCGCCGGTCCGTGGGTGTCGAGCACGTGTAGGTAGAGCGTCCCGGAGTCCCGGTCCACCTCGAGGATCAGCGTGCCCGGCACCAACGAGACCGCCTCGGCGGTGAGCGCCAGATTGAGGTCGGTGGTGACCCGCAGCCGGACCGCGACGATCGCCCCGCGCGGCCGGTAGCCGGGCTGCACGGCGATCCGGGCGATGTGCAGGCTCGCGCTGACCAGCTCGACAACGAACCGGCCGGCGAACACCAGCAGCGCCCCGGGTCGCAGCCGGCCGCCGAAGCTGACCGCCGGCAGCGGGTAGAAGACCAGCACCGCGCCGCCCACCAGCAGGCCGCCGAGCACGTTGGCCCAGTTGACGTCCCCCCAGAGCAGGTTCCAGACCACCACCAGCCACCCGAGCGCCACCACCTGGTCGCGCCAGCGCCCGAGCCGGCCGCGTCCCACCACCCGGGGCGCGGTGGCGTCGGGAGCCGGCTCAGGGGGGCCAGTCACGGCACGTCGCCCGGCAGCACGGCATCCACGTACGGGGTGCGCAGCCGGAGGTCGGCGGCCGCGTCCGTGGTGACGTCGAACAGCGGTCCGGCCAGCACGGTCAGCGCCAACCCGAGGGCGACCAGGGCGACGGTGGCCCCGACCATCAGCTTCGGCAACCGGACGGCCGGCTCGCTGGTGGCCAGTCGGGGCGAGCGCCAGAAGGCGATGTTCCACACCCGGGACGCCACGTAGAGAGTGAGCAGGCTGGTCAGCGTGCCCGCCGCGACCAGTACCCAGGGCAGCGGACCGCCGGCCGCCACCCCGGCCTGGAGCAGGCCGAGCTTGCCGAGGAAGCCGGAGAACGGAGGTACCCCGGCGAGGTTCATGGCCGGGACGAAGAACAGCACCCCGAGCAGCGGCGCCACCCGGGCCAGCCCGCCGATGCGGCGGAGGTCGGTGCTGCCGGCGCGCTCCTCGACCAGCCCGGCGACGAGGAACAACGTGGTCTGGATGGTGATGTGGTGCACCACGTAGAAGATCGCGCCGGAGAGCCCGGCGGCGGTGCTCAACGCCACCCCGAAGATCATGTAGCCGATGTGGCTGACCAGGGTGAACGAGAACAGCCGCTTCAGATCGGACTGGGCCACCGCGCCGAGGATGCCGATCACCATGGTCAGCCCGGCGACGACCATCAGGAGCACGTCGGCGTGCCCACCGGGGAACAGCAACGTCTCGGTGCGGATGATCGCGTAGACGCCCACCTTGGTGAGCAGACCCGCGAAGACGGCGGTGACCGGGGCCGGCGCGGTGGGATAGCTGTCCGGCAGCCACGCCGACAACGGGAAGACCGCCGCCTTGATGGCAAAGGCCAGGAGCAACATCAGCTCCAGGGCCAGTCGGACGCCGTCGGGCAGGTCGTCGAGGCGCTGGGCGAGTTGGGCCAGGTTGAGCGTGCCGGTGGCCGCGTACACCAGACCCACACCGGTCAGGAAGATCATCGAGGAGAGGATGCTGACCACCACGTACGTCGAACCGGTCCGGATCCGGGTCTCGCTGCCACCCAGGGTGATCAGCACGAAACTCGCGGCCAACAGGATCTCGAAGCCGACGAAGAGGTTGAACAGGTCGCCGGCCAGGAACGCGTTGGTGACGCCCGCGGTGAGCACCAGGTACGTCGGGTGGAAGATCTCCACGGGGCTGGACTCACTGCTCTCGCTGCGACCCTGGCCGACCGAGTACAGCAGCACGCAGAGGGTCACCGCCGACGAGACCACCACCATCAGCGCGGCGAGTTGGTCGGCGACCAGCACGATGCCGACCGGCGCCGGCCAGCCACCGACCGCCACCACCACCGGCCCGTGCCGGTACGCCTGCACGAGCAGCAACAGCGCCACGACGAGCGTGCCGCCCAGACAGGACACGCTTATCGAGCGCTGGAGTCGGGGCTTACCGGCCAGCAGCAGCGTCAGCGCCGCACCGAGCAGCGGCACCACCACCGGCAGCGGCACCAGCGCGCTCATCACGACTCGTGCCCGCGGCGGAGCCGGCGGCGGGCGGGTTCGGGATCGACCTGCTCCGGGTCGCCGTTCGGACCCTCCCCGCCGTGGTCGACAGCGCCGACCTCGTTCCGCGCCGCCCGACGGATGATCTGCCGGTCCTCCAGGTCGTCGGGCACCTCGTCGTCGCCGGTCAGATACCAACTGCGGTACGCCACCGCGAGCAGGAACGCGCTGAACCCGAAGGTGATCACGATGGCGGTCAACACCATCGCCTGCGGCAGCGGATCACTCATCCGCTCCTCGGTACCGGTGCCGACGATCGGCGCCCCACCCCGACGCCCACCCAGCAGGATCAACAGATTCACCCCGTTGCCGAGCAGGATCACCCCGAGCAGAATCCGGGTCAGGGTGCGCTCCAGCAGCAGGATCACCCCGCAACCGACGAGCACCGCGACAGCCAGCACCAACACCAGCGTCGGTCCCGCTTCGCTCGCCGTCACTGTTTTCCCTTTGTTCGCGACTGCGGGGCGCGCAACCCCGGCGCACTCCTCGCGCTCACGGCGTCCACCGCTGTTCGCGACTGCGGGGCGCGCAACCCCGGCGCACTCCTCGCGCTCACGGCGTCCACCGCTGTTCGCGACTGCGGGGCGCGCGAACCCGGCGCACTCCTCGCGCTCATGCCCGCTCACCCTTGTCGACGGCCAGGCCGCCGGTGGCCGTTCCGGTGGCCTCGATGTGTCGGTCCACCTCGGCGCCGAGGCTGCGCAGGACGTCCAGCACCAGCCCGATCACGACCAGGTACACGCCGATGTCGAAGAAGAGCGACGTGACCAGGTGGGCGTCACCGATCAACGGCAGCGACCCGTCGACCTTGGCGCTCTCCAGCACCGATCCGCCGACCAGCAGCGCCACCACACCGCTGCCCACCGACATCGCCAGTCCGGCGCCGAGGATCGCACCGGCGCCGATCGGGGCGGCCTCGGTCAACTCGTACCGACCCCCGGCCAGATAGCGGACCACCAGGGCGAGACCCGCCACCAGACCGCCGGCGAAGCCACCGCCCGGCGCGTTGTGCCCGGAGAAGAGCAGGAACAGGGAGAACAGCACCACGGTGTGGAAGATCAGCCGGATGACCACCTCCAACACGATCGAGCGGCGCTCCTCGTAGAGGGTGGGACCGCCGCGCAGCCACACCGGGCGGCCGGGCTCGTCGGTCCGCTGGTCCGAGTCCGGCCGGCGCGGTCGCGGCCCGGTCCGGGACCGCTCGAAGATCAGGCTGGCCACCCCGGTCGCGGCCACCACCAGCACCGCCAACTCGCCCATGGTGTCCCAGGCCCGGATGTCGACAAGTGTCACGTTCACCACGTTGCGGCCGTACCCCTGCGCCACCGCCAGATCCGGGAAGGCGGCGGAGATGTCCGGGGCCCGGCGGGCCCCGGCGGCGGTGAGGGCCAGCCCGGCGGCCACCAGACCCACCGCTACCCCGATCGCCCGACGGACCCAACGGGTACGCCGCAGCGGGCGGGCCGAGAACCGCTGCGGCAGGCGACGCAGCACCAACACGAAGACCGCGATCGTCGCGGTCTCCACCAGGAACTGGGTGAGCGCCAGGTCGGGTGCGCCGTGCAGGACGAAGAGCATCGCGGTGCCGTAGCCGGTCATGCCCACCAGCAGCATCGCGGTCAGGCGACGGCGGGCGCCGACCGCCAGCACCGCGGCGACCGCGATCACCACCACGACCACCGGTTGGAGCAGGTTGTCCCAGAGCGGGATCCGGGCCCGCCACGGGCCGGCGGAGAGCATCGCCGCACCGGGCACCAGCACCAGCGTGACCAGGATGATGCCGAGATACTGCGGCAGCGAGCCGCGCTGGGTCGCGCCGGTGACCTCGATGGCCAACCGGTCGAACCGGCTCACGACCCACTCGTACCCCTGGTTGCCGCTGACCGGCGAACGCAGCCGGGCCAGCACCGGGGCGACTGGCGCCCGCACGGCGAAGAGCAGGCCACCGCCGGCGAGCGCCAGCACGGTCAGGCCGAGAGCCGGGGTCGGCCCGGACCAGAGCGCCAGGTGCGCGTCGACCCCACCGAGCAGATCGGCGTACGGGCGCAGCACGTCGTCCAGCACGCTCGCGGCCGGGCCGGCGAGCAGCCCGACCCCGGCGAGCACCGCTGGCGGAAGCAGCAGCGACGCGGCGATCGGGCCGGGCCGGGCCGGTGCCACACCCGGGCGGTCGGCGAACGCGCCCCAGAGGAAGCGGGCGCTGTACGCGACCGTGAGCACCGTCCCGGCGACCAGGCCGGTGAGGAGCACGGGCTGGTCGGTGAACGCCCCGAACACCGCCTCCTTCGCGACGAAGCCGACGAACGGCGGCACACCGGCCATCGACGCCGCGGCCAGCACCGCGACCACGAACAGCGGCCGGGACCAGCGCCGCAGCCCGGACAGCTCCCGCAGGTCACGGGTGCCGGCGCCGTGGTCGATGATGCCGACGACCAGGAACAACGCCGCCTTGAACAAAGCGTGCGCCAGCAGCATCGCCGTGCCGGCCAGGGCGGCGTCCGGGGTGCCCGAGCCGGTCACCGCGACCAGCAGACCGAGTTGGCTGACCGTCCCGTACGCCAGCAACAGCTTCAGGTCGGTCTGCCGCAGCGCGGCCCAGCCGCCGAGCAGCATGGTGGCCACGCCGGCGATCTGCACCACCGGCCGCCACGGCCCGACCGTGGCGAGCACCGGCGCGAGCAGCCCGACCAGGTAGACGCCGGCCTTGACCATGGCGGCGGCGTGCAGGTACGTGCTGACCGGAGTGGGCGCCGCCATCGCGACCGGAAGCCAGGAGCTGAACGGCAGCACCGCCGACTTGGACAGCGCGCCGGCCAGGATCAGCAGCACGGCGACCACCAGGTACCCGCCGCCGGGTGGTGGCTGGGCGGCGATCTCCGACCACCGGTAGGTGCCGGCGTGCACGCCCAGCATGATGAACCCGACGAGCATGGCGAGCCCGCCCAGCGTGGTGACTGTCAACGCCTGCGCCGCCGCCCACCGGCTGGACCGCCGCTCGGTGCTGTGCCCGATCAGCAGGTACGAGAAGATCGTGGTGAGTTCCCAGCCGACGTAGAGCAGCAGCAGGTCGTCGGCGAAGACCAGGACGAGCATCGCGCCGGCGAAGGCGACCAGGACACCGACGTACCGTGCCAACCCGCTCGATCCGGCGTCGAAGTAGCGGGCGCTGTAGACCAGCACCAGCGCGCCGACGCCCCCGATCAGCAGCGTCATCAGCCAGGAGAGCGTGGTGAGCCGGAACGCGATGTCGAGGCCCAACTGCGGGATCCACCGGTACGTCTCGACCACCGCCCCGCTGTCGCCGACGGCCGGGGTACGAGCCAGCGCCCAGCAGAAGGCGGCAGCCGGTACCAGCGCCAGCGGGTAGCACGCGCGGGATCCCCACCGCCGGACGAGCAGGGGCGCGACGAGGGCCGCCACGAGGTGGAGGACGAGAAGTACCAGCACCTGCGCTCCCGATCCAGGTGGCCGGCGCTCGTGCAGCGGCGGCCCCTAGCAGCGATCAGACGCCAGTTTGTCGCTCACCGGGCGGTTTTGCCGGAATTCCCCCGCTAGCCCAGCCGGCCGCGAAACGGCTTTGACACCCGCGCTAACCCAGCCGGCCCGGCAGGGGGCGGTCCTGGCGCAGCTCGGTCAGCAGGTCGGCGCGGCCGAGTTGGCGGGCCACCCGGTCGACCACCCGTTCCGCGGCGGCCAGTGAGCGCACCGAGAGCAACCGACCACGGCTCTCCCGGCGGAGCACGAAGTAGTGGACGGCGGCGCGGACCTGGCCACGATCGGCGGCGCTGGCCTGGGCGGTGCACAGGACCAACTCCCGGAGGCAGCGGGCGAGGCGTTCGGCGAGCTCGAACTCGGGGCCGTGCAGGCCGCCACGGAGGGCTGCGAGGTGGCTGTCGACCTTGCGAATCAGCACGTCGGTGCCCGGTTCGACGGTGTGCTGCTCGCCGGCCATCACATCCCCTCACCCCGGTTCGCGTTGGCAGTGAAGTTACTTTATGTTGCTCCTTAGAAGCAAGCAGTTAAGTGAGACTTAACGCATTAAGCGCACGTTCCATGCTTTTTGCTTCTGTCGGCCGCATTCCGCCGCCGGTCGGTCGTCGTTGTCGTACCGGCGGGGCAGGATGGACCGGTGACCGGGGCAGACGCAGACGCCGGCGCGGTGCTCGCCGACTTCGGCCCGGCCACCCGCGCCTGGTTCGAGGCGGCCTTCGCCGCCCCCACCGCCGCGCAGACCGGCGCCTGGCGATCGGTCGCCGCCGGCCGCAGCGCCCTCGTGGTCGCACCCACCGGCTCCGGAAAGACGCTCGCGGCCTTCCTCTGGTCACTGGACCGGCTCGCCCGCGAGCCCGCACCGGCCGAGGCTCGACAACGGTGCCGGGTGCTCTACGTCAGCCCGCTCAAGGCCCTCGCCGTCGACGTGGAACGCAACCTGCGCGCCCCACTGGCCGGCATCCGGCAGGCAGCCACCCGGTTGGGCGTCGCACCACCGGACATCACCGTCGGCATGCGCACCGGCGACACCCCGGCCGACGAGCGACGTGCCTTCGCCCGCACCCCCCCGGACATCCTCATCACCACGCCCGAGTCGCTGTTCCTGCTGCTCACGTCCGCGGCCCGCGACTCGCTGCGCGGCGTCCAGACGGTGATCGTCGACGAGGTGCACGCGGTGGCCGGCAGCAAACGAGGCGCCCACCTCGCCCTCTCCCTCGAACGCCTCGACGAACTGCTGCCCGCCCCGGCGCAGCGCATCGGCCTCTCGGCCACCGTCCGGCCGATCGACGCCTGCGCGCAGTTCCTCGGCGGCGCCCGCCCGGTCGACGTCGTGCAGCCGGCCACACCGAAGACCATCGAGGTCAGCGTCCAGGTCCCGGTGGAGGACATGACCCGCCTGGACGAGCAGGAGCAGCCACCGGAGGACGACCTGGGCGGCCCCGGGCCACGCCGGGCCTCGATCTGGCCGGCCGTGGAGGAGCGGGTCTTCACCCTCATCGGGCAGCACCGCTCCACGATCGTCTTCACCAACTCCCGCCGCAGCGCCGAGCGCCTCTGTGCCCGCCTCAACGAACTGGCCGCCGAGGCGGTGGCCGCCGGAGCAACGGCTTCCCGAGCGCTGACCTCGGCAGCGGCGGCCTCCGACGCACCGGCCCCCGACGCCGGGGCCTCCGCGTCGGGCGACGGCGCGATCGTCGTACCCGGCGGGTTGTCGGCGGGCGACGACCCGGCGGGCGACGGCGGCCCGGTGCCCGGCGCGCAACGGTGGGGTGGCCCCGCCGGCCCGCTGCGCAACCGGCCACCGGCCGAGGTGATGGCCCAGTCCGGGGCGGCGGCCGGCGCGGCGCCGGTGATCGCCCGCGCCCACCACGGCAGCGTCTCCCGGGAGGAGCGCAAGCACATCGAGGAGGCGCTCAAGTCCGGCCAGCTCCCGGCGGTGGTGGCCACCTCCAGCCTGGAGCTGGGCATCGACATGGGCGCGGTCGACCTGGTGGTGCAGATCGAGGCGCCACCCAGCGTGGCCGCCGGGCTGCAACGGGTCGGCCGGGCCGGGCACCAGGTGGGAGCGGTCTCCCGGGGCGTGGTCTTCCCCAAGCACCGGGGCGACCTGCTCTCCTGCGCGGTGGTCGCCGAACGGATGACCGCCGGCGCGATCGAGGAGCTGCACTACCCCCGCAACCCGCTGGACGTGCTGGCCCAGCAGATCGTGGCGATGGTGGCACTGGAGCCGTGGCCGCTCGGCGACCTGGCCGTGCTGGTCCGCCGGGCCGCACCCTTCGCCGAGCTGCCCGACTCCGCGCTGCACGCCGTGCTCGACATGCTCTCCGGCCGCTACCCGTCCACCGCGTTCGCCGAGCTACGCCCCCGACTGGTCTGGGACCGGGCCACCGACCTGCTCACCGGCCGCCCCGGCGCGCAGCGACTGGCGGTGACCAGCGGCGGCACCATCCCGGACCGAGGGCTGTTCGGGGTCTTCCTGGCCGGCGCCGAACGGGCGGCCCGGGTCGGCGAGCTGGACGAGGAGATGGTCTACGAGTCCCGGGTCGGCGATGTCTTCCTGCTCGGCTCGTCGTCCTGGCGCATCGAGGAGATCACCCCCGACCGGGTGCTGGTCTCGCCCGCTCCGGGGCAGGCCGCGCGGATGCCGTTCTGGAAGGGCGACCAGCTCGGCCGCCCGGTGGAGCTGGGTCGGGCCATCGGCGCCCGGGTGCGCACCCTGCTGCGCCAGACCGACGAGGCGGCACTTGCCGCGTTGCGCGACGGCGGGTTGGACGACTGGGCCGCCGGCAACCTGATGGCCTACCTGCGCGAGCAGCGGGAGGCGACCCGATCGCTGCCCGACGACCGCACGGTCGTGGTCGAGCGGTTCCGCGACGAGTTGGGCGACTGGCGGCTCGCCGTGCACAGCGTCCTCGGCGCCCGGGTCAACGGGCCGTGGGCCCTCGCGGTGGGCCGCCGGCTCGCCGAACGGTACGGGGTGGACGCCCAAGTGATGCCCTCCGACGACGGCATCGTGGTGCGACTCCCGGACACCGCCGACGAGCCGCCCGGCGCCGACGTGGTGGTCTTCGAGCCGGACGAGATCACCCAGCTCGTGGAGGAGTCGGTCGGCACCTCCGCGCTCTTCGCCGCCCGCTTCCGCGAGTGCGCCGCCCGGTCCCTGCTGCTGCCCCGCCGCGACCCGCGCCGCCGCCAGCCGCTCTGGCAGCAGCGCCAACGCGCCGCGCAACTGCTCGACGTCGCCCGCGAGTACGCGGACTTCCCGGTCACCCTGGAGGCCGCCCGGGAGTGCCTCCAGGACGTCTTCGACCAGCCGGCGCTGGCCGGGCTGATGCGCGACCTGGCCACCCGCAAGGTGCGGCTGGTCGAGGTCGAGACCAGCGCGCCGTCACCGTTCGCCCGGTCGCTGCTCTTCGGCTACGTCGGCGCGTTCCTCTACGAGGGCGACGCCCCCCTCGCCGAGCGGCGCGCCGCCGCGCTCGCCCTGGACTCCACCCTGCTCGGTGAGCTGCTCGGCCGGGTCGACCTGCGCGAGTTGCTCGACCCCGCCGTGCTCGCCGAGACCGACCGGCAGCTGCGGTGGCTGACTGAGCAGCGCCGCCCCCGCGACGCGGAGGACGTGGTCGAGCTGCTGCGGGTGCTCGGCGACCTGAGCGACGCCGAGCTGACCGAGCGGGGTGTGCCCGAGACCTGGCTGACCGAGCTGGAGGCGACCCGCCGGGTGCTGCGGGTCCGGATCGCCGGCGAGCAGCGCTGGGTGGGTGTCGAGGACGCCGCCCGGTTGCGCGACGCCCTCGGCGTGGCGTTGCCGGTCGGGGTGGCCGAGGCGTACCTCGCCCCGGTGGCCGACCCGCTCGGTGACCTGGTGGCCCGCTACGCCCGCACGCACGGGCCGTTCGCCGCGGCCAGCTGCGCGGCCCGCTTCGGGCTGGGCGTGTTCGTCGTCGAGCAGACGCTGCGTCGGCTCGGCGCCACCGGGCGGGTGGTCTCCGGGGAGTTCACCCCGGATTCGGCCGGCGCCCAGTGGTGCGACGCCGAGGTGCTGCGGATGCTGCGCCGCCGCTCGCTCGCGGCGCTGCGCCGGGAGATCGAGCCGGTGCCGCCCCGGGCACTCGCCACGTTCCTGCCCCGCTGGCAGCAGGTCGGCTCGTCCGCCCGAGGGGTGGAGGCGCTCGCCGCGACGGTGGAGCAGTTGCAGGGCGCGGCGGTGCCGGCATCCGCGCTGGAGCGGTTGGTGTTGCCCGCACGGGTCGCCGACTACTCCCCCGCCCAGCTCGACGAACTGTGCGCCAGTGGGGAGGTGCTCTGGGCCGGGTCGGGCGCGATCTCCGGGGGTGACGGCTGGGTCACCCTGGCGTACGCGGACGCCGCACCGTTGCTGCTCCCGCCACCCGACGAGGCGCTGACGCGTACCCCGCTGCACGACGCGGTGCTCGACGCGCTCGGCGACGGGCAGGCGCTCTTCTTCCGGCCGCTGGCCGACCGCGTCGGTTCGACCGACGACGCCGCCCTGACCACCGTGATCTGGGATCTGGTCTGGGCCGGGCACCTCACCAACGACACCCTCGCCCCGCTGCGCGCGGTGCTCGGCGCGGGCGGCGCGCACCGCTCCAAGCCGTCCGCGCCGCGTACCCGCTACCGGCGGCCCGGCCGGGTGGCGCTGCCCACCCGGGGTGGCCCGCCGACCGTCGCCGGTCGCTGGTCGCGCCTGCCGGAGCGGGACGTCGACCCGACCCGGCGCGCCGCCGCCCTCGCCGACGTCCTGTTGGAACGGCACGGGGTGGTGACCCGCGGCGCGGTGATGGCCGAGCAGGTGGTCGGCGGGTTCTCGGCGGTCTACCCGGTGCTGTCGGCGCTGGAGGAGCGCGGCGCGGCCCGCCGGGGTTACTTCGTCGAAGGGCTGGGCGCGGCGCAGTTCGCGGTGCCCGGTGCGGTGGACCGGCTACGCGCACTGGCCGAGCCGATGGACGGCACCCGGGGGCGGGGCACACCGGCCACCGTCCTCGCCGCCACCGACCCGGCCAACCCGTACGGCGGGGCGCTACCCTGGCCGGAACGCGTGGTCGACTCCGGCGACGGGGCTGCCCCGGCGACCGGGCACCGGGCCGGCCGCAAGGCCGGCGCGCTGGTGGTGCAGGTCGGCGGTGACCTGGTGCTGTACGTGGAGCGCGGCGGTCGGACGCTGCTGTCCTTCAGCGACGACACCGACACGCTCGCGGTGGCCGGCAAGGCCCTCGCCGACGCCGTGCACTCCGGGGCGTTGGGCGCACTGTCGGTGGAGCGGGCCGACGGCGAGGCGGTGCACTCCTCGCCGCTGCGCGACGCGCTCACCGCCGCCGGCTTCCGGGCCACCCCCCGCGGCCTGCGCCTGCGCGGCTGACCCGCCCCGGGTCGTCGAGCCCCGGCTCATTGCTCAGCGCAGGCCGTTGAGCACCCGCTCGTAGCGCGGGCGCTCGCCCACCGGCGTCTTCGCCTCGAGGTAGTTGAGCACCACCGCGCCACGGCGGTACGACTGGCCGCCCCAGGTCTCCGCGATGTCGCCGGCGCTGGTCTCGTCCGGGAAGACGTAAACGGTAACGGTGTCGGTGGCGATCAGCTCGGAACAACCCAGGCCGAGCCCGTCCGGTCCACAGTCGACCGAACGGTCCAACGGGCGCGACACCGGCAGGCCGGCGGCCCGGAACGCTTCGACGACCTGCTTCGCCCCGGGCACCCCGACCGGGCGTTCGGGCAACACCACCGGCGGTGGACTGGCCGGCCGGCGCTGCATGGGCCCCTGCGGGGCAACGGAGGGCGGGGTCGGCGGGGGTGGCGCACCGCCGGTGCGGGACGGGGCCACCGATGGCGTCGGCGCACTCGACGAAACGGCTGCCGTCGAACCCGGGGCGGACGAGCCGGACGACGCGGGCGAGGCCCTCGGGGGCGCGCTCGACGGGTCGGCGTCGCCACCGCCGCAGCCGGCGGTGAGGGCGACGGCCACCAGCAGCACCGCGACGGCAGGCAGGCTCCGATGTGTCACCAGGGCAGTCTCCCCCGACATCACCACAGCGCGGGAGTGGCCGGTCGGCCACCGCGCTGTCCCATATCCGCCACCCACGTCGGCCACCTGTCGACCGGTACGCTCCGGGGCCGACGAGCGGACGCGACGAAGGGCGGAGGCGGAAGATGGACGGGTTCGAGGTGCGGACGGCGCGATCTGCCGAGCGGGCCGCGATCGACGCGCTGCACGAGCGCGAGTGGGGTGGCCCGTACGTGGTCGCCCACGACACCCGGCACGACGTGCGTACCCTGCCGACGCTTGTGGCTGTCGACCCCGCGGCGGTGCTCGGCGCGCTGACCTACCGCGTCGACGAGGACGCCCTGGAGGTGGTCACCCTCGTCGCGGCAGTGCCCGGCCGGGGCGTCGGCACGGCCCTGCTGTCGGCGGCGACGTCGATCGCGGCCGAGACCGGGCTGGCCCGGGTCTGGCTGATCACCTCGAACGACAACCTGCGGGCACTGCGGTTCTACCAGCGGCGCGGCATGCGGCTGGTCCACGTCGACCCGGGAGCGGTGGACCGCGCCCGCCAGCTCAAGCCGGAGATCCCGCTGGTGGGCGAGGACGGCATACCTCTGCACGACGAGCTGGTCCTGGAACGGCGTACCGCCGCCGGGGGTTAGCCTGCGGGCATGTCCGCAACGCCCTGGATCTCGCTGACCACCGACTACGGCCTCAGCGACGGCTTCGTGGCCGCCTGCCACGGGGTGATCGCCCGGCTCGCGCCGGCCGTCCGGGTCATCGACGTGACCCACCTGGTGCCGCCGGCGGACGTACGACGGGGCGCCGCGGTGCTGGCGCAGACGGTGCCGCACCTGCCCGTGGGTGTGCACGTGGCGGTGGTCGACCCGGGGGTGGGTACCGCCCGACGGGGCGTCGCGTTGGCCACCCCGGGTGGGCTGCTGGTCGGTCCGGACAACGGGCTGCTGCCGGACGCCGCCGCCGCTCTCGGCGGGGTGACCGCCGCGGTGCGGCTGATCGAGCCGAGTTGGCTGGCCGATCGGGTGTCCGGCACGTTCCACGGGCGCGACGTCTTCGCGCCCGTGGCGGCCCGGCTGGCGCTCGGCGCGCCCCTGGCCGAGGCGGGGCCGCCGGTCGACCCGGCGGGCCTGGTCCGGCTGCCGACGCCGACGCTGGCCGCCGACGACGAGGGCTTCACCGCCGAGGTGCTGACCGTGGACCATTTCGGAAATGTCCAGTTGGCCGCCTCGGCGCACCTGCTCGACGGACTTCCGGCCGCCCTGCGGGTCGGGCCGCCCGGCGCGGAGCCAGCCCGGCCGGCCGTCCGGGGCCGGACGTTCGGGGATGCCCCGGCGAATGGCCTGGTGGTGTACGTCGACTCGGCCGAACTGGTCGCGGTCGCAGTGAACCGTGGGCGGGCGGTGGACCTCCTCCGGGTTGCCCCGGGTGACGTCCTGCGGGTTTCCCGCTGATATTCGACTGTGGAATGCTGCTCCGGTGGGTGAACAAGTGGTTCCCGTGGGCTGTCCCTGCTGCGCATCCCGGACCGGTGGGGGGACCTGCCCGGTCTGTTTCTGGACCGACGACGGCCAGACCGACGCCGACGCCGACGCGGTCCGGGGCGGCCCCAACGGCGACCTGAGCCTCTCGCACGCTCGACTCAACTACGCCGTCTACGGTGCCAGCCACCCGCGCTACCAGGACATGGTGCGCCCGGCCCGCCCCGACGAGCGCCCCTGATCGACACCCGTCGGGGCCGGCACGGGTCAGCAGACCGGCACAGCGCCTCCGTAGACGACCGAGATGTACGCGTGGCTGACGTACTGGCCGGTGGCCAGACGGTTCCACCGGGTGGTGGTGCGGTAGGGCCCCGCCACCGACTGGCCGGTCACGTAGCACTCGATCGGCACGGTGGCGAACCGGGCGGCGAGGCCACGCGCCGGAGACGAGGTGGTGGCCCCGCTGCGGATGTTGAGCGGTCCGTCACCGACCACGCCGCGCGGCCCACTACCGGTCCACAGGTAGGCGACGTCCACCCAGGCGTTGGTGGTCAACTGGAGGCCGTCCCAGAAGGTGCCGTCGGCCAGGTCGATGGCGGCAGGGTTGAGCACGGTCCGGCCGAACTGGTCCCGACCGCCGTTGTAGCCGGACTGGTAGGCCGCCTGCGCCTCGGGCCGACCCTGCCCCAGGTCCTTCCAGTTCTCCCGCACCGCCGACGGGTTCCAGTAGTCGTCGCGGGTGTTCCACGGCCCGACGTCCCAGACCGGGGCGTACTCGCAGCGGGAGCCGCTGGTGGTGCAGACCCGCACGGTGTAGTCGCCGCTGTTGAGCGGGGCCAGGCTGCGCCGTGACGGTAGCGCCACGAAGTGGTCCCGGGGCTGCACGGTGCGACCGTTGGCGGTCAGCTCGCCGACCAGGCCGATCCGGGTGGCGAACACCCGGTAGGTGATGCCCGGCGTGGTCGCGGAGACGGTGGCGGTCGTGTCGGCGGTCAACCGGACGCCGCGTACCGTCGCGGTGGCGCCGCTGGCGGTGGCGGTGAGCACGACCCTGCTCTGCACCCGGCTCACCGGGCGGTCGAAGACCGCGCCGACGGTGGCGGTGCGCCACTCGGTCCAGCCACTGGCCCGCCAACCTCGGACCTGGGCCTCGACGGTGGCGCCCGCCGGTGTGTGGGCGCTGACCTGGGCGCGGACCCGGGTGGCCGGCCGGCTGAGGGTCCGGGGAGCGCTCAGCAGCATCCCCTCGGCGACAGCGCTGCGCGGGCTGCGTCCGGCCGACCGGGCCTCGCGCAGGCGCAGCCCGGCGGCGGTACGTCGGACGTTGACGTCGTCCCGGTCGACGACGGACAGGTCGGCGTTCCACTGTTCGACGCCAGGTGCGGCGGCGGTGACGGTGAGCGGGCTTCCGGCGGCGGGAGCCTGGCTGGTGATGGGTAGGAGGGTGGCGGTGAGGGCGAGGGTGAGGGTGAGTGGGACGACGAGGGCGAGGGACCGAGTACGACAATGCAGCCTGGACATAGGCATTCTCCTCAGAACTTCTTGACCCTCGCATGTCGGGAGATCATGAGGAACCTGTGTACAAATAGCGACACATGCGAATTCTGCTCAAATGAGGGAGGATGACAGGGTGCCCGAAGGCGACACCGTCTGGAACACCGCGCGTGTGCTGCATCGCGCGCTCGCCGGCGCGCGGATCACCGACAGTGACTTCCGGGTGCCCCAACTCGCCACCACCGATCTCACCGGTTGGACCGTCCGCGAGTCGGCCAGCCGGGGCAAGCACCTGCTGCTGCGCCTCAGCGCCCCGAACGAGGCGCACTGGACCCTGCACTCGCACCTGCGGATGGACGGCGCCTGGCGGGCGTACGCCCCGGGGGAACGCTGGACCGGCCGGCCGGCCCACCTGATCCGGGTGGTGCTGCGCAGCCCGGGCGCCGTCGCGGTCGGCTATCACCTGCACGAGCTGACCCTCGTGCCGACCGCCGAGGAGGACCATCTGGTCGGCCACCTCGGCCCCGACCTGCTCGGCCCGGACTGGGACCCGGCCGAGGCGGTCCGGCGACTCAGCGGCCACCCGGAGCAGACCGTCGGCGAGGCGCTGCTGGACCAGCGCAACCTGGCCGGGGTGGGCAACCTCTACAAGTGCGAGGTGCTCTTCCTGCGCGGGGTGTCCCCGTGGACGCCGGTCGGCGCGGTGCCCGACCTGCCCAGCCTGGTGGCCCTCGCGCAACGGCTGCTCGCCGCCAACCGTGGCCGGTGGACGCAGAGCAGCACCGGTTCCCTGCGCCGGGGCGAGACCAGCTACGTGTACGGTCGCCGCGCCCAGCCGTGCCGCCGCTGCGGCACCGCGATCCGCAAGGAGGAGCTGGGCGAGAGGGTCACCTACTGGTGCCCGGTCTGCCAGCCCGCGCACCCGGGCGCCCTGGAATCCGACTGACCAGGGCCGGGCCTCGACCAAGACCATCCCAGATACGGACGATTGGGTAATTCCTATCCGGCCGTCGGAGTCGCATGCTGCGGTTGAGTGCTCACCGATCGTCAACAGAGCGCCGAGGCAGCCACGTCGGGGTGGCGACCCTCGCGCCCCGACCCGGGGAGAGTCATGGCGTTGTTCCGCAGGCTCCGCTCCACCTTCTTCGTACGGGCCACCCGCGACACCGACGGCTCCGTCGACGGCGCGACGGCGTCCGTGCCGGCCGCGCGTACGGCCGAGCAGACCGCCCCCGCGCCGAGCCTGGACCCGACCGTGGTGCCCCGCTACTTCGGTCCGGTGCCGAACTTCGCCCACAGCCCTCGCCCGACGCGCGACACCGGCGGGCGGGTGGTGCCCGGGACCGGGCTGCGCAAGTTCGTCGACCCGCTGCCCGTCCCGGGCCAGCGCAACGGCACCGACCTCGGCGGTCAACTGCCGCTGGCAACGCCGGACACGATCAGCTATCCGGGCTGCGACTACTACGAGATCGTCGTGCAGGAGTACGCGCAACGGCTGCACCGGGACCTGCCAGCCACCCGGCTGCGCGGCTACCGGCAGCTCAACCTGGGCACCGACCCGGCGGGCCACAACACGGTGGCACCTCCGGAGCGGCCCTGGCACCTCGGCCCGATGGTCCTCGCCCGGCGGGGCCGCCCGGTCCGGGTGAAGTTCATCAACCACCTTCCGACCGGCCGGGCCGGTGAGCTGTTCCTGCCGGTCGACGACACCATCGAGGGGGCCGGGATCGGCCCGCTGGAGGGACCCGCCCCGTTTCCGCAGAACCGCGCGGTGCTGCACCTGGCCGGCGCGCAGACCGGCTGGAACAGCGCCGGCAATCCGGGGCAGTGGATCACTCCGGCCGGGGAGATCACCCCGTACCCGAACGGGGCGGGCGTGACCCACGTGCCGGACATGCCACCGCCGGGCGCCGGGGCCACCACCCTGTACTACCCGAACGAGCAGAGCGGCCGGCTGCTGTGGTGGCACGACAACACCCTCGGCCTGGCCCGGCTCACCGTCTACGGCGGACAACTCGCGCTCTACCTGCTCACCGACCCGGCCGAGGAGCAACTCGTCGCCGACGCCGTGCTGCCGGCCGACCAACTGCCGCTGGTGATCGAGGACAAGACGTTCGTGCCGGACGACGCCCAACTCGCCGCCGAGGACCCGACCTGGGACCGGGAACGTTGGGGCGCCCGGGGCAGCCTCTGGCACCCGCACGTCTACCAGCCACGGCAGAACCCGTACCGGTCCGGCGGGCGCAACCCCACCGGCCGGTGGGACTACGGCCCCTGGTCGCGTGATCCCGCCCCGGACCGCACCTGCGCCGACGGCTGCGTCGCCAACCCGCACCACGACCCGGTCGACGCACCTGACGAACCGCCGTTTCGTCCCGGCGTGCCGCACCCGTCCGCGGTGCCCGAGGCGTACGGCGACACCCCGCTCGTCAACGGCGTCGCCTACCCGTACCTGGAGGTGGCGCCGCGCGCGTACCGGTTCCGGATCCTCAACGCCTGCCTGGACCGCAGCCTCAACCTCCAGCTCTACCGGGCCTGCTCCGACGCGCCGATGTGGACGGCCGACGGCGCGCTCGCCGACGCCGAAGCCGGGGAGGTGCCGATGGTGCCCGCGGTGCGGGCGGCGGACCGACCGACGGGTTGGCCGACCGACGGGCGCGACGGCGGCGTGCCGGATCCGCGCGCCGCCGGGCCGGAGTTCATCCAGATCGGCAACGAGGCCGGGCTGCTGCCCGCCCCGGTGGTGCTGCCGAACCGGCCGGTCGGCTACCGCTACGACCGGCTCGACCCGACCGTGCTGAACGTCGACGGGCACACCCTGCTGCTCGCGCCGGGTGAGCGGGCCGACGTGCTCGTCGACTTCTCCACCGTGCCGCCGGGCAGCACGCTGATCCTGTACAACGACGCCCCGGCGCCGCTGCCCGGCTTCGACCCACGCTACGACCAGCACACCGACGCACCGGACCGCACGGCCGAGGGTGGGCCGCCCGGCACCGAACCGGGGTACGGCCCGAACACCCGCACCCTGCTCCAGTTCCGGGTCGCTGGGGCTCCGGCGCCGCCGTACGACCTGGGTCGGCTGCGCGAACGGCTACCCGTGGCGTACGCGGCCAGTCAACGCCCGCCGATCGTGCCGCAGCCGGCGTACGACCCGGCGTTCGGCACCCAGACCGCGTCGACAACGACGGTGCCGGTGCACGCCACCTCGGTGACGATCACACCGACGGCCGGCGCGGACCCGGTGACGCTGCCGATCGCGGTCAAGGCCGTGCAGCAGGTCTTCGAGACCGACCACGGCCGGCTGGTCGGCCGACTCGGCGTCGGACACCCGCACGCCGGGCCGCTCAACCCGACGACCCTGCCCCTCGGTCCGACCGACCCAGTCACCGAGGTGCTCTTCGCCACCGACCCCGCTGTGCCGCTGGGCACCACGACCGACGGCACCCAACTCTGGCGGATCAGCGGCAACGTCCGGCAGACCGAACCGCTGCACGTCGGCGGCTGCGACGTGCAGGTGGTCAACCGGGTCGGTTGGGACGGCACGCTGCGGCTCCCCCACGGCACCGAGTTGGGCTGGAAGCAGATCGTCCGGGTCAACCCCCGGGAGGACGTGGTGGTGGCGCTGCGCCCGGTCGCCCCGACGTTGCCGTTCAAGCTGGGCGACAGCGTCCGGCTGCTCGACCCGTGCCGCCCGGCTGGCGCACGGACCGGGTCGACCCCGGTCAGCCCGGCGGACGGGCGACCCGCCACCGTGGTCAACCACCTGGTCAACCTGGGCTGGGAATACCGCTGGCACAGCCAACTCGCCGGCCACCGCGACGGTGGGATGACCCGGCCACTGGTGCTACGGGTGACGCCGAAGGCACCGACCGGGCTGACCGCCACGCCGGTGCCGGGCTCGGCCACCGCGCTACCCGCGATCGCGCTCGCCTGGACCAGCAACGGCGGCCGGCCACCGGCCACCAGTCACCTGCTGCACCGAGCCACCGACGCGACCTTCGACGGCGAGATCACCACGATCACCGTCGCGGCGGCCGCCACCCGGTACACGGACGCGTCCGTCACTCCCGGGGTGACCTACCACTACCGGATCCGGGCGGAGAACGCGGTCAGCTACTCGTCCTGGTCGAACGGGGTGCCGGCCTCGGTGCACCTGGCCGCACCGAGTGGCCTGGTCGCGGCGCTGCCGCCCGCCGCGCCGCTGCGGGTGGCCCTGCGCTGGGTGAACCGTTCGTTCGCCACCGGCATCGACGTGCAGCGGGCCACCAACCCGACCTTCACCAGCGGGCCGGGCACCACGGCGATCGCTGCCGGCGACAATCACCTGGATGTCGCGATCGCACCGGACACGACGTACTACTACCGGGTACGGACCACCTATCTGGGTGCCGCCTCGGCCTGGTCGACGATCGCCGCGGTGACCTCCCCGCCCGCGCCGGTCACCCCGAACGGGGTGAGCGCCACGGCGAGCGCACCCGGGCCGGACACCGCGACGGTGGTCCTGGCCTGGGCGGCGAGCACCTGCGCCGGACCGGGGTCCGGGTTCATCGTGCAGCGGGCGCTGGACCCGACGTTCGACCGGGGGGTGGCCACCTTCACGGTGACCGGTCGCGGCTTCAGCAATACGGGACTGGCCCGGGGCCTCACCTACCACTACCGGATCCGGTCGTTCAACGTCGTGGGCAGCTCGCCGTACACCGTCCCGGTCCGGGTGACGACGCCGCCGTGACCGGGCCGGTGGGCGCGGTGCGGGTCGCTCAGCGGGTCGGCGCGCGCAACGGGGTGCCGACGGTACGCAGCTCGGCCAGCGCCCCGGCCACCCCGTGCAGCAGGTCGGTCGCCTCGGTGAGCCGGTCGGCGGCCGGGTGGGTGGGCTCCGGTCGGGCGTCCTCGGCCAGGTAACCGGCGGCGGCGACCACCAGCCGTTCGTAGGCCGCGACCCCACCCTCCAACTGGGCGGTCAGCATGGCGTGTGCCTCGGCCAGCGGCGGACGGGCGTCGGCCGGCGCCAGCCGCAGCGCACGTTCGACGCTGGCCACGTGTGCGGCCAGGTCGCGCAGCGATCGGTCGGCGGCGGCGGCCTCCAGCACCGCCGGCTCGGCCAGCCCGGTGAGCCGGGGGGCCATGCCGGCCAGGGTGAGCGCCGCCCGGTCCAGTCGGGTCCACTGCTCGCCCGCGCTGGTGCCGCGCAGGGCGATCCGGGAGCGGACCCGGCGGACCTCGGCCAGCACCCCCGGACCGACCGGCAGCCGCTCGACGGCGGCGATCAGGCGGGCCCGCGACCGGGCCGCCGCCTCCGCGGGGTCGAGCGCCGGCGGTGCGGGTTGGGCGGCGAGGGCACGCACGTCGATCCAGCGCCAGGCGGCGAGCGCCACCGCACTGCCCGCGGCGCCGGCCCAGGCCGCGTCGGGCAGACCAAGGCCGGCGTACGGGGTGAGCACCGCGGCCGCACCCCCGAGCCCACCGGCCAGGACGCTCCACCGTCGGGCGGACCGGCGGAGCCGACCCAGTCTGCGGAAGTACCGTGTGCGCTCGTCTGCCACCCTGACCCCCTCGGTCCGGTCGTTCAGCCGGCGGCGGTCGGGTCGCCGGTGCCCCGTTCGCGGGCCATGCTGGCACGCAACTCGTCGAGTCGGGCAGCGGCCGTCGGGTCGGTGGCCGGGCCAGCCTTCTCGGCCGGCCGTTGCGCCGCGCCGCCGAGCTGCTCCCCCGCCATGCTGGACCGGATCTGCTCCAGCCGGGCCGAACCGGCCGAGTCGATGGTCGCCTTCTGGATCTCCAACATCCGGCCCTCGACGGAGTTGCCGGCCAGCTCGGCGCGGCCCATCGCGTTGGCGTACCGCCGCTCGATGCGGTCGCGCACCTCGTCCAGGGACGGGGTGTTGGTGGGCGCGGTCAGCGACGACATCGACTCCAGCGAGCGGGCCACCGACTCCTGCATCTTGGCCTGCTCCAGTTGGCTGAGCAGCTTGGTGCGCTCGGCGAGCTTCTGCTGGAGGATCATCGAGTTGTTCTCGACCGCACGGCGGGCCTGGGCGGCGGCACCCAGCGCCTGGTCGTGCAGGGTCTTGAGGTCTTCGGTGGCCTGTTCGGCGGAGACCAGCTGGGTGGCCAGGGTCTGCGCCGACTGCTCGAACCGCGTGGCCTCGGCCTCGTCACCCTTGGCCCGGGCCTGGTCGGACAGCACCAGGGCCTGCCGGGCGTTGCCCTGCAACCGCTCGACCTCGGACATCTGCCGGGACAGCTTCATCTCCAACTGACGCTGGTTGCCGATCACCGCGGCAGCCTGCTGCACCAGCGCCTGGTGCTGCCGCTGGGCATCCTCGATGGCCTGCTGGATCTGCACCTTCGGATCGGCATGCTCGTCGATCTTTGAACCGAAGAGCGCCATCAGGTAGTTCCAACCCTTGACGAACGGGTTCGCCATCTCCGCCGTATCCCCTCAGTCGCGTCGCTCCACCACGGCCGGCCGGGCCGGATGGACCGACTGGCCGCCACCGGCCGATCTCCATCGTCCCAGCCGGATGCCGGTGCGGCATCCGTACCGGTCGGTCGACCGCACCGGAAGCTTCTGTGGGCCACCCTACGCGGCCGGAGCCAGCCCCTCCCACGGTCAACCGAGCGACCGCCTCAGGCGGCGCAGACCACGTCCCGGTCGCGCTCGGTCGGGCGGACGCGCGCGCTGCGCAGCGTGGCCTTGAGCGGCGAGTCCTGGCGGACGGAGACGGAGACCTTGCCATCCGAGGTGACCTGCCGGACGCCCCGGCTGGTGCTCTTGGACACAGCCCCGGCTTCGGCCGGCTCGTCCTGCATCGAGACGAGCACCTCGGGCATCTGCTCGGCGAGCGCCACGGTGTCGCTCACCTCGCGGAGAAGCTCGGACAGACGGGCACCGAGGGCGTCACAGATCGCGGCGAGCAGCTCGCTGGACGGCTCCTTGTGCCCCCGCTCAATCTCGGAGAGGTAGCCGAGGCTGACGTTGGCGGCGGTGGAGACCTCACGCAGCGTGCGCTGCTGCCCCTGCCGGCGCGCCCGCAGTGCGTCACCGATCACCCGGCGTAGCAGGATCATCGCACCTCCCCCTGAGGGATACCTCGCGCCCGGCGCTGGGCGGCCGGCCGCGGCGGACCGCGCCGACCCCGAACGTCGGAGCCTTCCCGCAACCGTACCCGTTGCGAGCCCCGCCGACATCCCGCCCCGCCCGCCGGTTCGTCGAGACGGACTCACGTCGGGTGACCCCGACCGTCGCCACCTGCCCCGGATGCTCTCCGGTCAACTCGCGGGCAGCGGGGCATCCGCGGTGTCGGCGGCGTGGATCTGCTCGGCGAGCAGCCGCAGCGCCTCGACCACCGCCGCGGAGCGGACGTGGTCCCGCCCGCCGTCCAGGTCGAGCTGTCGGACCTCGGCGCCGTTCGGGCCGGCGACCGCGACGTAGACCAGGCCGACGGGCTTGCCGTCCTGCGGTTCGGGGCCGGCAACACCGGTGGTGGCCACCCCCCAGTCCGCGCCGCAGCGCTGGCGGCCGCCCGCGGCGAGCGCCGCCGCCACGTCCGGGTCCACCGGCCCCCGCTCGGACAGCAGGTCGGTGGGGACGCCGGCCAGGGTGCCCTTCAACTCGGTGGCGTAGACCACAAGGCCACCCCGGTAGATCCCGCTGACCCCGGCGATGTCCACGATCGAGGCGGCCAACAGCCCACCGGTGAGTGATTCGACGGTGGCCAGGGTCTCGTGCCGCTCGGCCAGTCGGTGCACGACTCCGGCTGCCGCACCGCCCACCTCGGCGTCGTCCGCCGCACCGTCCGCCGGCCGTTCACGACCCGTGTCGCGCCGCATCAACCCGCCCTCCCCGCCACACCCACACCCTTCCCCGCCCACCGACCCCCAACCCTGCCGGCCCGATCGCGAAGATCATGAGGTTAGCGTCGCGACACGCCGCCCCGGACGCCGACAACCTCATGATCACCGGGCGCTCGCCGGGGTGGGGTCAGCGGGGGCGGCGGAGGCGGAGGGCTTGGGCTATGTAGTCGAAGCCGGTCGCCACCGTGACCAGGACGGCGGCGGCCATGATCCACGGACCCACGGCAGCGAGGGCGGCGGGCATCGGCCAGAGGTACCAGGCGATGGCCAGGATCTGCAGCGCCGTCTTGACCTTGCCGCCTCGGCTGGCCGCGATCACGCCATGCCGGATCACCCAGAACCGCAGCCCGGTGATGCCCAGCTCGCGGACGAGGATCAGCGTGGTCACCCACCAGGGCAACTGGTCGTACCAGGACAGCAACACCAGGGCGGCACCCGTGAGCGCCTTGTCGGCGATCGGGTCGGC
Organism: Micromonospora sp. NPDC005203; assembly: GCF_042872705.1. Lineage (NCBI taxonomy): Bacteria > Bacillati > Actinomycetota > Actinomycetes > Micromonosporales > Micromonosporaceae > Micromonospora > Micromonospora sp. NPDC005203. Next base: position 78,453 of record NZ_JBIAKV010000011.1, on the reverse strand, counting down.
CACCTTGCCGACCGACGTGACAAGCCCGAACCGGCGGGCGATCCAGCCATCCACGAAATCCGTCGCCGACGCCACCGCGAAGATCAGACAGGCTGCCATCCGCCAGCCGGAGTGGGTCATCCCGGACATGACCACCGAGGCGGCGAAGACCGGCACCAGCGCAAGTCGCAGGGCGGTCAGCGCGTTGGCCGCGTTGACGACGGGCACCACGGCGACCACCCGGGCCGGCGTCGACTCAGCCGCCCCCGTCACCGCCGCGCTCCGTGGCGTTTCCGGCACCGCACCACAGGGCTCCCCCGCTCCGCCTGGGCCCACCGTCACCGTGCCGCGCCGGGCGCCGCCGAGATCATCTCATCCGGCACCGCCAGCAGGTCCACCCCTTCGGTGCCGGTCACCGTCGCGCGCACCAGGTCACCCGGTCGCAGCGCGGCGAGGTCGACCCCGCCCTCGGCCGGGGCGACCAGGGTGGTGGAACCGTCCACCTCCGGCGCCTGATGCGCCGCCCGACCCTCCACCACGCCGTCCGAGATCGAGTCGACGAGCACCTCGACGGTCGAGCCGAGCCGGTCCTCGGCCCGCTGTGAGCACAACTCGTCGGCGAGCGCGCTCAGCCGGTCGTAGCGCCGCTTGATCGTCGCGGCGGAGACCTTGCCGGGCAGGCCGGCGGCCTCGGTGCCGTCCTCGTCGCTGTAGTCGAACATCCCGATCGCGTCCAGCCGGGCCTCGGTCAGGAACCGGACCAGCTCGTCGACATCGGCGCGGGTCTCGCCGGGGAAACCGACGATGAAGTTGCTCCGGGCGCCCGCGTCCGGGGCCAACGCCCGGGCACCCGCGAGCAGCTCCAGGAAACGGTCGGTGGAGCCGAAACGCCGCATCCGGCGAAGCACCGGCTCACTGGAGTGCTGGAACGACAGGTCGAAGTACGCGGCCACGCCCGGGGTGTTGGCGATCGCCTCGACCAGTCCGGGACGGGTCTCCGCCGGCTGGAGGTAGCTCGCCCGCACCCGGACGATGCCGGTCACCGCGGCGAGCTGCGGCAGCAGCTTCTCCAGCGCGCGGGGGTCACCGAGGTCCTTGCCGTACGAGGTGGAGTTCTCACTGACCAGCACCAGCTCCCGTACGCCGGTCTTGGCCAACCACTCCGCCTCGGCGAGCAACTCGTCGGGCGTACGCGAGACGAACGCCCCCCGGAAGGCGGGAATGGCACAGAACGCGCAGCGCCGGTCGCAGCCACTGGCCAGCTTCAGCGAGGCCACCGGGCCGGTGTCCAGTCGACGGCGCAGGATCTGCCGCAGGTGCGCGGGGGTGTGCTCGTCGGTGTCGACGGCGGTGCGGCTCACGGTGCCGTGACCGGGCAGCGACACGGCGCTGTCGCGCCGCTTCACCGGGGTCAGCGGCAGCAGCTCACGCCGATCCCGGGGGGTGTGCGCGACGACCTGCTCACCGGCGACGACCGCGTTCAGCCGGGCGGCGATGTCCGGGTAGTCGTCGAAGCTCAGCACCGCCTGCGCCTCGGGCAGGCTGTCGGCCAACTCCCGGCCGTACCGCTCGGCCATGCAGCCCGCTGCGACCACCTTGGCGCCGGTCCCGGCGGCGGCGAGCAGGGTCTGGATGGAATCCTGCTTGGCCTTCTCCACGAAACCACAGGTGTTGACGACCACCACGTCGGCGCCCTCGCCGTCGGTGGTCACCTGCCAGCCATCGGCGTGCAGCCGCGCGGCCAGCTCCTCCGAGTCGACCTCGTTACGGGCGCAGCCCAGGGTGAGCAGGGCTACGCGACGGCCCTCGGCGTTGTCAGCGGGGGCAGGAGAGGTGGCAGACACCATCCGAGGGTACCGGGCCGTCCGGGGAAGCCCTCGCACACGGGGCTGCGGCGACGGCCGGACTCGCGGCTCGGCAGCGCATCGGTCACCCGGTCCCCCGCCGGCGCTCAGCGGGCCACGGCGCCGATGCGGGTCAACGCATCGAGCAGAAAGACCTCGGTGCCGGCCAGGCCGGTGGAGCAGAAGACCGAGATCTGGTCCGCGGTGGTCCGGCCGGGGACCGCGCCGGCCAGGATGCCGCCCAGGTCGCGCAACCGCCCGGCGTACGGGGGCGTGGCCGCGAGCATCGGCGGCTGGTAGTCCGCCGCCTGGGCTGGCGAGTCGGTGACCAGCAGGTCGGCGGCGTCCAGCAGGTCGGTGCCGAACTCGCTGCGGTCACACTGTTTGAAGCCGACCGCGTTGACGTGCGTGCCGGGGCTGAGGTCGGCGGCGCGCAGCACCGGGGTCGGGCTGGTCGTCGCGAGCACCACGATGTCCCGCCCGGCGACGGCCGAGCCCGGGTCGGCCACCGTTCGGGCGGGCACGCCCAGCTCGGCGCGGACCCGCGCGGCGAGGGCGTCCCGCCGGGCCGCGGAGCGGCTGTGCACCACCACCTCGCGCAGCGGGCGGACCGCGGCGGCGGCCCAGACCTGGGTCCACGCCTGCCGGCCGGAGCCGATCACGCCGAGGGTGGCCGCGTCCGGACGGGCCAGGGCGTCGACCGCCAGGGCACCCAACCCTCCGGTACGACGGGAACCCAGCTCCTCGCCCACCGCCACCGCCCGGATCGCCCCGGTGCCCGCGTCGTGCAGCACCACCACCTGCTCGCCCCGCGGGTGGCCGAAGGTGTCGTAGGAGCGAAAGCCGTACCACTCGCCGACCAGATGCCCCGCGGTGAGCACCAGCCGCCCACCGCCCAGCGGGGCGGCGGCCCGGGGCGGGGCCACGAGGCGTCCCCCGTACGCGGCCAGGACGGCGGCACGCATGGCGTCGACCGTGGTGGAGGCGTCCAGCGCGGCGGCGACCTCGGAGTCGGCATAGATCAGCGTCATGGTGGACATCCTGCAAGTTAGAGTCAAGTGCAGGTCAAGAAGGGGTGGCGGGAGTCACTGCGCCACCGCCGCCCAACCCATCCATCCGTCCCGACCGCCGACCGGTGCTAGCGTCGGCTTCGGTGGCCCGCGGCCACCCCGGACGAGTGGTGGGCGTACCCGGTCAGGCCAAGACGCCCCGCGACGTGCAGACCCGACTCGTCCCGGCCCCCGGCGGCCCGGGCACTCTCGCGTGAGGTGAACGATGGCCTGGCTGGTGTTGGTGATCTCCGGACTGCTGGAGACGGCCTGGGCGGTCGCCCTGGACCGCAGCGCCGGCTTCAGCCGGCTGGTCCCGTCCGTGGTGTTCGCGGTGACGCTGGTCCTGAGCATGGCCGGCCTGGCGTACGCGCTGCGCGAGATCCCGGTCGGTACCGGTTACGCGGTCTGGGTCGGCATCGGCGCGGTCGGCACCGCGCTGATCGGGATGCTGGCGCTCAGCGAGTCGGCGAGCCTGCCCCGGATCCTGTGCCTGCTGCTGGTGGTCGCCGGCGTGATCGGCCTGAAGATCTTTCACTGAGCAGCCACCTCGGCAGGCGTGACCACCGCCCACAGTGGGTAGTGATCGTGCCGTCACGACAGGCTCTCACCCGGAGGAAGACATGGCCGACCTGCCCAGCAACGCACGCCCCCGCGCCAACGCTGCCCGGATCCTCACCATCGTGGGCTTCGTCTTCGCGGTTCTCGCCCTGCTGCTTCCCCCGATCGTCTTCGGCGTGCTCGGCATCGTCGCGGGCATCGTCGGCGCGGTGCTCGGTGACAAGCCACTGGGCTGGTACGCCGCAGCGGCCAGCCTCGTCGGCGCGATCATCGGCACCGCCATCGCCGCCGCGTTGCTCAACTGAACACCCCCCGAGTCACGGGCCCGCCGGCTGCCGGCGGGCCCGTCGTGTTTGCGGGGTCGGTCGTCCCCGTCGGTCAGTCCACGCTGCCGCGCAGGCCGACCAGGACGTCCTCCAGCTCGTCCGGCTTGACCAGCACGTCGCGCGCCTTCGACCCCTCCGACGGCCCGACCACTGCCCGGGTCTCCATCAGGTCCATCAGGCGACCCGCCTTGGCGAAACCGACCCGTAGCTTGCGTTGCAGCATGGAGGTCGAGCCGAACTGCGAGGTCACCACCAACTCCACCGCCTGCACCAGCAGGTCGAGATCGTCGCCGATGTCCTCGTCGATCTTCTTCTTGCTCTCCTGCGCGGGGGCCAGCACGTCCTTGCGGAACTCCGGCTCGCGCTGGTCCTTGCAGAACTTCACGACGTCGGCGATCTCCCGCTCGGTGACCCAGGCGCCCTGGATGCGGACCGGCTTGGAGGCGCCCATCGGCAGGAAGAGGCCGTCACCGCGGCCGAGCAGCTTCTCCGCGCCCGGCTGGTCGAGGATGACCCGGGAGTCCGCGAGCGAGGAGGTGGCGAACGCCAGCCGGGACGGCACGTTCGCCTTGATCAGACCGGTCACCACGTCGACCGAGGGCCGTTGGGTGGCCAGGACCAGGTGGATGCCGGCCGCGCGGGCCAGCTGGGTGATCCGGACGACGGAGTCCTCCACGTCGCGCGGCGCGACCATCATCAGGTCGGCCAACTCGTCCACGATCACCAACAGGTACGGGTACGGGCGCATCTCGCGTTCGCTGCCCGGCGGGGCCTTGATCTCGCCGTTGCGGACCTTGCGGTTGAAGTCGTCGATGTGGCGGACACCGTTGGCGGCGAGGTCGTCGTAGCGCATGTCCATCTCGCGGACCACCCAGTCCAGCGATTCGGCCGCCTTCTTGGCATTTGTCACGATCGGGGTGACCAGGTGCGGGATGCCCTCATAGCCGGTCATCTCGACCCGCTTCGGGTCGATCAACAGCAGGCGCACCTCGTCCGGGGTGGCCCGGGTGAGGACGGACACCAGCAAGGTATTGAGGCAGCTCGATTTTCCCGCGCCGGTGGCCCCGGCGATCAGAATGTGCGGCATTTTCGCGAGGTTGGCCACCACGTAGCCACCCTCGATGTCCTTGCCGAGCGCCACCACCATCGGATGGTGGTCGCTCGTCGCCGCGTGCGAGCGCAGCACGTCACCGAGGGCGACGTTCTCCGGGTCGGTGTTCGGGATCTCCACGCCGACCGCGCTCTTGCCCGGGATCGGGCTGAGGATCCGGACGTCCGGCGACTTCACCGCGTACGCGATGTTGCGGGAGAGCTGGGTGATCCGCTCGACCTTGACGCCGTGCCCCAGCTCCACCTCGTAGCGGGTGACGGTCGGGCCGCGGGTGAAGCCGGTGACCGCCGCGTCCACGTCGAACTGGTCGAACACCCCGGTCAGCGCGGCGATCACCTCGTCGTTGGCCTTGCTGCGGGTCTTCGCGGCGGCGCCGGCGCTGAGCATGTTGGCCGGCGGCAGCCTGTAGTCCCCGGCCAGCCCGGTCAACGCGAGCTGTTCGGCCCGCGTCGGCGCGGGCGAGTGCTCCGGCGGCTCGACCGGCGGCCGGCGGCTCGCCGGCACCTTCGCCGGAGACTTGCGCGGCAGCACCACGGTCTCCTGGAGGTCCACACCGTCCAGGTCCTCGAAGTCGTCCGGGTCCACCGGTGGAGGCATCCGCTTCGCCGGCCGCTTCCGCGCCCGCTGGGCGGCCGGCTCGTCGGCTTCCTCAGCGGCCTCCGGCGCGGCGACCAGCCCGCCGGCCAGCAGGCCCAGCCGCTCCGGAATCTTGTTGATCGGTGTCGCCGTCACCACGAGCAGACCGAAGAGCAGCAGCAGGATCAGCAGCGGCACCGCCACCCAGGCGGTGACCGCGCGCTCCAGCAGCCCGCCGATGCCCGCGCCGACCAACCCGCCCGCGAAGTCCCGCTGTAGGGGGTTGGCCGGGGCCTGACCGATGTGCAGCAGCGCGGCGGTCGAGACGAGCAGCGAAGTCCAGCCGATCAACCCGCGGCCCCGGTGCTCCGGATCGGCCGGCTGGCGCATCAACCGCCAGGCCCCGATCATCAACAGCACCGGTACGACCACCGAGATCGCGCCCAGGAACAACCGGATCGTGTCGGCCAGTTGGGCACCCACCGGACCCGCTCCGGAGAGCCAGAGCGCCACGGCGGTGAGCAGGGCGAACCCGAACAGCAGCAGTCCGGCGCCGTCGCGGCGGTGCTCCGGGTCGAGGTCGCGGGCGGAGGCGGCCTGTCGACCGGCGGCCCGCACCGCCCAGCCCATCCCGTGCGCCACGCCCATCCACAGTGCGCCCACCGCGCGGCCCACGTAGACAGCCGCGCCGGGCCGGGCCGGCACCGTACGACGTCGGACCGGCGCGCGGGTCTTCTTCGCCGGTTGACGGGCACGACTGTTGGTGCCACCGCGCGGCGACGCGCCGCGCCGCCGGCTCGCCTGAGAGGTACGGCCCGCCATAGAGTCACGGTAACGGTGGGGCCGGGCAGATCCCCGCTTTTCCGGGTCGTGTCCGCGCGTCGAAACACGAACCCCGCCGCCGGTCGTGATATCCGCCTCAGAAGGGATGCCCTATGGCGTCGCCGGAATTCGAGGGCGATCCGGACGATCCGCTGGCCGGGCACCCGGGCGCGCTGCGCCCGCTGAGCGGCGAACTGGTCGCCGCGGTGCTCGCCGCCTGTGGCCGGTCCGTCGGCCTGACCGAGGGCGGCGAGTTGGTGGGTCGCTTCGACGACAACATGATCTGGTTCCTGCGCCTCGGCAGGGACGGCGAGCTGCTCCAGGTCCGCACGATGGTCACCCCCACCTTCGGAATCGAGCAGGTGCCCGCCCTGTACGCCTTCTGCAACTCGTGGAACCACGACCGGCTCTGGCCCAAGGCGTTCGTGCACGTCGACGACGACGGTCGGGCCCGGGTCTACGGCGAGGTGGTCACCGACCTGGAACGCGGGGTGACCCCGCACCAACTCGACCAACTGCTCGACTGTGGCATCTCCACCGGCTGCCAGCTCGCCGTGGCGGTCCGTCGACTGCCCGGCGCGGTGCCGTCGTGACCGGCCGGGACGAGTTCACCGGCAGTCGCACCGACCGGGCGGGCGGGGCCGGCGATCCGGACCTCACCCGACGGCCGCCCGTGCGGCGTGACCCGGTACTGGTGAGCGCGCTCGCCGATGCGCGGGACCTGCCCGACGGACCGGCCCGGCTGCTGGCCCTCGAACGGCTCGCCGAGCGGGCCGACGCGTGCGGGGACCTCCGGTCCGCCCTGGACGCCCGGTTCGCGCTGATCGAGGCGTACCTGTTGCACGGCGAGCGGTGGCGGCTGGTCGAGCCGGTACGCAGGTGCCGAGCCGCCGCCGACTACCGGCCCGAGCTGCTCACCGAGGACGAGCCGCCCCTGCTGCTGCGCCTGCAGCGGTACGCCGTGGAGGCGCTGCTCGGCACCCCTCGGGTGGGGCTGGACCAGACCCGGTCCCTCCTGGACGACCTGGCCCACCGGGTCGGGGCGGACGGCCCCGAGGCGCCGACCGTCGCGGAGCTGCGCTGCCGGATCGCCGACCACCTCGGCGACGAGCCCACCGCCCGCCACTGGTACCAGCGGTGGGCGGGCACGGTCGGCACCCCGTCCGGTGGCTGCCCCGGTTGCGCCCCGGCCCGCCGCGCCGAACTGCTCGCCGGGTGGGGGGAATGGCGCGCCGCGCTGACCGAGCTGCGGGAGCCCACCGGCGACGCGGGAAGTTGCACCGACCAGCCCGAGCGGGCGCTGGTGGCCGGTCTGCTACCCGAACTGCGCGTCGGCGAGGCCGAACGGGCCGCGGCGGCGCACGTGCGGGCGTACCGGCGACACCGGCGCGAGCGCGCGGCCTTTCCCCACCTCGCCGCACACCTGCGGTTCTGCGCTCTCGGCGGGCACCTGGACCGTGGGCTGAGCATTCTGGCCGAGCAACTGCCCCGGCTGGACCGGCCCACCGACGATCTCGCCGCGATGGAGTTCGCCGCTGCCGGTGCGCTGGTCTGCGCGGTGGCCGTCGAGGCCGGGCTCGGTCTGCGCACGGTGCCCCGTCCGGCGTACGGCGGGCGGCCGGCCACCGACCTGGACGTGGCCACCCTCGGCGCGTTGCTGCTCGCGATGGTCAACGAGCTGGCCGGCAGCTTCGACGCCCGCAACGGCACCGGCCACCACTCCGGGCGGATGGCCGCCTGGCTCGCCGAGCGTCCGCTGTCGGACGCGGTGCCCCTGCCCGCCGACGACAAGCCAGCCGGCGACAGATCCGGCGACGAGGGATCGGGCGGCGCTTCGCCCGACGGTGCTTCGCCCGACGGCGCGGAGCGTGAATCCGACGACGAGCGGGAACTGGTGACGCTCACGGTCGATCTGATCACGGCCGCCCTGGACCGCCGCGGGGACCGCTACGTCGTGGAGGAGGGCGAGCGGGTGGTGGGACTGTGGGATGGGGTGGTGATCCAGTTCCGCCGGGCCGGCGAGCGCGGCGAGGTGCTGCACGCCCGGGCCATGGCCACCCGCCGGCTGCCGGCGACCCGCCGCTGCGAGGCGTACGCCTTCTGTAACGCCTGGAACCACGACCGGCTGCTGCCCAAGGCGTACGCGCACGAACTCGGCGGCGAGTTGGTGCTGGCCGGTGACGTGGCCACCGATCTGACCCACGGGGTGGCCCCGGCGCAGCTCACGGTGCTGGTGGACGCCGCCATCACCACCGGCGTCGCCTACGCCGAGGCGGTCGCCGCGCTGCCCTGACCCCCGGGCGCGGCGACGCCGGCCCACCCCGAACGGAGTGGACCGGCGTCAGCGGAACAGGCTCAGACCTCGACGACGGTGGGCACGATCATCGGGCGACGACGGTACTTGTCGTTGACCCACCGCCCCACGGTCCGGCGGACGATCTGCTGGAGCTGGTGCGGGTCGGTGATGCCGTCCGCCGCGGCCCGGTTGAGCGCCTCGGTGACCAGCGGGACCACCGGGTTGAACGCCTCCGGGTCCTCGGAGAAGCCCTTCGCGGACAACGTCGGGCCGGCGACCACCTTGCCGGTGACCGAGTCCACGACGACGGTGGTGGCGATGAAGCCGCCGTCGCCGAGGATCCGCCGCTCGGTGAGCAGCGACTCACTGACGTCACCGACGGCGAGGCCGTCCACGTAGACGTACCGGCTCTTCACGTGCCCGACCAGGCTGGCGCGGCCCTCGACCAGGTCGACCACGTCGCCGTCCTCGCAGATCACCACCCGGTCGGCGGCGACCCCGGACTCGATGCCGAGCCGGGCGTGGGCACGCAGGTGACGCCACTCCCCGTGCACGGGCATCAGGTTGCTCGGCCGGACCACGTTGAGCAGGTAGAGCAGCTCCCCAGCGGGGGCGTGCCCGGAGACGTGCACCTTCGCGACGTCCTTGTGCACGACCACCGCGCCGGCCCGGGCCAACCGGTTGATCACCCGGTAGACCGAGGTCTCGTTGCCGGGCACCAGCGAGGAGGCCAGCACGACGGTGTCACCGGGGGCGATGGTGATGTGCCGGTGGTCGCCGCTGGCCATCCGGCCCAGCGCGCTCATCGGCTCACCCTGCGAACCGGTGGACATCAGCACGATCTCATCCGGCGGCAGCGTGGTCGCCTCGTCGATGCTGATGACCAGCCCGGCCGGGATGTTGAGCAGGCCCAGGTCCCGGGCGATGCCCATGTTGCGGACCATGGACCGGCCGATCAGCGCGACCTTGCGGCCGTGCTCCGCGGCAGAGTCGAAGACCTGCTGCACGCGGTGCACGTGCGAGGCGAACGAGGCCACGATGATGCGGCCCTTGGCCTTGCCGAAGATCGAGTCGAGCACCGGCCCGATTTCCCGCTCCGGGGTGACGAAGCCGGGGATCTCCGCGTTGGTGGAGTCGGACAGCAGCAGGTCGACGCCCTCGGCGCCGAGCCGGGCGAAGCCGGCCAGGTCGGTGATCCGACCGTCCAGCGGGAGCTGGTCCATCTTGAAGTCGCCGGTGTGTAGCACCAGGCCGGCGGGGGTGCGGATGGCCACGGCGAGGGCGTCCGGGATCGAGTGGTTGACCGCGAAGAACTCACACTCGAACGGGCCGAGCCGCTCCCGGCCACCCTCCCGCACGGTCAGCGTGTACGGCTGGATCCGCCGCTCGGCCAACTTGGCCTCGACCAGTGCGAGGGTGAACTGTGAGCCGACCAGCGGGATGTCGGGTTTGTGGGCGAGCAGGTACGGCACCGCGCCGATGTGGTCCTCGTGACCGTGGGTCAGCACGATGGCCTGGACGTCGGCGAGCCGGTCCAGGATCGGGCCGAAGTCGGGCAGGATCAGATCCACGCCCGGTTGCTCGACGTCGGGGAAGAGCACCCCGCAGTCGACGATCAGCAACTTGCCGTCGAACTCGAAGACGGTCATGTTCCGACCGATGGCGCCGAGCCCGCCGAGCGGGATGATCCGCAGGCCACCTTCCGGCAGCGGCGGGGGTAGTTCCGCCTCGATGTGCGCCTCGGTCACGCGTTCACCTCAATCTGCGACGCCGTCACTCGGCGTCCATCGTGTCGTTTGATCATTCGGGCAGCTCCAGGCCCGCTGCCGCGAAGTCCGCGCGCAGCTGGGCGATCTCGTCGGTGGTGGCGTCCACGAGCGGGGGGCGCACCGGACCGGCCGGCAGACCCAGCGATGCCAGGCCCGCCTTCACCAGGATCGTGCCCTGGGTGCGGAAGATGCCGGTGAACAGCGGCAGCAGCCGCCGGTGCAGCGCCAGCGCGGTCGGCATGTCCCCCGCGTCGTACGCCTCGATCATCTGTGCGGTCAGCGCCCCGGTGAAGTGCGTCGAGGTGCCGACCACGCCCACGCTGCCGACGGCCAGCGCCGGCAGGGTGAGGGCGTCCTCGCCGCAGTAGAAGGCGAGGGCGGTCCGGCTGGTCACCCAGCCGGTGGCGATCAGGTCGCTCTTGGCGTCCTTGACCGCGACGATCCGGCCGTGCTCGGCGAGCCGGACCAGCGTCTCGGTGTCGATCGGCACGCCGGAGCGGTGGGGGATGTCGTACAGCATCACCGGGAGGCCGCTGGCGTCGGCGACGGCGGTGAAGTGTCGCAGCAACCCGCTCTGCGGCGGCTTGTTGTAGTACGGGGTGACCACCAGCAGGCCGTGCGCACCCGCCTTCTCGGCGGCGGCGGCCAGCTCGATGCTGTGCCGGGTGTCGTTCGTGCCGACCCCGGCGACCACCTTGGCACGGTCACCGACGGCCTCCACCACGGCCCGGATCAGGTGTTCCTTCTCCGCGTCGGTGGTGGTCGGGGACTCACCGGTGGTGCCGTTGACCACCAGCGCGTCGTTGCCCTGCTCGTCGACCAGGTGGCTCGCCAGCCGGGCGGCGCCGTCCAGGTCGAGCGAGCCGTCAGGGGTGAACGGGCTCACCATGGCGGTGAGCACCCGGCCGAAGGGGCGGGACGCCGGTCGGGCGGCGGCGTCGAGGTGGTCGTGCGTCATACCCTTCAACCTAGCGGACGACCAGCCGGACCCCGCCGGGGAAGGGCTCAGGACGCCTCGTGCGGGCTGGCCGCCACTTCGGTGCCGTCCGACAGCGTGGAGATCACGAAGTCGGCGAACACGTTCGGGGCGACCCCCTGCAGCTGGCGCAGGCACTCCACGGCCAGCTCACGGATCTCCACGTCGGCGTGCTCGGTGGCCCGCATCGCGATGAAGTGCCGCCACGCCCGGTAGTTGCCGGAGACCACGATCCGGGTCTCGGTGGCATTGGGCAGCACCGCCCGGGCGGCCTGCCGGGCCTGCTTGCGGCGCAGCGTCGGGTTCGGCTCGTCGGAGAAGCGCTGCTCCAGGCCCTCCAACAACTCGGTGTACGCCTGAACGCTCGCCTCGGCGGCCGCCACGAACAACTTGTGCAGCTCCGGGTCGTCGGCGATGACCGCCGGCTCGACCATGGCCGCGTCCCGTTCCGGGACGTAGCGCTGGGACAGCTGGGAGTACGAGAAGTGCCGGTGCCGGATCAGCTCGTGGGTGAAGGAGCGGGACACCCCGGTGAAGTAGAAGGTGACCGATCCGTGCTCCAGCACCGACAGGTGCCCGACGTCGAGGATGTGCGCCAGGTAGCCGGCGTTGGTGGCGGTCGCCGGGTTCGGCTTCTTCCACGACTGGTAGCAGGCCCGGCCGGCGAACTCGGCGAGCGCCTGACCACCCTCCGCATCGGTCGACCACGGCACGTCGTCCGGGGCCGCGAACTGGGTCCACGCGATCAACTTGACCTGGGGCTGCACCATCTCCGGCATTCCTGGGACTGTAGTGGCGCGGCGCCTCCGGCCCCAACTCAGGCGAGCCTCGTGCAATGTCGATCACTCAGGCAGCGGGTCGTCCTCCGCCCGCAAGATCGCGCCACATCTTGGATGTGGTGGCATCCGTCGCCCCCAACCCCACTACCTCCAGCACAACCCCGCTACGTGCGGCGCAATGACTGTTCGCCAACCCAGCCTGCATCGCGATCTTGCACTTTCTGCCCCGACATTAGAGTGCATTCCCGCCTAAATCGACGACAGGAAGTGCAAGATCGGCGCGATTCTCCCCTGACGCGACGGTGTTGACATCCGGGATTGAGCACGATCTTGCGGGCGAGATGCGTCGGCCCGACCCGAACTCGTCGCCGGCCTGCTCCTGGTCCGTGCGCCGCCGGCGCGACTGTTCGGCTGACCATTGGGGTGATCGACCGACTCGGCTTCCCGAAAGTCGGGGTGTCCGGGGCGGGTGGTCGGCCCGGTTTCCTTGATGTCGAGTCGATCATGGGTGGCGTCGGAGCGCGACGGGCAGCGGCGCGCTCAGACGTAGAGCGAGGTGAACGGCGCCCAGGGCAGGTTGCGCAGCACCGAGAAGGCGAGCCACCCGCCCATGAACCCCACGATGACCTTCGAGCTGATCCGCAACTCCGGCAGCCGCCAACCGAACGCCTGGTTGGCCGCCCAGGCGACGAAGAGGTACGCGAGGAACGGCAGCGCGAAGACGAACAGGAAGTGGTGCCGGGCGGCGGCTGGCAGGTCGGCGTGCAGCACGTACCAGAGTGCGCGGGTGCCGCCGCAGCCTGGGCAGTCCAGCCCGGTGGTCAGCTTGAGCAGGCAGGTGGGTGCGGCGTCCGGGGGGGCGTCGGCCGGATTGCTGAGCAGCGCGTAACCCATGCCGGCGGCGACGCAGCCGACTGCGGCCAGCGGCACCGCCCAGCGCGGTGAACTCTCGTAGAGACGCAGCACGAACCTGGTCAGCCGGTCCGGCTGGGGCGCCGGGTAGCCACCCGCTGGGGTCGTCGGCCAACCACCCGGACCGACACCAGCCGCACCGAGACCGTCCGGACTGACACCACCCGGACTGACACCACCCGGACCGACACCAGCCGGGTCAGCCGGCACGGTGTGCACCGCCCCGGGGGCGGGCTGCGGCTGGTCGACCGGACCGGGAGCGCTCGTCACGCGCTCACGGTACACCGGACACGCCGGCCAACGCGGCGGTCAGCGGACCGGCCAGGTCGCCGCCCAGCGGTGCTGCCACCGCGTCCAGGCCGAGCCAGCCGGCGAGCCGGTGCAACTCGGCGGCGAGCGCCACCGCGGTCTCCGCCGGGTCGGCGTCGGGCTCGATCCAGGCAGCCGGCACCAGCAGCACCCCGGCCTTACGGTCGGCCTTCAGGTCGACCCGGGCGGTGAACCGGTCGCCCTGCAGGAACGGCAACACGTAGTAGCCGTAGACCCGCTGTGGCGCCGGGACGTAGATCTCGATCCGGTAGGTGAACCCGAACAGCCGCTCGGTGCGGGCACGTTCCCAGATCAGCGGGTCGAAGGGGCTGACCAGCGTGTTGCCCCGAATCCACCGGGGCAGCCGCGCGGACGCGTGCAGCCAGGCCGGCTGTCGCCAGCCGGCCACGGTGACCGGCAGCAGCTCACCGGCCTCGGCCAGCTCGGCGACGGCCTGCCGGGCACCGGCCAGCGGCAACCGGAAGTAGTCACGCAGCTCCGGCTCGGCGGCCACCCCGAGCGACCGCGCGGCAAGGGCCACAAGCGTGCGGTACGCCTCGGCGTCGGTCGGGGTGGGCGCGGCCAGCACCGCCGGGGGCAGCACCCGCTCGGGTAGGTCGTAGCGGCGGGCGAAGGAGGTGCTGCGCTCCGCGGCGGCCACCTCACCGGCCCAGAAGAGGAACTCCAACGCCCGCTTGACCGCCGACCAGTTCCACCCCCAGTTGCCGGTCTCCCGCGGCGCGTCGTGCTCGATCTCGGCAGCGGTCAGCGGGCCGCGGGCGGCCACCTCGTCGCGAACCCAGGCGACCAGCTCCGGCTGCTCCTGGGCGATCCGCCGCATGCCGCCCCAGGATTCGCTGTGCGCGCGGGCCATCCGCCAGCGCAGCATCGGGTGCAGCTCGACCGGCACCAACGACGCCTCGTGACCCCAGTATTCGAACAACTCGCGGGGACGGCGGTAGGCGGCCTGGTCGAGCATCGTGGTCGGGTAGGGCCCGAGCCGGCTGTAGAGCGGCAGGTAGTGCGCGCGTTGCAGCACGTTCACCGAGTCCATCTGGATCAGGTTGACCCGGTCCAGCACCCGACGCAGGTGCCGGCGGGTGGGCACGCCGGCTGGCGCCGGGTCGGCGAAGCCCTGAGCGGCGAGCGCCAGCCGTCGAGCCTGGGCGAGCGAGAGTGATTCCGGTGCGGCCATCGTCGGCGACCTTAATTCATCGGTACGACGCCGGTGCGGGAAGCTGGACGCGACGACCAACGGGGCATAGAACGGTGCAATGCTGACCATCCGTCGGGAGGAGCCGGACGACGCCGAGGCGGTCGCCCGGGTGCACGTGCACGGCTGGCAGGCGGGCTACGCCGGCTTCATGCCGGACGAGGTGCTGGCCCGGCTGAACGTGGCCGCCTGGGCGCAGCGTCGCCGCGACATCGGCACCGCCGACCCGGACCACCCGTTCACCACCCTGCTGGGCGAGGTGGACGGGCTGGTCGTGGGCTTCACGACCTTCGGGCCGTACCGCCGCGACCAGGACCGCGACGACCTGGACCCGACGGTCGGCGAGGTGCTGGCGATCTACGTGGAGCCGGCGTGCTGGGGTGACGGGACCGGCACCGCGCTCCTGGCCGCCGCCCGGGCCGGGCTGCACGAGCGGGGCTGGACCGACTATCGGCTGTGGGTGCTGGCGGACAACCGGCGGGCCCGGCGATTCTGCGAGCGGGCCGGGTTGTCACCGGACGGTGAGCAGTCGACCTACCAGGTGCCGCTTGCCGGTGGGAGCCCGCCGGTGGGGCTGGTCGAGCTGCGGTACGCCGGACGCCTCGACGGTTGAGCCGCCCGGGGTCAGCCAACCGCGAATCGGGAGGAAGGCCAGCAGCGCGAGGCTGATCCACACGTAGGCGTTGCTGCCCAGGAAGCCGTCGACACCGGTGAAGTCCTTCTCCCAGAACCAGACGGTCCGGCTGATCAACAGCACGTAGGCGATGGTCGCGGCGACCAGCAGGACCCATCGCCGACGGCCGGCCGGCGCGGCCATGGCGTTGTCGACGAGCAGGATCAGCGCGGGCAGCAGCCAGACCAGGTGGTGCACCCAGGTCACCGGGCTGACCAGGCACATCACCGCGCCGGTCAACGCCAGGCCGGTGAGCTCGTCGCCGGCGGAGACGGCGGCCCGGGACCGCCAGGCCCAGAGGGCCAGGGTGCCGAGCACCAGCAGCAGCCACACCAGGGTGCTCGGGTGCTCCGGGTCGAGTCGGGCGACCACCCCGCGCAGCGACTGGTTGGAGACGAAGGCGAGCTCCCCCACCCGTGCGGTGTTCCACAGCGCCTCGGTCCAGAACTCCCGGGACGCGTCCGGGAAGAGCGCACCGGCCAGCAGCGACACCCCGGCGGCCGTCCCGCAGGCGGTGCGGGCCGCCCGCCACCGCCCGGTCACCAGCAGGTAGACGATGAAGACACCAGGGGTCAGTTTGATCGCGGTGGCGAGCCCGATGCCCACCCCGGCCCACCGGTTGCCGGCCGGCAGCAGCCGCAGCAGATCCACCGCCACCAGGAAGAGCAGCAGCGTGTTGACCTGGCCGAAGTTGATCGTCTCCCGCATCGGCTCGAACGCGGCGGCCAGGCAGAGCGCCACCGCGAGGGCGAACCACCGGGTCCAGCCGGCCCGGCGGGCGATCGGGTCGACCAGCCACCAGATGAGCACCGTGGTGGTGACCACGCTGGCGAGCACGCTCACCACGATCGCGGCCGTCCACGGCAGGTACGCCATCGGCAGCATCACCAGCGCGGCGAACGGCGGGTAGGTGAAGCCGTACTGGGTGGTCGGCTTGAGGTAGTCGTAGATCTCCCCGCCGTCGTGCACCCACCAGGTCAACGCGCCGTAGTAGACCTTCAGGTCGAAGAAGCCGTGCCGCACCGCCGCGACGGCGAGGAACGCGGTGACCGCCGCGGCGAGCACCACCACCCCGACGACCTGCGCGGTCGTCCTCCTGGCACCCTGCGCCACCGTCGTCTCCCCCGTCCTGCGTAGGCTTCCGTCCCATGGCTCTCGGGTACGTCCGCCCGGCGCGTCCTGAGGACGCCGGCGAGATCGCACGCATCCAACTCGCGACCTGGCGGGTCGCGTACCGTCGGATCCTGCCTCGGCACGTGCTCGACAACCTGGACGAGGCGTTCCTCGCCCGGCGGTGGAGCGCCGCGGTGCTGGAGCCGCCCTCGGGCGCGCACCGGGTGCTGGTCGCCGTCGAACAGGCCGAGCAATCGTATCTGGTGGGGTTCGCCGCCTCCGGTCCGGCCGACGCCGAGGCCCTCGCGCCGGGCGAGCCGGCCGACGCGCTCGGCCCGGACGTGGCCGCGGTGACCGACCTGCTGGTGGAGCCGCGCTGGGGTCGGCGCGGGCACGGCAGCCGGCTGCTCGCCGCCACCGTCGACCTGTGGCGGTCCGACGGTCTGAGCCGGGCGGTGGCCTGGGCGTTCGACGCTGACGAGGCGACCCGGAAGTTCCTCGCCAGCACGGGTTGGGAGCCCGACGGGGCGGCCCGCGCGTTGGACGTCGACGACATGCTGGTGCCCCAGGTGCGCCTACACGTGGCTGTTCCGGCCGAGAAGGTCGAGTGACCGGTGTGGCGGCCTCGGGTCGAGGCCGCCACACCGGTCCTGCCCAGCCCTTGTCCGACCCGTCGTTGGCGTCGCAGACGAGGTACCGCCGGGGCGCTGGCCGACCCCGATCCGTGGCAGGGCTTCCAGCGGCTGGTCGAGACGGTCTGCGAGCTACAACGGGAGGAACGGGGCTTCCCGGCCGCGTTCGTCGCGGCCTTTCCGGACAGCACGCGAGAACACGCGCAGGTACGAGAACAGGCCGAGCGGGACCTCAGGACAGTCTTCCGCTCACGGCCGGTCGCTTCCAGGGACAGCGGCCCAGCAGAGCCTGATCCGAAGCCGCGCCTGCCGGGTGGCCCGCCCGGCCCCGGCCACCCGGCGACCCCGTTCCGCCCGGCCTACTGCCACGGACAGGTCAGACGGCCGCAGGCGCAACGCCCGGCACACGGCCCGCCCGCGAGCAGGCGCGGGGTCAGTCGAGCAGTGCGTCCAGGCCGACGGTGAGGCCGGGGCGGTGGCGCACCGCACGGACGGCCAGCAACACACCGGGCATGAACGACACCCGGTCGTACGAGTCGTGCCGGATGGTCAGCGTCTCGCCGGTGCCGCCGAACAGCACCTCCTGGTGGGCGACGAGCCCGGTGGCGCGAACGGCGTGGACGCGTACCCCGTCGATGTCGGCGCCGCGCGCGCCCGGCACCTCGTCCTTTGTGGCGTCCGGGACCGGACCGAGGCCGGCGTCGGCGCGCGCCTGGGCGATCTTCCGGGCGGTGTGCGTGGCGGTGCCGCTGGGCGCGTCCAGCTTGCCCGGGTGGTGCTGCTCGATGATCTCGACGGACTCGAAGTGACGGGCGGCCCGCGCGGCGAACTGCATCATCAGCACCGCGCCGATGCCGAAGTTGGGGGCGATGACCACGCCCACCCCGGGCTTGTCGGCCAGCCAGCCGCGCACCTGCTCCAGCCGCTGCTCGGTGAAGCCGGTCGTGCCGACCACCGCGCTGATGCCCTGCTCGACGCACCACCGGAGGTTGTCCATGACGACGTCCGGGGTGGTGAAGTCGACTACCACGTCAGCGCCGGAGGCGGCGGAGAGGTCGTCGCCCTGGTCGATGGCCGCGACCAGTTCGAGGTCCTCGGCGGCGTCAACCGCCTTGCAGACCTCGATGCCCATCCGGCCGCGCGCACCACACACGCCGACCCGCAACGACCCGGCCGGGGTCTTCTCCTGCTCGTCAGTCACGGGGCACAACCTATCCCAATCGGGACGCGCCCCTCGGGCCGGATCCGGTGCGCCCACCGGCCGGGACGCCCGACCGGGACGCCCTCGACGCGTCGGACGGCAGACCTCAGACCGTGAAGTCGCCCGCGCCGAACGGGCCGACCACGGCCAGCGACATGGGCCGGCTGAGCAACTCGGCGGCGAGGACGTTGACGTCCTGCACGGTGACCTCGTCGACCCGGCGGAGCAGCTCGTCCACCGGCATCAGGTCGCCGTAGAGCAGCTCACCCTTGGCCAGCCGACTCATCCGGGAACCGGTGTCCTCCAGGCCGAGCACGAACGAGCCCTTGCTCATCCCCTTGCCGCGGGCCACCTCCGCCTCGGTCAACCCGTCGGCGGCCACCCGGGCCAGCTCGGCGCGGGTCAGGGCCAGCACCTCGTCCACCTTGCCCGGCGCGCAGCCGGCGTAGACGGCGAACAGGCCGGTGTCGGCGTACTGGCTGGCGTAGGAGTAGACCGAGTACGCCAGGCCGCGCTGCTCGCGGATCTCCTGGAACAGGCGGCTGGACATGCCACCGCCGAGCACGTTGTTGAGCACCCCGAGGGCGAAGCGCCGATCGTCGAGGCGGTCGATGCCGGGGCAGCCGAGGATGACGTGCGCCTGCTCGGTCTCCTTCGGCTCCACCAGGGTGGTCGCCGGCTTGGTGCGTACCGCCGGGGTGGCCGCGCGGTGCGGCGCCGGGGTGGCCGGCTCGCTGTCCAGCGGGGTGCCCCGCACCGCCTGGCGGACCATCTTCACGACCGTGGCGTGGTCCAGGTTGCCGGCGGCGGCGATGACGATCTGCGGCGCGGCGTAGCGGCCCCGGTAGAAGCTCTGGATCTGCTTGCGGGTCATCGGCGTGACGGTCTCGGCGGTGCCGGAGATCAGCCGACCCAGCGGGTGCTCGCCGTAGACGGCCTGGACGAAGAGGTCGTGCACCTCGTCACCGGGCTCGTCGTCGTGCATGGCGATCTCTTCCAGGATCACGCCACGCTCGGTCTCGACGTCGGCCGGTTCCAACAGCGAGTCGGCGACCAGGTCGCACATCACGTCGATCGCCAGCGGCAGATCCTCGTCCAGCACCCGCGCGTAGTAGCAGGTGTACTCCTTCGTGGTGAACGCGTTCGTCTCACCACCCACCGCCTCGATCTGCGAGGAGATCTCCAACGCGGTGCGCTTGTGGGTGCCCTTGAAGAGCAGGTGCTCGAGGAAGTGCGCGGCACCGGCCTGCGGGCCGGTCTCGTCACGCGAGCCGACCGCCACCCAGACACCGAACGAGACACTGCGCATCGTCGGAATCGCCTCGGTGAGGACGCGCAGGCCGCTGGGCAGCACGGTACGACGTACCGTGCCGCCCAGCGGGTCGTCGCTGAGCGTCCGGGTCACCGCGCGGGCGGCGCCGCCGGAGCGGCCCGCCCCCTTCCCCGGGGACGCGGCCACCCCCCGTCGATCCGGTGGAAACGGCGCACTGAAGGCCCGACTCACGACTTGCTCCCGGTTCGACGAGGGGTGGGTGATGCGAGGTACGACGATCAGCTGTGCCGGGTCCGGCGGCGCGGACGCTCGCCGCCCTCGCCGCCCTCGCCGCCGCCGCCGTTGCCGCCTTCGCCGCCACGCTCGGGGCCACGGCCACCTCGGTCGCCGCCACGCTCACGATCGCCACGGTCACGCGGAGCACGGTCGCCCCGGTCCCGACCAGCCGGCCGGTCGCCAGCGGCGGCCTCACCGGCGGCCGGAGCCTCGGTGCCCTCCGGGCGGACCTTGTCGAGGTAGATCTTGCCGCGGGCGTCGATGTCCGCGATCTCGACCTCGACCCGGTCACCGACGTTGAGGAAGTCCTCAACGCGCTCGACCCGCTTGCCGTCGCCCACCTTGGAGATGTGCAGCAGGCCGTCACGGCCCGGCAGCAGCGAGATGAACGCCCCGAACGCGGCGGTCTTGACCACCGTGCCGAGGAATCGTTCGCCCTGCTTCGGCAGCGTCGGGTTGGCGATGCCGTTGATCCGGTCGACGGCCGCCTGGGCCGACGGGCCGTTGGTGGCGCCGACGTAGATCGTGCCGTCGTCCTCGATGGAGATCTCGGCGCCGGTCTCGTCCTGGATCGCGTTGATGGTCTGCCCCTTCGGGCCGATCACCATGCCGATCTTGTCGACCGGGATCTTGACGGTGGTGACCCGCGGCGCGTAGTCCGACATCTCGGCCGGAGCCTCGATCGCGGCCTTCATGACACCGAGGATGACCTGCCGGGCCTCGTTCGCCTGCTGCAACGCGGCAGCCAGCACGTCCGACGGGATGCCGTTGAGCTTGGTGTCGAGCTGGAGCGCGGTGACGAACTCCGGGGTGCCGGCGACCTTGAAGTCCATGTCACCGAACGCGTCCTCGGCACCGAGGATGTCGGTGAGCGTCACGTACTGGGTCTTGCCGTCCACCTCGTCGGAGATGAGCCCCATCGCGATGCCGGCGACCGGCGCCTTCAGCGGGACACCCGCGGAGAGCAGGCCCAGCGTCGACGCGCAGACCGAACCCATCGAGGTGGAGCCGTTGGAGCCGAGCGCCTCCGACACCTGCCGGATGGCGTACGGGAACTCCTCGCGCGACGGCAGCACCGGGATCAGCGCACGCTCGGCGAGCGCGCCGTGCCCGATCTCGCGACGCTTCGGCGAGCCGACCCGGCCGGTCTCACCGGTCGAGTACGGCGGGAAGTTGTAGTTGTGCATGTAGCGCTTGCGGTTCTCGGGGGACAATGTGTCCACCATCTGCTCCATGCGGAGCATGTTCAGCGTGGTGACGCCCAGGATCTGGGTCTCGCCCCGCTCGAACAGCGCCGAACCGTGCACCCGGGGCAGCACGCCGACCTCGGCGGTCAGCTCGCGGATGTCGCGCGGGCCCCGGCCGTCCATGCGGACCTGCTCGCGCAGCACGCGGTTGCGGACCTCGGACTTGGTGAGCGACCGGAAGGCGGCGCTGAGCTCCTTCTCCCGACCCTCGAACCGAGCGCCCAGCTCCTCGGCGACGCGGGCCTTGACCCGGTCCAGGGCCTCCTCGCGGTCGGCCTTGCCGGCGATGGTGATCGCCTCGGCGACCTCGCCGCGGGCCAGCTCGGAGACGGCGTCGTACACGTCGTCCTGGTAGTCCAGGAAGACCGGGAACTCGGTGACCGGCTTGGCGGCGACCTCGGCCAGCTCGCTCTGCGCGCGGCACAGCTCACGGATCGCCGGCTTGGCGGCCTCCAGGCCGCTGGCCACGACCTCCTCGGTCGGCGCGGTGGCGCCGGCCGAGATCAGGGCGACCGCGTTCGGGGTGGCCTCCGCCTCGACCATCATGATCGCGACGTCGCCGTCCTCGAGGGTGCGGCCGGCCACGACCATGTCGAAGGTGGCGCGGGCCAGCTCCTCCAGGGTCGGGAAGGCAACCCACTGGCCGTCGATGTGGGCGACGCGGGTCGCACCGATCGGGCCGGAGAAGGGCAGGCCGGACAGCTTGGTCGACATCGAGGCGGCGTTGATCGCCACGACGTCGTACGGGTGCTGCGGGTCGAGCGCGAGGATGGTCTCGACGACCTGGACCTCGTTGCGCAGGCCCTTCACGAACGACGGGCGCAGCGGCCGGTCGATCAGGCGGCAGGTGAGGATCGCGTCCTCGCTGGGCCGACCCTCACGGCGGAAGAACGAGCCGGGAATACGGCCCGCGGCGTACATCCGCTCCTCGACGTCGACGGTCAGCGGGAAGAAGTCGAACTGCTCCTTCGGGTGCTTACCGGCGGTGGTGGCGGAGAGAACGACCGTCTCGCCCAGCTGGGCGATGACGGAACCGGCGGCCTGGCGAGCCAGCCGGCCGGTGGAGAAGGTGATCTCGCGGGTGCCGAAGGACCCGTTGTCGATCACGGCGGTGCGGGATTCGGTGCCGAGTTTGGTCTCGGTCATGTGCTGTCGTGCTCCTTCGCGTCGTGGGCCCACGACATCGGGGAGCTGCTCAGCCGGCCGGTCTTCGATCGAAGCGCCCGGGGGCCGGCTTGATGCCGGGGTTCCCGGGGGCCACTACCGGAGACCGGTACGCTGACCGGCTCCCTCTCGGGTGGTCGCGCGGCCCGTGTTTCTTCAGGTGGGACGCCGTACGGGGGAGCAGCTGGTCAGCCACTCCCCCGTCACGTCACCGGCGCAGGCCGAGCCGCTCGATGAGCGACCGGTAGCGGGCAATGTCCTTCTTCTGGACGTAGTTGAGCAGCCGACGGCGACGGCCGACCAGCAGCAGCAGCCCACGGCGGCTGTGGTGGTCGTGCTTGTGCACCTTCAGGTGCTCGGTCAGCTCGGCGATCCGCTTGGTGAGGACCGCGACCTGAACCTCCGGCGAACCGGTGTCGCCCTCGGCGGTCGCGTACTCCGCGCGGATGCTGGCCTTGGCTTCCTGGTCGAGCGCCATGTTCTCCCTGTTTCGATGGGTTGATCAAGTAGGTGTCCGTCGTCCCGATGGACCGGGAACGGACCGGTTCCTCGCACCCGCGGCGTCGAGCAGGCACGCGAGGCCCCACGCCGGTCTCCCGACGTCTGGGCAAGACTACCAGCACTCGCCGGTAACACCCGGCGAAGGGCTCGGCGGCGCAGCCCACGGCGCTCAGGCGAGCGCGCGCCGGGTGCGTTCGACGTCCTGGTTCATCTGGGCGATCAACGGCTCGATCGAGTCGTACCGGATCTGACCGCGCAGGTGCGCCACGAAGTCCAGGGCCAGCCGCTCGCCGTACAGGTCGCCGGTGAAGTCCAGCGCGTAGGCCTCGACCCGCCGCTCCCGCCCGGAGAACGTCGGGTTGGTGCCCACCGACACCGCCGCCATCAGCGGCTCGTGCTGGCCGCGACGGATCAACCGGGCCGCGTACACCCCGTCGGCCGGGACCGCCGCGTACCGGTGGCAGAGCAGGTTGGCGGTGGGAAAGCCCAGCTCCCGCCCCCGCTGGTCGCCGCGGACCACCACACCTTCCAACCGGTGGGGGCGGCCGAGCGCGGCGGCGGCCGCGCCGACGTCGCCCGCGTCGACGCAGGAGCGGATGTACGTGGAGGAGAAGACGGTGCCGTCCTCGGCGACCAGCGGGCTGCCCTCCACCCCGAAGCCGAAGGTCTGCCCGAGCCGTTCCAGCAGCGCCACGTCGCCGGCCGCCCGGTGCCCGAACCGGAAGTTGCTGCCGACCACCACCAGCGCGCCGTGCAGGTGCTCGACCAGGACGTCGTGCACGAACTGTTCGGCCGGCAGCCGGGAGAACTCCGGTGTGAACGGCACCACACAGAGCACGTCCACGCCGAGCTGCTCGATCAGTTCCGCCTTGCGGGCCGGCTCACTGAGCACCGCCGGATGCGACCCGGGGCGGACCACCTCGGCCGGGTGCGGGTCGAAGGTGACCACCACCGACTGCACGCCCAACTCCCGGGCGCGGGCCACCGTGTGCCCGATGGTCGCCTGGTGCCCCTTGTGCACGCCGTCGAAGACGCCGATGGTGACGACCGAGCGTCCCCACCCACCGGGCGCCGCGTCGTACCCCCGCCACCGCTGCATGCCGTTCCCTCCTGCTGTCCCGCCGTCCGGCGGGTCGACACCGCCGGCCACGGGGCCGGCGGACCTGCGCCCCGCCGTCAGGCCGGGGCGAGCACGATCTCCGCGCGGGCCCGCCCGTCCCGCTCGCTGACGATAGCGATCAGACCGCCGGCCGGCCCGAAGACGGCGTACGGCCCGGTGAGGCCGGCCGGGTCCAGCGGCCCACCGTGGGCGAGCACCCGAGCCTCGTCGGGCGTGGCCTCGCGACGCGGGAAGAACCGGTCGGCCGCCGCGGCCAACGGCAGGTTCACCACGTCCGGGGCGCGCTGCTCCAACTGGTCGAGAGTCGCCGCCTCGGCGAGGGTGAAGCCACCCACCGCGGTCCGGCGCAGGGCCGTCAGGTGCCCACCGACGCCGAGCGCCAGGCCCGCGTCCCGGGCGATGGCCCGGATGTACGTGCCGGAGGAGCAGGTCACGTCGACATCCACGTCCACGACGTCGGGCTCGGTGCGGCGGACCGCCAGCACCTCCAACCGGGAGATGGTGACCCGCCGCGCCGGCAACTCGACGCTCTCGCCCTCGCGGACCCGCTTGTACGCCCGCTGCCCGTCGATCTTGATGGCACTGACCGCGCTCGGCACCTGGTCGACCTCACCGCTCAGCGCGCCCAGCGCCGACCGGATCGCGTCGTCGGTGACCTCACCGGCTGGCGCGGTGGAGATCACGTCGCCCTCGGCGTCGTCGGTGACCGTGGCCTGACCGAGCCGGATGGTGCCGGTGTAGCTCTTGCCCGCGCCGATCACGTAGGTCAGCAGCCGGGTGGCCCGGCCCACTCCGATCACCAGTACACCGGTGGCCATCGGGTCGAGGGTGCCACCGTGCCCGACCCGTCGGGTCTTCGCC
Organism: Micromonospora sp. NPDC005203; assembly: GCF_042872705.1. Lineage (NCBI taxonomy): Bacteria > Bacillati > Actinomycetota > Actinomycetes > Micromonosporales > Micromonosporaceae > Micromonospora > Micromonospora sp. NPDC005203. Next base: position 53,870 of record NZ_JBIAKV010000011.1, on the reverse strand, counting down.
AGCCGGCGAATCCGCGCCACCACGTCGTGCGACGTCATGCCGCCGGGCTTGTCGACCACGATCAGACCATCGGTGCTCACGTCGGCCAAGCCTGCCAGACCGCCAGACGGCGACAGTCGTCGCGGGGTGGCTCTCGGCCAGCCGCCACACGCCGCTGGCTCGATCGCCGAGGGGACACCACGACGTCACGGCGGATGCGAAGATCACTCGCCCACTCCCGTCGAGCCAGGACGACAGATGACCAGAGAAGAGCCCGTCACCCCGGCCCGCGACCCGGATGCCGCCGAATCTGAACCACTGCGAGTGGCGGACTGGCTGCGCGAGCCGGTGACCGAGCGCGCGCTGACCAGGGTGGAACGGCTGCGGCTGGGGTGGGAGCAGCACGCCGGAAAGGTGCTCGCCGGGACCGCCGCGCTTGTCGCGCTGACGCTTGTCACGGTGCTGGCCTGGCAGGGCATCAACCTGGCGCGGGCCGAGTCGAACTCCCGGCCGGTCGACGGGAACGGCAACGCCCTCGGCCCGTTCGCCGGCACTCCGGCGGAGACGTTCGCCGTGGGCGAGGCGGGAATCACCCTCCCGACAGCCCGGGCCGCCGCGCCGTTCACCGCCCAGCAGGTCGCGGACGCGCTGACGAAGGTCAAGCAGGCGTTGATCCACGGTCGACTCGACCCGTCCATGCTCGCTGGCGACCCCGCGAAGTTCGCCGCCCTGCTGGCACCGGACCTTCGGTACCAGATCGACAAGGACTTCGCGGCCGGCGACAACCTGGACTACGCCACCCGCATCGACCCCACCGCCGACCCGCGGTTCGACCCCGCGGCGGGCATCCGCGTCAGTGGCACCATGGGGTACCGGTCGACCACCGACGACGGCGTCCGGAACCTGGAGATCACCACCCGGTTCCTGTGGGTGTACCCCTTCGCCCTGCCCCGACCGCAGGCACATTCGCCCGGCACCGGACTCGTCACCCTCCGGGACGAAGTGGTCTGGCAGGTGCCGCACCCGGACGACGTCCTGGCCAGCTCGGCCGGCCTGTGGTTGGCAAGCACCGACGTCAACGTGCTCAACGCGACCTGCGCCGCGATCCTGCGGGGAATGATTGACCTGGAGATCGGGTTCGCACAGGGCCTGCCAGCGGGATCGACCAGAGACATCTACGACCCGCGCTGGAGTTTCGACGACGCAGAGATCTGCTAACCCCACCCCCGCTCTCCGCGATCTTGCAGTTACTGTCCCGGCATAAGGCACCAACCACCGCATATCGGCGACAGAAACTGCAAGATCGGCGTGCACGTTGGGGTCAGCGGATTGCGCCGGTCACCGCCCAGGTGTCGTTGCGCAGGCGCAGCAGCAGGGCGACCAGGCGGATCGCCACGAACAGGGTGAGCCCGGCCCAGATGCCGCCCAGCCCGAGGTGGAGCACGTAGGCCAGCCAGATGGCCGGCAGGAAGCCGCCGAGCGCCGCCACGATGGTGAGATTGCGCAGGTAACGCACGTCGCCCGCGCCGATCAGCACGCCGTCGAGGGCGAACACCACCCCGGCCAGCGGCAGCATGGCGACGAACCACGGCCAGGCCACCATGGCCTGGTCGCGTACCCCCTCGTCGGAGCTGAACCACGACGGCACGACGCCGGCGCCCGCGGCGACGACAAGCGCGAAGGCGACGCCGCAGACGCCGCCGAGCAGCCCGATCCGGCGGGCGAGCGCGCGGGCGCCCACGTCGTCGCCGGCGCCGAGCGCGGCACCGACCAGGGACTGCGCGGCGATCGCGAGGGCGTCGAGCACCAGCGCGGTGAAGAACCAGAGTTGCAGGGCGATCTGGTGGGCACCGACGGCGGCGGCGCCGAAGCGGGCGGCGACGGCCGTCGCGGAGAGGAAGCTGGCCTGGAACGCCAGCCCTCGGATGAGCAGGTCGCGGCTGAGCACCAACTGCTGGCGGATCACCCGGGGCCGGGGCCGCAGCGACACCCGCTCGGCGAACAGCGCCGCGGCGAACAGCGCCCCGCAGAGCGTCTGCGCGACGACGTTCGCCACCGCCGAACCGACCAGGCCCAGGCCGCCGGGGTAGACGAGCAGCGGGCAGAGCAGCGCGGAGAGCAGGTTGGGGCCGAGCACGAAGAACAACGGGCGGCGAGTGTCCTGCACGCCGCGCAGCCAGCCGTTGCCGGCGGCGGCAAGCAGCAGGCCGGGGGCGCCGAGGGCCGCGATCCGCAGCCAGTGAGCGGCGGCGTCGGCCACGTCGCCAGGTCCACCGGCGAGGGTACGCGCGAGCGCACCTCCGCCGACCTGCATGCCGATCGCGATCAGCAGACCGACCCCGAACGCCAGCCAGGACGACTGGACTCCCTCGGCCACCGCGGCGGCCCGGTCACCCGCGCCGAAGCGGCGGGCCGCCCGCCCGGTGGTGCCGTACGCGACAACGGTGCCGACCCACGCGGTGAGCGTCATCACCGTGCCACCGACGGCGAGCGCGGCGAGCGGCACCCGGCCGAGGTGCCCGACCACCGCCGTGTCGACGAGCACGTAGAGCGGCTCGGCGGCGAGCACCACGAGGGCCGGCAGGGCGAGGCTGGCGATCCGCCGCGGCGAGGCGGTTCGGTGGGTGGCGGTGGCGATCTGGTTCATCGCCGCCGATCCTGGCACGAGCGCGGTAAGGATCGCAATCCCGCCGCGGGCTTACACCGCTCCAATGGTGTGCCACGGAGTGTGCAGCCGCCCCGGTCGCGCCGATCCACCCGTCCTCGGGGCCGCCTCGCCGCCGGAAGCGACGCCGAGCGTCACCGCCGGACGAGTTGACTCACTGACGGGTGTCCATCGAGGTCTGCAGCGCGCGGCGGGCCTGCTCGCGGGCGTCGTCGGTGGTCTCGGGCGTGGGCTTGTTCGGCATGGTGGTGGTCCTTCCAGGGAGCGAGCCACCGACACGCGGCGGCCCTCGCGGGCGATCGTGCTGCGCGCCCCACGGCGGTCCGGGATTACCGGAGCAGCCGACTGGGCGGCGTGAGCCCGGGTCGATCCGACCCTGGAGGGAGGCAGCACGAGGTGTGGCGCCACCACCCATGACCTGCACCGCCACGCGGCGCCCGGCCTTCTCCCAAGTTATCGTTCAGGTCCATATGCTGCTCTCGGTTCCCGCCATGTGGACAAGCGGCGACCCGGCTCAGCGGGCCAGGAAGTGCCAGCCCAGCCACCACCAGAACCCGAACAGACCGATCCGGCCCACCGGCACCGAGCCGACCTCGTAGCGCATCACGTACGCGCAGACCTCGCCCAGGGTGGGGATCCGGGAACCCTCCCGCCGGGCCATCCACTCGACCACCGCGAAGAGCACCAACGCGGTGAGGAAACCGCCGATGGCGAACGCCCGCATCATCGACGCACCAGCCCCCAGAAGGCGGCCAGCCAGGCGAACCACACCGCCGACCGGGTCAGATGATCCTCCAGGAGAGGATCGGCCAGCCGGGAGAAGGTGGGGAAGTCGTCACCGGCGGCCAGCACGAAGGTCACGCCCTCGAAGACCCCGAAGACCACCACCGGCACCGCCCACCAGACCGCTCCCGAGCCCAGCCGGCGCGGTGCCGGTCGGCGAGGCACCCGATTGCTCAGACCGAGCCAGATCAGCACCCCGCCGGTGCCAATGGTGAACAGATTCGCCTCGGTGGAGAACGACGCGAACCGACCACCGACGAGCGACAGGCAGACGAGGACGGGAACGGAGACGGCGGGCCGGTCCCAGGCACGGGGGGCCTCCACGGTGAGGTCGTGCGGCTGCTCCATCCCGCAATTCTTCCCGGTCTCACCGAGCGCGGGAAGACCGACACTCCCCGGAGTTGACCCTGATCCTTCCGGACCGGGCGATCGATGACGGCGATCGTCGCCGTCAGGCTCCGGGGTGGAGCAACGCCGCGTCCAGTTGGCCGCGGATCGACTCGATGACCTGCTCGACGGTGCCCCGACCGGTGAACCCCGCCGCGAACCGGTGGCCACCACCGCCCAGCGCCACCGCGACCCGGCTGACGTCCACCGCGCCCTTGCTGCGCATCGACACCGCCCACTCGTCGGGCGTGGTCTGCTTGACCACACAGCTCACATCCGCCTCGGCCGTGCAGCGCACCGAGTCGATCAGCGCCTCCAGGACGTACGGCCGCTGGTCGTGCCGGGCCAGATCCCCAAGCGTGGCGAAGGTCCAGACGAACCCCCGGCCGCCGGCGGCCGCCGGCTCCAGCCGCGCCCGGCCGAGCACCTCACCGAAGAGACGCACCGCACCGAAGGGCCGGGTGTCGAAGACCCGGCGGGAGATGTCTCCGGGCGAGATGCCGGTGGCCAGCAACCGGGCAGCCATCTGGTGCACCGCCGGGGTGGTCGCCGCGAACCGGAACGAGCCGGTGTCCGTGGTCAGCGCCACGTAGAGGCACTCCGCGATGGCCGGATCCACCACGACCCCGAGCCGGGTCAGCAGTTGCTCCGCCACCACCGACGTCGCCGCGGCGCTCGGGTCCACGAGGTTGACGGTGCCGAAGCCCTGGTTCGAGGCGTGGTGATCGAGCACCAGCGCCGCCCCCGCCGACGACAACCGCCCGGCCAGCTCACCGAGGCGCGACTCGCTCGCCGCGTCGAAGCAGATCACCAGGTCCGGTGCCGGGTCGGCGGCGTCCGCCGGGACCAACAGGTCCAAGCCGGGCAGCCCCCGGAACGGTTCGGGCACCTCCGGCGGCCCGGGAAAGGTCGCCTGCACCTCGCGGAGGCCGATCTGCCGCAGGCCCAGCCCGAAGCCGAGCATGCTGCCCAGCGCGTCACCGTCCGGGTTGATGTGGCAGATCAGCAGCACCCGGCCACCCGGCGGGACAGCCCGCACCAGCGCCTCGGCCGCAGCCCAGTCCATCTCGGCCGGGCCGACCCCGGCCGCCCCGGCGAGCGGGACGCTGGCGGTGCTGGTCACCGCGTTTCCCTACCCCGCGCGGTCTCCTCCACGTCGGTGGCCGCATCGGCCTCGTCCGCGTCGTCGCCCTCATCGGTCTCGTCGTCGACCCGGTACGGCTGCGCCTCACCCGCGTACTTCGCCTGGGCGGCCAGCCGCTGCACCTCGGCGTCGGCGTTACGGGCGGCGGCGAGCAGGTCGTCGATGTGCTTGACCTGATCCTGCACGTCGTCGAGGACGAACGTGAGGGTCGGCGAGTGACGCAGCCCAAGGGCCTTGCCGACCGTGCTGCGTAGCAGCCCCTTCGCGCTCTCCAGCGCCGCGGCGGTGTCCGCCTGGGCCACCGCGTCACCGAGCACGGTGTAGAAGACCGTCGCGTCGCGCAGGTCCGCGGTGATCCGGGCGTCGGTGATGGTGATCATCCCGAGCCGCGGGTCCTTGATCTGGCTCCGCACCACCGACGCGACCAGCTCACGCACCCGTTCCGCGTGCCGGCGTACCTTGGCCGGATCAGACATCTCGCCACCTCCACGGCGTCCTGCTCCCGGTCGACCCGGCGACCCGGGGGTCGCCGGCCGACCGGCCAACATCTCGAACACTACCTTCGCGGCCGCACCGGTCGCCCGGCACAGCCGGCTCCGGGGTCAGTCGTCGTCCACGCCGTACAGCCGGCGCCGAACGGACAGCAACTCGACCTCGGGGCGACCGGCCACCAGGCGCTCACAGGAGTCGAGCACCTCGCGGACGTGCGCCGTCTCGGCGGCCACCACGGCCACCGCGAGCTGCGCTCGACCGTGCAGGTCGAGCGCACCCACCTCGGCGGCCGACACCTCGAAGCGGCGCAACGCCGCCACGATCGGCCGTACATATGATCTCTTGGCTTTGAGCGACCGGGAGTCGCCCGGCAGCAGCAGGTCGAAGACCGCGGTTCCGGTGAACATCGCCCCGGACGATACCGCCAAACCACCCCGCATGATCAAGGGGTTTACGCCGAACGGCGTAAACCCCTTGATCAGCGTGTCACTGCCGGATCAGGCGCGAACCTTCTCCCGCATCTCGAAGGTCTCGATGACGTCGCCGACCTGGACGTTGTTGTAACCACCCAGGGTCAGACCACACTCGAAGCCCTCGCGGACCTCGGTGGCGTCGTCCTTGAACCGCTTGAGGGAGCTGATCGTGAGGTTGTCCGCCACGACCGCCCCGTCTCGCAGCAGGCGCGCCTTGGCGTTGCGCCGAAGGACACCGGCCCGGACGATGCAACCGGAGATGTTGCCGATCTTGGACGAGCGGAAGACGTCGCGGATCTCCGCGCTGCCCAGCTCGACCTCCTCGTACTCCGGCTTGAGCAGGCCCTTGAGCGCTGCCTCGATCTCCTCGATGGCCTGGTAGATGACGGTGTAATACCGGATCTCCACACCCTCGCGGTCGGCCATCTCGCGGACCTTGTTGGAGGCCCGCACGTTGAAGCCGATGATCGTGACCGGCTCGGACGAGGCACTCGCGAGCATGACGTTGCTCTCGGTGATCGCGCCCACGCCCCGGTCGAGGACCTTGAGCTGGACCTCCTCGGGGATGTCCAGGTTGAACAGCGCGTCCTCCAGGGCCTCCACCGAACCGGAGACATCGCCCTTGAGGATGAGGTTGAGCGAGGTCTTCTCGCCCTCCTTGAGCTGCTCCATGAGCGTCTCAAGGGTGGCCCGACCACGGGAGTTGGCGAAGGACGCCGCCCGCCGCCGTGCCTGCCGCTGCTCGGCGATCTGCCGCACCGTGCGGTCGTCCGCCGCGGCGAGGAACGTGTCGCCCGCGCCGGGAGGCGCGGTCAGACCCAGCACCATGACCGGACGCGCCGGCCCAGCCTCGGTGAGCTGGTTGCCGTTCTCGTCGAGCATGGCCCGGACCCGGCCGTGCGCCCCACCGGCGACGATCGAGTCGCCGGCCCGCAGGGTGCCCTTCTGCACCAGCACCGTCGCCACCGCACCGCGACCCTTGTCCAGGTGCGCCTCGATGGCCACACCCTGCGCCGGCCCGTCGATCGGAGCGGTCAGCTCCAGCGACGCGTCGGCGGTCAGCAGGACAGCCTCGAGCAACTCCTCGATGCCGATGCCCGGCTTGGCGGCCACGTTGACGAACATGGTCTCGCCGCCGTACTCCTCGGCGACCAGGCCGTACTCGGTCAGCTGCTGGCGGACCTTGTCCGGGTTGGCGTCCGGCTTGTCGACCTTGTTGACCGCGACCACGATCGGCACGTCGGCCGCCTTGGCGTGGTTCAACGCCTCGATCGTCTGCGGCATCACACCGTCGTCGGCCGCGACGACCAGGATCACGATGTCCGTGACCTGGGCACCACGAGCACGCATGGCGGTGAACGCCTCGTGACCCGGGGTGTCGATGAAGGTGACCGCCCGGTCCTCGCCCTCGTGCGGGACGTGGACCTGGTACGCACCGATGTGCTGGGTGATGCCACCCGCCTCACCGGCCACGACGTTCGCCTTGCGGATCGCGTCGAGCAGCTTGGTCTTACCGTGGTCGACGTGACCCATGACGGTCACCACCGGCGCACGGCTGACCAGACGCTCCTCGGCCACCTCCGCGTCGAGGTCGATGTTGAACTGCGCGAGCAGCTCGCGGTCCTCGTCCTCCGGGCTGACGATCTGGATGTCGAAGCCCAGGTGCTCACCCAGCAGGTGCAGGGTGTCGTCAGAACAGGACTGGGTCGCGGTGACCATCTCGCCCAGGTTGAACATCTCCTGGACCAGCGAACCCGGGTTGGCGTTGATCTTGTCAGCGAAGTCCGACAGCGAGGCGCCACGGGAGAGCCTGACGATCTGACCCTGACCCCGGGGAGCACCCGAACTCATGGTCGGAGCCGACAGGTTGTCGAACTCCTGTCTGCGCTGCTTCTTGGACTTGCGACCGCGCGTCGGCCGGCCACCCGGACGCCCGAAGGCACCCGCGGCACCGCCGCCACGACCACGACCACCCGCACCCGGACGACCGCCGCCACCGGAGGGAGCACCCGGACGGAAACCGCCACCGGGAGCACCGCCACCGCCGCCGGGACCGCCACGGTAGCCACCGCCACCGCCGGCACCCGCGCCGCCACCAGGGCCACCGCGGTAACCGCCACCGCCGCCGGCGCCACCGCCGGGACCGCCACGGAAGCCACCGCCACCGCCACCACCGGGACGACCAGCGCCACCGCCACCGGGGCGACCAGCGCCACCGGGACCGGGACGACCGGCAGCCGGACGCTGGCTCGGCATGGAAGCCGGGCTGGGCCGCGGAGGCATGGAGTTGGGGCTCGGCCGCGGCGGCATGCCCGCCGGGCTGTTGGGCCGGGGACCACCCGCACCGGCGGCCGGGGGCCGCTGCTGCTGGCCACCCTGGATGCCGAACGGGTTGTTACCGGCGCCGCGCGCCGGTGGGCGACCACCGGGACGCGCACCCGGACCCGGAGCCGGCGTGCTCGGACGAGCAGCCGGCGAACCCGGACGGGGCGGCATCGCGGCGGGACCCGGCCGAGGACCGGGACGGTTGCCGCCGTCGGCCGGAGGCTCCCGGCGAACGGGGTTGTCCCGCTGCTGCTGGCGGGCGGCCTGTGCGGCCTTGACCGCGGCCTCCTGCTCAGCCTTCAGCGCGGCGGCACGCGCCTCGGCGGCCGCCACCTCGATGTCGTGGGCACTCGCCGGCTTGGCGACCGGAGCCGCCGGCTGCGGCGCACCAGGCACCGGACCCTTCGGCTTCGGGCCGGGTGCCGGCGCGGTCGGCCGCCGAGGCGGCATCGGCTTGGCCGAGACCCGGGGCGCGCCCGGGGTCGGGGCCGTCGTCGGGGTCGGGTTGGAAGCCTGCGTCGACGCGGGCGCCGACGGGGCGGCGGCCGGTGCCGGAGCACCGGCGGACGCGACGAATGCGTTACGCAGCCGCCGGGCGACGGGCGCCTCGACGGTGCTGGACGCGGACTTCACGAACTCGCCCATTTCCTTCAGCTTGGCGAGAACGGTCTTACTCTCGACCCCGAGCTCTTTTGCAAGCTCGTGTACGCGGGCCTTGCCTGCCACTGCACTCCTCACTCCGAGGTCGTGCGGGCAGCACCCGCAGCGACCTCACTCGTGCACTTGAAGCCTGGTCATTTCAGGGACTTCATCGTGTGCTCATGTCGGTCGTCCTACCCTGCTAGCGACCCTCGCCCGGTCGGGCTGACCGGACGTAGTGGTTGGCGCATCGACGTGCTCCGCCAGCACACCGTGGTCAAGGACCTCGGTGATGCGCAGCGCACGCCCGAAGGCGCGGCGACGCACCGCCAGCGCGAAGCAGGCCGGATCCGGGTGCATGTTCGCTCCCCGACCCGGCAGCCTGCGGCGCGGATCAGGTCGGAGACTGAAACCAGCCTCGTCCCGAACCGCGATGATCCGCAGCAATTCGCTGGCCGGCGCACGTTGCCGGCAACCCACACAGGTGCGTTCCGGCGTTGCGCGTCGTACCACTGGAAGAAGTCTACCCCTAGCTGCCCGAGATCGCTCCGCCCGGCTCCCGCACGTGATCAGCTGCCGCACGCGCGGCGGGTGCGATCTGCTCCGCATCGGACCGAATGTCGATCCGCCAACCGGTCAATCGGGCCGCGAGTCGGGCATTCTGCCCCTCCCGGCCGATCGCGAGGGAGAGCTGGAAGTCGGGGACCGTCACCCGGGCGGCCCGACCGGCCAGGTCGACCACCTCGACCCGAAGCGCCTTGGCGGGCGACAACGCGTTACCGACGAAGGTGGCCGGATCGTCCGACCAGTCGATGATGTCGATCTTTTCGCCGTGCAGTTCGCTCATCACGGCGCGCACCCGCTGGCCCATCGGGCCGATGCAGGCGCCCTTGGGGTTCACCCCGGGGGTGGTGGAGCGTACGGCGATCTTCGTACGGTGACCTGCCTCACGGGCGATCGCCCCGATCTCCACCGTGCCGTCGGCGATCTCCGGCACCTCCAGCGCGAACAGCTTCTTGACAAGCGCCGGGTGCGACCGGGACAGGGTGATCTGCGGCCCGCGCATGCCCTTGGCGACGTGCACCACGACACAGCGGACCCGCTCACCGTGGGCGTACCGCTCGCCGGGCACCTGCTCGGACTGCGGCAGCACGCCCTCCAGCTTGCCGAGGTCGACGCTGACGATGCCCTTCTCGGTACGCGTCTCGTGGGCCTGCACCACGCCGGTGACCAGGTCACCCTCGCGGCCGACGTACTCGCCGAAGTGCACCTCGTCGGTGGCCTCCCGCAGACGCTGCAGGATCACCTGCTTGGCGGTCATGGCGGCGATCCGGCCGAAGTCGTGCGGGGTGTCGTCCCACTCCCGCACCAGGCTGCCGTCGGCGTCCATCTCCTGCGCGTACACCAGGGCGGCGCCCGACCTACGGTCGATCTCCACCCGGGCGTGCGGCTCGGCGCCATCGGTGTGCCGGTAGGCGGTCAGCAACGCGGTCTCGATCGCCGCGAGAATCGTGTCGAACGGGATCTCCCGCTCGCGCTCGAGTGCGCGCAGCGCCGCGAGGTCGATGTTCACCTCTCCTCGTCCTCCACATCATCTTCGTCGTCGATGTCGTCTGAATCATCAATGTCGTCGGAGTCGTCCGCGTCGTCCGCGTCGTCGAACTCCTCGTCCACCTCGCCAAGTTCGGCGAGCCGGGTGAACTCGACCTGCACGCGACCGGGGCCGAGCTGGGCGTACGCCCAGGATGCTCGGCCCTCCCCGGTCTCCAGCTGCACGCCCTCGTCGTCGGCCGCGACCACCCGGCCGGTCAGCTGACGGTCTCCGGTGGGCTGCTCGCCGCGCTGGCCGGGTAACGCGGCTGCGCCCCGGGCGGTGACCTTGACCAGCCGGCCCACGTTGCGCCGCCAGTGGCGGGGCAGGGTGAGTGGCCGGTCGACGCCCGGCGAGCTGACCTCGAGCTGGTATTCCCCGGCGACGATGTCGCCACCGGTCTCCTCGGCGGCGTCCAGCGCGGCCGAGACCGCGCGGGAGACGACCGCGACGGCGTCCAGGTCGATCCCGCCGTCGGCGTCGACCATCACCCGCACCACGTGCCGGCGACCGGCCCGGGAAACCGACAGGTCCTCCAGGTCGTAGCCGGCGTCGTTGACCACGGGCTCGATCACGGCCCGCAACCGCGTGCGGCGCGCTGCGAGATCACCACCGCGGGGACCCGCCGCATCGCGGGGTCGCCCCGTCGACCTGGTGGCACGGCCACGCTGCGTCATCTCCGCACCCTCTCCCTGGTCGACGGTGATCGGTCGTCCCGACATGCCGGCGCACCACCGGAGCGGACGCGCCGGTGGCTGCGCAGAGCGTAACGCGCCTGCCCGGCGGCGGGCCGGGCGGCGCACCGACGTCGGTGGTCCCCGGACCGGTGGAGATGGTGTTGACTTGCCGGGTGGGGACCGGCAGAACGACACAGCGCGACCAGGCATCCAGACATTCCCGGCGAAAGCTCCTGCGTGCCGGGGCACTGCTGGCGCTCGGCGGTGCCGCGGTGCCGCTGACCGGCTGTGATCTTTTCGACCGTGACGACGAGCCGGTGCCACCACCGGACCCACTGCGGCCGATGGTGGACGAGGCACTCGGACTCGCCGCGGCGTACCAGAACCACGTGGCCACGCATCCCGACCTGGCCGACCGGCTCGGCCCGATCGCCGAGGCACACACCGCGCACGCCACCGAGCTGGCCCGGGTGATCGGCGTCGCCCTGCCCACCGCGGTCGCCGCTCCGGCGGTCGACCCGGTGAACAAGCTCGCCCCCCTGCGCGCCCTGGAGAAGGCCGCCCAGCAGTCCGCCACCGCCGCCTGCGCCGCGGCCAGCGCGGAACGGGCCGCACTGCTCGGGTCGATCGCCGCCGCCCGCGCCACCCACCAGGAGGCACTGAAGTGAGGCAGCCGTCCGCCGGGGAGGCGCTCGCCGCCGCCCTGTCCGCCGAGTACGCGGCCATCTACGCCTACGGGCGGATCGGGGTCCGACTCACCGGGGCGGCACGGGAGGCCGCACGCCAGGCCGAGGCCGCGCACCGCAGCCGACGCGACACGCTCGTGGTGCAACTGAGCGCGGTCGGCGGCGTCGTGCCGCCGGACCGCGCCGGCTACGCGTTGCCGTTCCCGGTCACCGACCGGGCCAGCGCCCTGCGGCTCGCCGCCGAGGTGGAGGAGCGCACGGCCGCGCACTGGCGAGCGGCTCTGGCGTCCACCACCGGCGCCGACCGGGACCAGGCGCTGGCCGCCCTCGTCGACTACGCGGTACGGGCCACCCGGTGGCGCAGGACGGCCGGGACGACCCCGCTGACTGTCCCGTTTCCCGGTCGGCCCACCTGAACCGTTGCCCTCCGGTTGCGGAGCGCATACCAGGTATGCATACTCCGTTGCCATGTCCATCCGTCACGGGTTGCTCGCCCTGCTCGAACGCGGCCAGATGTACGGCTACCAGCTGCGCGCAGCGTTCGAGGAGTCGACCGGCTCGACCTGGCCGCTGAACATCGGGCAGGTCTACACCACCCTGTCCCGGCTGGAACGCGATGGTCTGGTCCGCCCGTTGCCGGAGAGCGAGGCCGGGCAGCGCCCGTACGAGATAACCGACGCCGGCCGGGCGGATCTGACGCTCTGGTTCGCCACCCCGGTCAGCCGCAACGATCGGCCCCGCGACGAGTTGGCGATCAAACTGGCGCTGGCGCTGACCACCCCCGGGGTGGATGTCCGCTCCGTGGTACAGGCCCAGCGCAGCGCGACGATGCGGGCGTTGCAGGAGCTGACCCGGTTGAAGTACGTCAGCAACCGACCGGAGGACCTGCCCTGGCGCCTCGTGCTGGACTCGATGGTGTTCCAGGCCGAGGCCGAGGTCCGTTGGCTGGACCACTGCGAGACAAGTCTGGTGCGCCACCAGCCCAGCGGCGCGGCACCTCCCCCACCTCGGCCGGGTGACGCCGACGCGCGGGACGCGTCCCGGTGGGCCGGCGAGGAGGCGCGACGGTGAGCGGATCGGACGACGCGGTGCTGGAGCTACGCGCCGTCCACCGCACCCACGGCGCCGGACCGGCGGCGGTGCACGCGCTGCGCGGGGTCAGCCTGGTCGTCCGGCCCGGCGAGCTGGTCGCCGTGATGGGTCCGTCCGGCTCCGGCAAGTCGACGTTGCTGGCCCTCGCCGGCGGGCTCGACCGCCCGACCGGCGGGGAGGTCCGGGTGGAGGGGCAACCGCTGGGGGCGCTGGACCGGCGCGGGCTGGCCCAGCTGCGCCGCCGCCGGATCGGCTACATCTTCCAGCAGCTCAACCTGCTGGGCAGCCTGAGCGCGCTGGAGAACGTGGCGCTGCCCCTGGAACTCGACGGCGCCGGCGGACGCCAGGCCCGGGCGCTGGCCATGGCCGCGCTCACCGAGGTGGGCCTGCCCGCACTGGGGGACCGCTTCCCCGACCAGCTCTCCGGTGGGCAGCAGCAGCGGGTGGCCATCGCCCGCGCGCTGGTGGGCGACCGCCGGCTGGTGCTCGCCGACGAGCCCACCGGCGCCCTGGACTCGCAGACCGGCGAGGCGGTGCTGCACCTCCTGCGGCGCCGGATCGACGCGGGGGCCGCCGGAGTGCTCGTCACCCACGAGTCCCGACACGCCGGCTGGGCCGACCGGGTGGTGTTCCTTCGCGACGGCGTACTCGTCGACACGACCGCGCCACTGGGCAGTGTCGATCAACTGCTGTCCGGTATCGACCGGTGACGGTCCGCCGGACCAGGCGGGCACCTGCCCGACCCGACACCGCCGCGTCGGGACCGGAAGCGCCACCGGTCCGGGTCGGTCGTCGTCGCCTCGCCGAGCTGACCGGCTCGTGGCGGGCGGCGCTGCGGATCGCCCGGCGGGAGTCCCGGCGGGCGCGGCGCCGGACCGCCCTGGTGCTCGCGATGATCGCCCTCCCGGTGGCGGTGCTGGCCTTCCTGGCCGCCAGCTACGACATGGCCGCGTTGACTCCCCAGGAACAGGTGGATCGCCGACTCGGCGTGGCCGACGCGGAGCTGCGCTGGATCTCGGACACCCCGGTGGAACAGGACGAGTGGGGGGACAGTTGGTCCACCCCGGACAGTGAGCAACCACCCGTGGCCCGAGCCACCTCCGCCCAGGTGAGCGCGTTGCTCGGGCCGGGCAGTCGGGTCACCGAGGTGCGCGCCGGCATCCCGCTGACCCTGCGCGGCCGACACCGCGACGAGGACGTGCAGGGGCGGGTGCTGGACCTCGGCGACCCGTTGGCCCGGGGGCTGGTGCGCTTCCGCGCGGGCCGGGCGCCCGAGCAGCCCGGTGAGGTCGCGGTCAGCCCGGCGGCGCTGCGCCGTCTGGACCTGCGCCTTGGCCGCGCCGTGGCCCTGGCCGACGGGAGCAGGGCGTACACCGTGGTGGGGGTGGTCGAGTTTCCCGACGACCTCGGCGCGGTGGTGGCGCTGCATCCGGGTGCGGTGCCACGGACCAGTCCCGAACCGGAGAGCAGTTGGCTGGCGGACGTGCCCGGCACCATCGATGCCGCGCTGGTGTCCCGACTCAACGACCGGGGTGTGCTGGTCGCCATCCGTCCTCCGACCGACTCGGCCGACGAACGGAAGCGGATCTGGTTCGGCCCCGTCGACCGGGGCGACACCACCGACCTGGGCGCCAGCGTGCTGATCGCGGGCCTCGGGCTGCTGGAGGTGGTGCTGCTGGTCGGGCCGGCCTTCGCGGTCGGCGTCCGCCGCCGCCGGCGGGATCTGGCGCTCGTCGCGGTGGCCGGCGGGGATGCCGCCCAGCTCCGTCGGGTCGTGCTGGCCGACGGCGTGGTGCTGGGTGTGCTGGGCGCCGCCACCGGTCTGCTGGTCGGCGTCGGCGCGGCGTTCGCCGGTCGTCCGCTGATGGAGCAGTACGTCTTCGACGCCCGCTTCGGTGGGTACCGCTGCTGGCCGATCGCGCTGCTGCTGCTCGGTGGGGTCGCGGTGCTGGCCGGGGTGCTCGCCGCGCTGGCGCCGGCCTGGACCGCCGCGCGGCAGGACGTCAGCGCCGGCCTCGCCGGGCGACGCACTCCCCCGGTGTCCCGGATCCGCTGGTTGGCCTTCGGGCTGTCGCTGGTGGCCGTCGGGGCCGGGTTGGCGGCGTTCGGGGCGGCCCGTACCTCCACGGTGGTGATCCTCACCGGCCTGATCCTCGGCGAGTTGGGCCTGGTGTGCTGCACGCCCACGCTGATCGGCGCGCTCGCCCGGCTCGGCCGGGTGCTGCCGTTGGCACCGCGTATCGCGTTGCGCGACGCCAGCCGCAACCGCGCCTCCGCCGCGCCCGCCATCTGCGCCGTGATGGCAGCGGTCGCCAGCAGTGTGGCGCTCGGCGGGTTCCTGGCCAGCAGCGACGCCCGCACCTCGCACGCCTACCGGCCGATGCTGCCGACCGGCCATGTGCTCGTCTACGCGGGCGAGTCGGTCCGGCAGCCCTCGCCGACCCAGCTCGCCGACATGGCCCGGGACCAGCTGGGTGCCGACCGGATCGCCCCGGTCAACGCGGTGAGTTGCGCATCCGCGGCGGCGGGTTACTGCGACGTCGCGCCGGTGCTTCCGCCCGCGCGGATCTGCCCCTGGCAGCCCGGGGACAACCTCTCCGCCGCGGACCGTCGGCAGGCGCGGGCCGACCGGCGTTGTCGGATCGGCCCGCTGAGCTACGACGGCGGCTACGTGCAGGCGGGCGTGGACGACGGGACCGCACTGCCGTTGCTCACCGGTGCGGACCCGGCGACGGCAGCCACCGCCACCGCCGTGCTGCGCGCCGGGGGTGTGGTGGTGACCGACCCGCGTTACCTGCACGACGGCCTGGTGACCGTCCGCGTGAACCAGGTGGATTCCGGGACGGATCGGCCGGGCGCCGCCGCCGACTTCCCCGGGTACGCGCTGAGCGGGGCGATCGGCCAGTCCCGGCTGCTGCTCTCCGCGTCCGCGGCCCGGCAGCTCGGCCTGACCTGGTCACCGGCCGGATGGGTGCTCGGCGCCTCCATTGCGCCGGACCGGCAGCAGCGGGAACGGTTCGCCAGCGCGCTGCGGCCCTTCGGCACGTTCTCGATGTCCGTGGAGTACGGCCGTGATCCGCAGGACATGTCCCCGCTGCTGCTGCTGCTCGCGGCGGCGGCCGGCGTCGTCACGATGGGTGCGGCCGGGATCGCCACCGCACTGGCCGCCGCCGAGGGACGCGCCGAGCTGACCACCCTCGCGGCGATCGGCGCGGCACCGGCGCTACGCCGGATGCTGGCGATCTGCCAGGCGGGGTTGATCGCCGGTCTGGGCTCGGTGCTCGGCATCGTGGCTGGGCTGGGCACCGCCGCCATCGTGCTGTTCTCGGCGAACCGGCAGTACGCCAACGACTGGCCGGTACCCGACCCGTACCCGTTCGTGGTGCCGTGGCCCGCGCTCGGGGTGCTGGTCCTGGTGCCGATCGTGGCGATGCTCGGGGCGGGCCTGTTCACCCGCGCCCGGCTGCCGATCGAACGCCGGTTGGACTGACCCCGGTGGCGTGACCGCGCGGTTGGCAGGCCGGGCGCGTACGGGGGTGCCGGCGGGGGCCGGCAGCCGGCACACTGATCCGCGTGTCAGTGCTCGGAACCCTCACCCGTCGAGTCGGTCACCATCGCTGGTTCGGCGCCGCCGCACGTCTGCTGGTCCCCGCCGACCGGGTGGTCGGTCGACTCACCCGGGGGCGGGTGGTCGCCCTCGGCCTGATCCCGTCCCTGGTGATCACGACGACCGGCCGCCGCTCGGGCAAGCCCCGCAGCAACCCGCTGCTCTACGTCCCCGACGGCGACGCCTACGTGGTGATCGGCTCCAACTGGGGGCAGACCCACCACCCCGGCTGGGCGATGAACCTACTCGCCGACCCCGCCGCCGAGGTGCGGTTGAAGGGCCGGCTGATCCCGGTGCGGGCCGATCGGGCGTCCGGCGCAGAACGGGACCGGCTGTGGCAGCTGTTGGTCGCCGAGTGGCCCGCGTACCACACGTACGTGCGGCGGGCCGGCGGTCGGGAGATCCACATCTTCCGGCTCGTGCCGGCCGGGCGCGGCGCGCCGGCCGGTCCTCCGTCGGCTGGCTAGGCTGACGCGCAGTCGCGAACAGAGGCGGGTCCCGTGAGCGCGAGCACTGAGCCGGGGTGGCGAGCCCTGCGGTCGCGAGCACCGGCGGCCCCGCAGTCGCGCACCGTGGCGGCCGGATGAGCGCGGGCGATGAGCGGGCCGAAGTCGGTCGGGGCCTCGACGACAGTCGGTGGGCGGTCGCGGAACGGGTCGGCGCGGCGGTCCGCCGGCGTTTCCCGGCCGACGTGCTCGCGGTCGCGGTGCACGGGCCGCTGGCGCACGGTGACGACGACGGCGGCGGGGACCGCGAGGTGGGCCTGCTGGTGGTCACGTACCGGCCCCGGGCCGGCCCCCGGCCGGCCACCCGGCGGGTGGACGGGGTCCTGGTGGATCTGACCGTGGCCGCCGCCGAGGACTACCTGGCCCAGGCCCGGGTGATCTCCCCGCTCTGGCCGCTGACCGCCGACCGGTATGTCACCACCCAGCCGTTACACGATCCGACCGGCTGGTTGCGGAAGCTGCGCGACGAGCATCTCGGCCGGCTGGCACGCGCCCGGCCGGCGGAGTTCAGCACCGCGGCCCGGCAGGCCTGGTATCGGGGCAGCGCGGCGCACGCCCGGGCCGCCCGGCTCGCCGAGTGGTACGAGACCGACCAGGCCCTGCTGATGCTCGGTGAGGCCCGGCTGGCGGCGGCCACGGTGACGGGCCTGCTGAGCCGCACCTATTACCGGGATCCCGGTGACGCCGTACGGCGGACCGGGCTGGCCGGCGCGGACATGACCGATGTGGGTGTGGTGCTCGGTCGACAGGCCGAGGACCTGGCCGCCCGTGGTCGGGCGGTCGACGGCACGATCGACGACCTGCTCAGCGGTTGAGCGGTGTCACAGCCCGGCCGGTACGCCGATCAGCGTGCCGACCAGGTAGGTGGCGGCGGCGGCCGCGGCGCCCAGCAGCAGTTGACGCAGCCCGCTGGTCCACCATGGGCGTTGGGTGAAGCGGGCCACCACCGCACCGGCGGCGAAGAGCCCGAGCCCGCCCACGCCGAGTGCCAACCACAGCTCGGTGGCGCCGAACAGGTAGCTCAGTAGCGGCACCAGCGCGCCCACCGAGAAGAACAGGAACGACGAGATCGCCGCGGCCCACGGGCTGGGCTGGTCGTCGGGGTCGACGCCCAACTCCTCGCGGACGTGCACCCGCAGGGCCTCCTCCGGGTCGCGCCGCACCGCCTCGGCGACCTGGGTCGCCAGGTCCCGGGGAAGACCCCGGGCCACCCAGGCGTCGGCCAACTCCCGGGCCTCGGCCTCGGGGTGCCGTTCCAACTCGCGCCGCTCCTTGGCCACCTCGGCGGCGACCTGCTCGTTGGCGGAGCGGACGCTCGTGTACTCGCCGAGCCCCATCGAGATGGCACCGGCGACCAGGCCGGCGGAGCCGGTGAGCACGATGCTGCGGGGTGACACCCCGCCGCCGCCGACACCGGCGATCAGGGCGATGTTGGTGACCAGACCGTCCATCGCACCGAAGACCGCCGGGCGCAGCCACCCGCCGGAAACGTCCGCGTGGTGCGCCTCACGCAACGCCGCTGGGGTGTCGGTCACGGCGCCTGCTCTTCGTTCGCGACTGCGGGACTCCGCTTCGCTGCGTTCCTCGCGCTCACGGCAGGGTCAGGATTTCGTGGCCGTCGTCGGTCACCACGATGGTGTGCTCGAACTGGGCCGTCCACTTCCGGTCCTTGGTCACCACGGTCCACCCGTCGTCCCACATGTCGTACTGGTAGGTGCCCAGGGTGATCATCGGCTCGATGGTGAAGGTCATGCCCGGCTCCATGATGTCGGTTGGCCGCGGGCTGTCGTAGTGCGGCACGTAGAGCCCGCTGTGGAACGCCTCGCCGATGCCGTGGCCGGTGAAGTCGCGGACCACGCCGTAGCCGAACCGCTTGGCGTACGACTCGATGACCCGGCCCACCACGTTGATCTGGCGGCCCGGGGCGACCGCGCGGATGCCGCGCATCATCGCCTCGTGGGTGCGCTCGACCAGCAGCCGGGCCTCCTCGCTGACCGCGCCGACGCAGAAGGTGGCATCGGTGTCCCCGTGCACCCCACCGACGTACGCGGTCACGTCGACGTTGATGATGTCGCCGTCCTGCAACACGGTGGAGTCCGGGATGCCGTGGCAGATGACCTCGTTGAGGCTGGTGCAGCACGACTTCGGGAAGCCCTTGTAGCCGAGCGTCGACGGGTACGCGCCGTGGTCGCAGAGGAACTCGTGCACCACCCGGTCGATCTCGTCGGTGGTCACGCCGGGCTTGCAGTGCTCGCCGGCGAGCTGGGTCGCCTGGGCGGCGAGCCGGCTGGCGACCCGCATCTTCTCGATGGTCTCCGGCGTCTGCACGTGCGAGCCGCGCCACTGGGCGGGGCGCTCCTTGCCCACGTACTCCGGTCGGGCGATCTGGGACGGCACCGGACGCGTCGGGGAGAGTGTGCCTGGTGTCAGCGGCGGACGGACGGTCATGCCGCCAGCCTATCGCCGGGGCCGCTGGTGACCCGCGCCACGGGCGCTCCGAGGGGGTTGTTGCCCCGTCAGGTGGGCTGTGCCATGGTGTCAGCGTGGATCAAGGAGGAGCACCACCCGTCTTCTCCGCCAGGGCGGAGATCGACGGTGACCACCTCCAGGTGGTGGTGGCCGGTGAGGTCGACACGGCAACGGCCGACACCATGCTCCAGGCCGCGCTGCGCGAGCCCGCCGAGCGGATCACCCTCGACCTGAGCGCCGTCACCTTCTTCGACTCGGCCGCCATCCACGCCCTGGTCCGGCTCGCCCAGCAGTTCTCGGGCACGCTCACCGTCCTGCCGTCGCGGCAGGTCCGCCGGGTGCTGGAGATCTCCGGCCTGGGCGAGCAGAGCTGGCTCCGGCCCACCTGAGAGCATGACCCGGCCGCCGCCGGGCGCACGCTCAGCTCCGCAGCTCCCGGCGCAGGGTCACCTCGGTGCCCTCATCGGTACGCCGCACCGACAGCTCACCCAGCGCCCTGATCAGCGCCAGGCCACGCCCCCGGAACCCGGAGCCGGTCGACTCACGCCACTGCCCGCTGTCGCGCACGGTGGCCGTCACCGCCCGATCCTCGATGGCCACCTCCACGCTGATCATCGCCTCGAGGGGGTGCACCGGATGCTCGATGGCGTTGGCCGCGGCTTCGGAGACCGCCACGGTCAGGTCGAACACGTCCGTCTCGTCGACCGCGTGCGCGACGAGGAAGTCCTCCAGTCGCTTGCGCAGCACGCTGAGCCGGGTCGGGTCCGCCGGCAGCCGCAACGCGAAACGGTTCAGCTCGGCCGCTTCGAGGGCGAGGACCGCCACGTCGTCGCGGCGCGGCCGCCCGTCGACCCGCTCGACGACCGCGTCGATCAGGTCCGCCACGTGCTCGCTGGGGGTCGCCGCGTCGACGCGGAGCTGAGCCAGCGCGGCATCGATGCCGAGCTGACGGTCCTCGATCAACCCGTCGGTGTAGAGCACCAGTCGGTCGCCGGGTGCCAACTCGCCCTCGAGAGCCTCGTACGTCGCACCCGGGATCGCGCCGACCGGTGGGCCGAGCGCACGGTCGTGCAGGAACGTCACCTCACCCGCTCTGATCAGCAGCGGGGACGGGTGGCCGGCGCTCGCGTACCGCAACCGGCCGGTGCGCGGGTTGAACAGCAGACAGACCACCGTCGCGAAGGAGCGGGCCTCGGTGGTGCCGACCAACCGGTTGAGCCGGGTCAACGACTCACCCGGGTCGTAACCCTCCAGCAGGTACGCCCGCAGCGCGTTGCGCAGTTGCCCCATCGCCGCGGCGGCCTGGACGCCCTTGCCGACCACGTCGCCGATGACAAGCACCAGGTCGTCGTCCTCGACGTTCATGGCGTCGTACCAGTCACCGCCGACCTCGACGTCGGCGGTGCCGGGCAGGTACCGGCTGGCCACCACCGCTCCGGGTAGCTGCGGCAGCGACCGGGGCAGCAGGCTGTGCTGCAGGGTGGTCGCGATGCGGTGTTCGGCCTCGTAGAGTTGGGCGTTCTCCAGGCGGACCCCGACCAGCCGGGCCAGTTGGGTCAACGCGGCCTCGTCGACCTGCGCGCCGTCGCCGGCCGGACGCCAGACCCGCAGCTCGCCGAGCGGCTCGCCGGCGGTGCCGGTCAGCTCGGCCACGAAGGACGGGTCGGCGGCGGTGGCGCCGCCGGTGTCCGCCTCGGCCCGAGCCCCGGTGGTGGTGACCACCACCTGTGCGGCCTCGGCGAGACTCAGCGCGTGCCGGGCGGCGACCTGGAGCACGTCACCGGTGGACCGGGCGGTGTTCACGGCCACCGCCGCGTCGGCCAGCGCCCGGAGCCGACGGATGAGCTGGCCGCGGAGTTGGCCCAGCTCGACGTTGGCCCGGACCCGGGCGATCAGCTCCTGGCCGGAGAACGGCTTGGTGAGGTAGTCGTCGGCGCCGGCGGAGAGGCCGGCGACGGCCTCCGCGGAGCCGGCTCGGGCGGAGAGCAGCACGATCGGCACATGCCGGGTACGCGGGTCCGCCCGCAACGCGCTCACCAGCCCGAATCCGTCCAGTCGGGGCATCATCACGTCGCTGAGCACCAGGTCGAAGCCGCCCTCGCGGGCCAGCGGCAGGGCAACCAGCCCATCGCTCGCGGTGACCACCTCCCAGATCGGGGAGAGCAGGCTGGTGACGTGCTCGCGCAGGTCCACGTTGTCGTCGACGACAAGGATCCGGCCGGCCGGAGCGCCGTTCGTCGGCCGGCCGTCGTAGCCGGGCGCCGGCGCGACGCCGGCCCACAGCGCGGTCTCCGCCACGTAGAGCCGGGCCTGCTCGGGCTCGCCGAGCGGCAGCGGATCGAAGGCCGCGACCCGGTCCGCGGGCAGGTGTGCCGCACCGAACGGAACGCTCACCGTGAAGGTGCTGCCCTCGTCGACCTGACTGGTCAGACCGACGGTGCCGCCGTGCATCTCGGCCAGCTCCCGGACCAGCGCCAGGCCGATCCCGGTGCCCTCGTGGGTGCGGGCACGCACCCCCGGCACCCGGTGGAACCGCTCGAAGACGTGCGGCAGCTCGTCCGGCACGATGCCGATGCCGGTGTCGGTCACCTCCAGGCAGGCCACGCCGTCCGCGGCCCGGACCCGCACCCGGATCTCGCCGTCGAAGGTGAACTTGACCGCGTTCGACACCAGGTTGAGGATGATCTTCTCCCACATGTCCCGGTCGACGAGGACCGGCGCCGGCAACGGTGGACAGTCCACCACCAGCCGCAACCCGGCCCGTTCGGTGGCCGAGCGGAAGGTGCTGGCCAGTCGGGCCGTGTAGCTGGCGAGGTCGGTGGGCTGGTAGCGGGCAGCGAGCCGACCGGACTCCAGTCGGGAGAAGTCCAGCACGGTGTTCACCAGCTTGAGCAGGCGCAGCGCGTTGCGGTGCATCATGGTGAGCCGGTCGGTGTCGGCCGCGGACAGGGCCGGGTCGGCCAGCATGTCCTCCAGCGGGCCGAGCACCAGGGTCAGCGGGGTGCGGAACTCGTGGCTGACGTTGGCGAAGAAGTTGGTCTTCGCCAGATCGAGCGCCGCCAGCTCGGCGGCACGGGCCCGCTCCTGTTCGTACGCCCGCTGGGTGCCCGCCGCCCGGGAGATCTGGGCGGCGACCAGCTCCAGGAAGTTGCGGTAGTCGTCGCCGAGCGGAAGCTGGCGGGCCACGCCGACGACCAGCGCGCCGACGGTCTGGTTCGTCGCCGTGAGAGGCAGCACGAGGGCCTGGTCGGCGGCGTCGACCGGCGGCGGATCGAGCAGATCCGTCACGTCGACAGTCGCGGGCGCGTTGTCGGCGGTGACCCGGGCCAGCAGCTCGGCGGTGTCGCCGAGCGTGGCCGGGGCGGCGCCGGTGGACCCGGCCAGCGCGAGCCGACCGCTCTCGTCGGCCAGGTAGATCAGGGCGAAGGGCACGTCTGCCCGGTGCCGGCCGAGCACCTCGGCGGCGCTCCGGCCGACTTCGGCCGCGCTGCCCGTGTCGGTCACCTCGGCACCCAGTTCGGCGAGTGCCCGTAGCCGGCGCTCACCGAGGACCCGTCCGGTGGTCTCGTTGACGACGCAGTAGACGCCGGTGACCGAGCCGTCCTCACCCCGGATCGGGTCGTACGAGACGTTGAAGTAGGTCTGCTCGACGAAGCCGTGCCGGTCCAGCAGGAACGGGTGGTCGTCACCCCGGTAGGAGCGCCCGGTGCTCCGCACGCCGTCGAGCAGCGGGCCGAGCACCGCCCAGGTCTCCGCCCAGTGCTGGCGGGCCGGTTGGCAGAGCACGTCCGGATGTTTGCTGCCGATGGTCGGTCGGTAGGCGTCGTTGTAGAAGGCGAGCTGCTCGTCGCCCCAGAACATGACGATCTGCGCGCTGGAGGCGAGCATCATGCCCACCGCGCTGGAGAGCGCCAGCGGCCAGCGGCCGGGCTCGCCGAGTGGTCCGGTGGACCAGTCGAAGCGGCTCAGCCGCTCCCCCATCTCGCCACCGGCCGCGAACGCCGCCGCCAGCATCGGAGGAGCCTTCGGGCCGGGCACGACGGACCGCCCGATGTCCGCGCCCCCCTGGGCCGAGCTCATACAGCCTCCCGCTCCGGCCGGCACCCCGCGACCGTTGATCTTCACCCGCCGTGCTCCGACTTGTACCCCAGCGGACCAGCAACGTAACGCAGGACGACAGTTGGACGCTGTTGACGTCCGCCCGAGCCGTCGGGCAGCGGACCGTACGCCGGGCGCGTCGACGTGGAAGGGCGGTCGCCAGCAGCGCCGACGAGTCAGAAGACCGGCAGCCCGTCGATGCTCACCGCGTTCCTGGTGGCCCGGTAGACCGCCAGGTCGTCGTCGGTACGACGGGAGTGTGAGGTGATTAACAGATCACGTTCGGCGCGGAAGTCCATCAACGGCACCGCGTAGCCGCAGGAGTCGCTGACCCGCTCCACCTCGACGATGATCACGGCCCGGACGCCGTGCACGTCCGGCGGCGCCGGAAACTCGGCGAGCCGGTCGGCGAAGCCGTCCTCGGTCACCGAGACGCTGCGGCCCCGGCCCTGCAACCGGACGATCTTCGGCGGCCCGTCGAAGGCGCAGAACATCAGCGTGATCCGGCCGTTTTCCCGCAGGTGGGCGATGGTCTCCGCCCCGCTGCCGTGATAGTCGAGATAGGCCACCCGGTGCGGGCCGAGGATCACGAACGTGCCCCGCATGCCCTTCGGGGAGACGTTTACATGCCCCTCGGCGCCGGACGCCGCGGTGGCCACGAAGAAGACCGGCTGGTCGGCGATGAAGTCACGTAGTCGACCGTCGATCTCCGGATAGACCTTGCCCATGCGGCGATCCTCCCACCGGCCACACCACCCGTCGGGGCGACCTAGCTCACACCGCTGCCCACCCGCTCGGCGGCGGCCCGGACCAAGGCCGTGATCGGCCGAGGCTCCTCCTCGATCTCCGGATGCCACTGCACGCCGAGCACGAACGGCAGCGCCGGGTCCTCGACGGCCTCGATCACGCCGTCCTCCGCCCACCCGGTGACCGCGAGTCGACCGGGATCGGCGACCGCCTGGTGGTGGTACGAGTTGACCCGGTCCACCCCGGCCAGCACCCTCGCGGCCAGGCTCCCCGGCGCGAACCGTGCCAGGTGGGTCCCGTAGACGCCGGGCGCCGGACGGTGCCCGTCGTGACCGACCACGTCGGGTACGTGCTGGTGCAGGGTGCCGCCGTAGGCGACGGCGAGCACCTGCATCCCCCGGCACACGCCCAGCACCGGCAACTCGGCGGCGAGCGCGGCGGCCAACAACACCAGCTCACCGGCATCCCGGTCCGGCCGATCCTCGGTCCGCGGGTGGTGCCGCTGGCCGTAGCGCCCCGGGCCCACGTCCGCGCCACCGGCCAGCAGCAGCCCGTCGAGGACGGCCACCACGTCCGCGTCCACGTCGTCCGGCGGCAGGACCACCGCACGGCCACCCGCGGCCGTCACCGCCCGCGCGTACGCCTCCGGCACCAGCACGGCCCGCACGCCCCGCCAGACCGCCCAGTCGGCGGGCTCGACGTACGCGCTGATCCCGATCAACGGCCTTCTCACAGCGGTGTGACGTACGCGCCCGTGATGCCGCCGTCGACCACGAACTGCGCGGCGGTCATGAACGAGGCATCGTCGCTGGCCAGGAACGCCACCGCCGCGGCGATCTCCTCGGGTTGCCCGAAGCGCCCCATCGGCACGTGCACGAGCCGGCGGGCGGCCCGCTCCGGGTCGGCGGCGAACAGCTCCAGCAGCAACGGGGTGGCCACCGGCCCGGGACAGAGCGCGTTGACCCGAATGCCCTCGCGGGCGAACTGCACACCCAGCTCCCGGGTCATCGCCAGCACTCCACCCTTGCTCGCGGTGTACGCGATCTGCGACGTCGCCGCGCCCATCAGCGCCACGAACGACGCCGTGTTGATGATCGAGCCCTTGCCCTGGCGGCGCATGTGCGGAATCGCGTACTTGCAGCAGAGGTAGACGCTGGTGGTGTTGACCCGCAGCACCCGCTCCCACGCGTCGAGGCCGGTGTCCAGGATGGAGTCGTCGTCCGGGGGTGAGATGCCGGCGTTGTTGAACGCGATGTCCACCCGGCCGTGCCGGTCGGCCACCCCGTCGAACAGGTCGCGTACCGCCGACTCGTCGGCCACGTCGGTGGCCACGAACTCGCCGCCGCACTCCTCGGCGGCCCTCGTGCCGGCCGCCGCGTCGATGTCCACGCAGACCACCCGGGCACCCTCGGCGGCGAACCGCCGCACGGTGGCCAACCCGATGCCGCTGCCCGCTCCGGTGACCACGGCCACCCGGTCCTGCAACCGACCCTGCACAGGCGTCACTCCTCTGTCGCGATGAACACGTTCTTGACGTCGGTGAAGGAGTGCAGCGCGTCCGGGCCCAGCTCACGGCCGAGCCCGGACCGCTTCATCCCGCCGAACGGGGTCCAGTAGCGCACCGAGGAGTGCGAGTTGACGCTGAGGTTGCCCGCCTCGACGGCACGGGTCATCCGCAGCGCGCGTCCGACGTCTCGGGTCCAGATCGAGCCGGAGAGGCCGTACTCGGTGTCGTTGGCGAGCCGGACCGCGTCGGCCTCGTCGTCGAACGGCAGCACCGAGACCACCGGACCGAAGATCTCCTCCCGCCAGTGCCGGTCGGCCGGAGAGTCGGCCAGCAGCACCGTGGGCGCGTGCCAGAAGCCGGGGCCGTCGGGGCAGGAGCCGGTGAAGGCGACCCGCGCGTCGGGCAGGTAGCCGGCGACCCGGTCCCGGTGGGCTGCCGAGATCAGCGGCCCCATCTCGGCGGTGTCCCGGGACGGGTCCTCCACCCGGAAGGCGCGTACCGCCGATTCGAGCAGGTCCAGGAACCTGTCGTACACCGGACGCTGGATGAGGATCCGCGACCGTGCGCAGCAGTCCTGGCCGGCGTTGTCGAAGACCGCGCCCGGCGCGGTCGCGGCGGCCCGTTCCAGGTCGGCGTCGGCGAACACGATGTTCGCGCTCTTGCCGCCCAGTTCCAGGGTGAGTCGTTTCACCTGGGCCGCGCAGCCGGCCATGATCCGGGTGCCGACCTCGGTGGAGCCGGTGAAGCAGATCTTGCGGACCGCCGGGTGGCTGACGAACCGCTCCCCGACCACCGAGCCCGCACCCGGGACGACGATGAACACGTCGTCGGGCAGGCCCGCCTCGCGGGCCAGCTCGGCCAGGCGCAGCGCGGTGAGCGGGGTCAACTCGGCGGGCTTGAGCACCACGGTGTTGCCGGCGGCGAGGGCCGGGACGAAACCCCAGGCGGCGATGGGCATCGGGAAGTTCCACGGCACGATCACGCCGACCACGCCGAGTGACTCGTGGAAGGTGACGTCCAACCCGCCCGGCACCGGGATCTGACGCCCGGTCAGTCGCTCGGGTGCCCCGGCGTAGTAGTCCAGGACGTCGCGGACGTTGCCGGCCTCCCACCGGGCGTTGCCGATGGTGTGACCGGAGTTGCGCACCTCCAGCAGAGCCAACTCCTCGAGGTGCGCGTCGACAACGGCGGCGAACCGCCGCAGCAACCGCGCCCGATCCCCCGCGGAGACGGCCCGCCAGCCCGCAAAAGCCGATGCGGCCCGAGCGATGACCGCGTCAACCTCCTCCACCGATGCCCCCGGAACCTCCCGAAACCCAACCCCGGTAGCCGGATCCACCACGACAGTCACGCCCCGCCCCGCCCTTCCTCCACGCGATCTTGCACTTTGTGCCTCGACATCAGCGACGATTCACCACAGACCGGCGACACAAAGTGCAAGATCGCGGCGAGGGGTGGGGTGGGGGTCAGAGGCGTTCGAAGCCACGCTTCAGCTCCCAGTCCGTCACCGCGGCGTCGAAGGCCGCCAGCTCGACTCGCGCCTGGTTGGCGTAGTGGGCCACCACCTCGTCGCCGAACGCCTCCCGGGCCACGGTCGACGCCTCCCAGAGGGTCAGGGCGTCGCGCAACGTGCCGGGGACGCGCTCGGCCGCCGGGTCGTCGTACGCGTTGCCGGTGCACTCCGCGGCCAGCTCCAGCTCCCCGTCGATGCCGTGCAGCGCGCCGGCGACCAGCCCGGCGATCGCCAGGTACGGGTTGACGTCGGCGCCGGGCACCCGGTTCTCCACCCGCATGCCCTGCCCGTGCCCGACCACCCGCAGCGCGCAGGTGCGGTTGTCCACACCCCAGCGCAGCGCCGTCGGGGCGAACGATCCGGGTTGGTAGCGCTTGTAGGAGTTGATGTTGGGGGCGAAGAGCAGGCTGAACTCCCGCATGGTGGCGAGCAGCCCGGCGAGCACCCGCTGCCCGGTCGGCGACAGGTGCGCCGGCCCGTCGCCGAGCATCGCCGAGTCACCGCTGCTGTCCCGCAGGGAGAAGTGGATGTGGCAGGAGTTGCCCTCCCGCTCGTTCGGCTTGGCCATGAAGGTGATCGCCATCCCCTCCTGGGCGGCGATCTCCTTGGCGCCGTTCTTGTAGATCACGTGGTGGTCGGCGCAGGCCACCGCCTCGTCGTAGCGGAAGGCGATCTCGTGCTGGCCGAGGTTGCACTCGCCCTTGGCGCTCTCCGGGGTGAGCCCGGCAGCGGCCATCTCGGTGCGGATCCGGCGCAGCAGCGGCTCCACCCGGGCGGTGCCGAGCAGCGAGTAGTCGACGTTGTACTGGTTGGCCGGGGTCAGGTCGCGGTAACCGCGCTGCCAGGCGTCCTCGTACGAGTCGCGGAACAGCACGAACTCCAGCTCGGTGCCGGCGTACGCGGTCAGCCCGCGCTCGGCCAGCCGGTCCAGTTGCCGGCGCAGGATCTGTCGCGGTGAGGCGACCACGTCGCCGGAGCCGTCGAGCCAGGTCAGGTCGGCCAGCAGCAACGCGGAGCCCGGCTGCCAAGGCGTCCGGCGCAACGTGGCGAAGTCCGGCACCATGGCGAAGTCGCCGTAGCCGCGTTCCCAGCTCGACATCGCGTACCCGTCGACGGTGTTCATGTCGACGTCCACGGCGAGCAGGTAGTTGCAACCCTCGCTGCCGTTGGCCACCACCTGGTCGAGGAAGAACGGCGCGTGGAACCGCTTGCCCTGCAGGCGGCCCTGCATGTCGACGAGGGCCAGCACCACGGTGTCGATCTCGCCGGCCACGACGGCGACCCGCAACTCTTCCAGCGTCAACGGCGTTCTGCTCATGAGCGGGCCTCCATCACCAAGGTCTACTGGCAAACCGGATCACCGTCAATGCCCACGGCATGGTCGGCGGCAAACCACGCGGGAGTTGTCATGCGTCTTCGAGCGATCCTGGCGGTCGTCACTCTCGCCATCGGGCTCGGCACGTCGGTGAGCGCCGAGGCGGGCGTTCGTCCACGGGACGGGTCGGTCACCGCCGCGGGTGCCGGCGGGTTCGACCTCAGCCAACCGGAGGTCGTCGCGACCGGGCTCGAGGCGCCCTGGGGGCTCGACTTCCTGCCTGACGGCAGCGCCCTGGTGACGCAGCGCGACCAGGGCAGCGTGTTGCGGATACGACCGGGCCAGCCGCCCGTGCAGGTCGCCCAGATCCCCGGCGTGGTCGCCGGTGGTGAGGGGGGCCTGCTCGGCCTGGCGATCTCCCCCCGGTACCCCCTGGACCGGTGGGTCTATGTCTGCTTCACCACCGCCACGGACATCCGGATCACGCGGTTCCGGTTCAGCGCGCCGCAGACCCAGCAGGTGATCCTCAGCGGTCTCGCGCGGGCGTCCGTCCACAACGGCGGCCGGATCGCCTTCGGCCCGGACGGCCTGCTCTATGCCGGCATCGGTGACGCGGGCGTCCCCGCCAACGCGCAGAACCTGGCCAGCCGCAACGGCAAGATCCTGCGGATCCGGCCGAACGGGGGCATCCCGGCGGGCAACCCCTTCCCCGGTTCTCCGGTGTTCAGCTATGGCCACCGCAACGTGCAGGGTCTGGCCTGGGACGCGCGGGGCCGACTGTTCGCCACCGAGTTCGGTCAGAACGCCTGGGACGAGGTGAACCGGATCGGCGCGGGCGGCAACTACGGCTGGCCGGTCGTGGAGGGCCCGAGCGGCGATCCCCGGTTCCGTGCCCCGGTGGTCGTCTGGCCCCCGGCGCAGGCGTCGCCGAGTGGCGCCGCCTTCGCGGGCGGCACCCTGTTCGTCGCCGCGCTGCGGGGAGCCCGGCTGTGGGCCGTCCCGATCGGCCCCGCCGGGACGGTCGGCACACCGTCCGCCGAACTGGTGGGCGCCTACGGCCGGCTCCGTACCGTCGAGGTGGCCCCGGACGGCTCCCTCTGGGTGGCCACCAGCAACCGCGACGGCAATGGCACCCCGGGGCCGCAGGACGATCGCATCCTCCGGTTCACGACCGGCGAGCGGCAGCCACCGCCCGCCGGTCGTGTCCGAGCCCGTCTCGCGGACACCGGGCGGCCCTGACCCCGGCGGGACACGGTCATTCGGAGCCGTCGACCACCGCCGGCTCGGACCTGGGCGCCGGCTCCTCGACGGTACGGATTGGGCCGGCGAACCACTTCCGGGCCGAGGCGTACCACCAGACGGCGACCACCAGCAGCACCCCGCCGACGGCGAGCGGCGCGTAGTTCACCGCCGACCAGGTGAACCCGTCGTTGCCGGGCACCCCGGCGGGCACGATCGGCAGCACGAAGTAGACGGCGATGATCGCGATCTCGATCACCGCGATCCAGCCGAGCAGCTTGTACTTGCGGCCCAGCGTCCACGGGCCGGGCACGAACCGGTCGCCCATCCGCAGCCGCAGCGCGATCGGGATGAGGAAGGACAGGTACAGCCCGAGCACCGCCACGGAGACCACCGCGTAGAACGCGATCGGGATGCCGGCCGAGCTCTCGTAGAGCGCCGGCAAAGTCAGCACCAGGCCGGCCAGGGTGGCGCCGATGATCGCGTTGACCGGGGTGCCGTTGCGGTCGACCCTCGACCAGAGCCGCCATCCCGGCACCGCCCGGTCCCGGCTGAACGCGTACGCCATCCGACTCATCGACGTCACGCAGCTCATGCCGCAGAAGAACTGCCCGATGGTCGAGATGATGATGACGATCTTGAAGAAGACGGGGGTCAGCGCCGACTCGAAGATGGCGCCGGAGAACCCGCCGGCCGCGTTGACCGCCTCGACGTCGGTGGCCGCGAAGAGGAACGCCAGCAGCAGGATCCACCCGCCGACCGCCGAATAGAAGATCGACTGCCAGAGCCCGCGGGCGGCGGCCTGCGACGCGCCCCGGGTCTCCTCGGAGACGTGCGCGCAGGCGTCGAAGCCGGTGATCGTGTACTGGGTCAGCAGGAAGCCCAGCGGCAGCACGTAGAACCAGAACGTCAGCCCACCGACGTCCCCGTCACCGAAGCCGGAGTTGTTGAACCGCTCGGTGAACACGAACTGGAAGCTCTGGTGGTTGTCCGGGACGAAGACCAGGATGGCCACCACGACGGCCGCGCCGGCCACGTGCCACCAGACCGAAACGTTCTGGAGTACGTCGATGATCCGGTGCCCGAAGATGTTGATCAGCCCGTGCAGCACCAGGATGATCACGAAGAGGATGAACGCCTGCCGCAGCGTCCCGGCCCACCCGTCGAAGAGCGCCGACAGGGTGAGGTTGAGGAACGTCGCGCAGCCGTAGTCGACCGAGGCGGTGACCGCCACCAGACCGATGAGGTTCAGCCAGCCGGTGAACCAGCCGTGCACCGGGCGCCCCATGGTGGCCGCCCACCAGTAGATCCCGCCCGCGGTCGGGTACGCCGACACCAGCTCCGCCATGCAGAAGCCGATGATCAGAATGAACAGCGAGATCAGCGGCCAACCCCAGGAGATGGCGACCGGCCCACCGTTGTTCCACGCCTGACCGAAGGTGGTGAAGCAGCCGGCCAGGATCGAGATGATCGAGAACGAGATGGCGAAGTTGGAGAAGCCACTCCACTTGCGGCGCAGCTCCTGTTTGTAGCCGAGTTCGGCGAGCCGTCGGGCGTCGTCGTCCATCGGTTGCTCGGCGGTCGGCACGGGCGTCGTGGCCACTGCACACCTCCCTGAGGTGGTTCCGCGTGCGAGTGCGCAAAGTGTCGTCCCGGCTGATCAAGGCGGTCAATACGTCCGGGGTGGCAATCTCACCGGCGGACGGCTAATTGCGTTGCCGTCCGGCCGCTCTGACCCGCATCCTTGACCCTGTGACCAGGCCCGATCGCCAGGGCCACTCCCCGGGCACTCGGACCGCCCGGACCGCGGCGCGGGGCACACCTCTCTCTCACGTACGGCTCATCGCCGTACCCGACAAGTGCCCCGCGCCCCGCGCTCCCCCGCGCCCCGCGCGCTCCCCGCGCTCCCCGCGCTCCCGCGCGCTCCCCCGCGCGCTCCCCGCGCTCCCCGCGCTCCCGCGCGCTCCCCCGCGCCGATCTTGCAGTTTCTGTCGCCGATTTCAGCGGTTACGCCCTATAGATCGGGGCAGAAAGTGCAAGATCGCGGGGGCGGGTCAGGGGCGGGCAGGTCGGGGCGGGCAGGTCAGGGGCGGGGCGGGGCGGTCAGGTTAGGAGGAGGCCCGCTACCCAGAGGGCCGCTACCAGGAGGCCGGCCAGGAACTCCACGAGCATCGACAGGCCGACCGCCTTGATGGCCTGCACGGTGGACGGCCAGGCGAGCCGGTTGTTGCCCAGCCGCAGCCGCTCCGCCGCCCACACCCCGGCGACGAAGCCGATCACCAGCCCGACGACCGGCACCACGAAGAACCCGATGACGCCGAGCACCCCGCCGGCGAGCAGCGTGGACATCGGCACGCCGGTGTTCTTCAGGTTCCGGCCCGGCCACGCGTACTTGATCACGGTGCCGCCGGCCGCGACGACCGTGGCGGCGGCGAACACCGCCCAACCACCGGTGCCGGCACCGCCGAAGATCGCCCAGACCAGTACGCCGCCCCAGCACAGCGGTAGCGCCGGCAGACCGGGCACCACCACGCCGGCCAGCCCGGCCAGGATGGCCAGCCCGGCCACCACGGTCACCGCCGTCTGTGAATCTGTCAGGTCCACGCCGTCACCTTCCATCGCCGCCATCCGAGCCGATTCCCGCTCACGCCGCCCCGCCCCGCAGCCGGGCGGTGATCGCGTCGGCCGGGACCGGGGCGCCAAAGTATCGGCCCTGCCCGGTGTCGCAGCGCAGCGCCCGTAGCCGTTCGGCCTGCACCCCGGTCTCGACCGCCTCGGCGGTGACCCACAGCTCCAGGGCGTGCGCCAACCGGACCAACGCGTCGACGATCCGTTCGTCGCGGTGGTCGGCCACGACGTCGGTCCCGTCGGCGCGGATGCCCTCCACGAACGGGCCGGCGAGTTTCAGCGAGTGGATCGGCAATCGCCGCAGGTACGCGAGGTTCGAGTAACCGGTGCCGAAGTCGTCCACGGCCAGCCGGACGCCGAGCGCGGCGAGCCGGTACAGGCTGCGCAGGGGCTCACCGGCGCTGCCCATCACGGCGCTCTCGGTCAGCTCCAGCTGGAGCAGGTCGGCAGGCAGCCCGGTGCTGTGCAGCGCGTCGGCAACCGTGTCCACGATCGCCGGGTCGTCGGCCTGCCGTGCGGCCAGGTTGACGCTGACCACCAGCCGGGCGTCGGGGAACTCCCGCCGCCACCGCTCGGCGTCATGACAGGCCCGCCGCAGCACCCACTCGCCGAGCCGGACGATGAGGCCGGTCTCCTCGGCCAGGCCGATGAACCGGTCCGGGCCGATCAGGCCCAACTCCGGGTGCTCCCACCGGACCAACGCCTCCACCGCGAGCATGGTGCCCTCCAGCAGCGACACGATCGGCTGGTAGTGCAGCACGAACTCGCCCCGGTCCAGAGCGGCGGGCAGCCCGGCGACGAGTGCCGACCGCGCGATGTCCCGGGCACTGCGCTCCGGGTCGTAGACCGCCCAGCGGCCCCGGCCCGCCCCCTTGGCCCAGTAGAGCGTGGTGTCCGCCGCCTTCATCAGCTCGGACGCGGTGGTCTCCGCCGCCGGGCACTGGACGATGCCCACGCTGGCCGACACGGTCAGCTGGTGGTCGCCGACGTGCACCGGGGCCGCAACGGCGGCCAACGCGGACTCCGCGACGGCAACCGCGTCGTCGATGTCGTCTCCGCCGTCGACCAGGATCACGAACTCGTCGCCACCCATCCGGGCGACCAGGTGGCCATGGTCGGCCACGCACGCGGCCAGCCTGCGGGCGATCATCACCAGCAGCCGGTCGCCGAGGTCGTGGCCGAGGCTGTCGTTGATCGCCTTGAAGCCGTCCAGGTCGAGGAAGCACACCCCGACCCGCCGCCCGGCGCCCGCGGCGTCGAGGACCCGGCCCAGCGTCTCGAAGAACAACGTCCGGTTGGGCAGTCCAGTCAGCGGGTCGTGCAGCGCCTGGAAGCGTAGCCGCTGCTGGAGTTCGTACCGCTGGGTGATGTCCTCGACCATCGCGACGGTGAACCGGGGACGCCCGTCGCCGTGCCGGATCAGCGACACGGCCAGATCCGTCCAGACCACGCTGCCGTCCTTGCGGTGATAGCGCTTCTCCACCCGGGCGCTGTCGTGCTTGCCGTCGATCAGCTCCTCGTACAGCTCCCACATCCCGGCGGCGTCGTCGGGGTGAAACAGCGCCGCCACGTTGCTGCCGCGCAACTCCCCGATCGAGTAGCCGAGCATGTCGGCGAACGCCTGGTTGACATCGATGATCTGGCCGTCCACACCGGCGATGCCGATGCCGATCGCGGCGCCGCTGAAGACCGCCCGGAAACGGGCCTCGCTGTCGCGCAGTGCCTGCTCGACCCGGTCACGTGCCTGCCAGGCGGAGCGGGCGATCTGCTCCTGCTGGCTGAAGGTGCGGTCGCGCAGCGCGCGTGCGAACCCGGCCGCCAGTCCGCCCTGTAGCGCGGCGATCCGCTCGGCCAGGTTCGCCGGCCGGTCGTCGGTGGGGAGCACGCGGCCCGGGAAGTCCGTACCGAGGGCGCGCAGCGTCCAGTCCAGGGCCTGCGGTGCGGTGAGGTGCGCCTCGACAAGCGCCCGGCCGACCTCCTCCGCCGGGTCGGCACTGAACGGTTCCGCCCGGAGCGCCCGCGCCAGCCGGATCGTGTGCGCCAGCAGCAGCCGCTCGGTCTCGGCCACGCTGAGTGGCACGAAACCGAGACGGCGGATCGCGCGGGCCCAGTCGGCGGCGTACCCCTGGGCTTCGGCCCGGCCGACAGGATCCGGGGCGGCGGTCATGTCGATCAGCCGGCGGGCTGGTCGTACCGGGCGACGCCGCCGAAGGCGCCGAACCGCTCCGGGCGCTCGTCCACGTCGGACGGTGAGTCCGGGCGCCAGAGCGGCATGTGCACCACACCCGGCTCCAGGACGGTCCAGTCGCCGAAGAAGCCGGTGACCTGCGCGCGGGAGCGCAGGGTGATCTCCGTGGCGGTACGGGCGGAGAGGCGCTGGGCGTCCAGCATCTCCTGTGGCTGGTCCTCGAAGGTGGAGTGCGAGACGACCAGGAAGCTGCCCGGCGCGGCGGCGGCCCGCAGGGCGGCCAGGATCTCCTCGGGCCGGTCGCCGTCCGGGATGAAGTGCACCACCCCGGCCAGCAGGATGCCCATCGGCCGGTTGAAGTCGATCAGCCCGAGCTGCCGGGTCTCGGCGAGGATCCGCTCCGGCTCGCGCAGGTCGGCGTGGATGACCCCGGTCAGCTCGTTGCCGGCGAGCAGTTCCCGGCTGTGCGCAACGGCCACCGGGTCGATGTCGACGTACACCACACGGGCTTTCGGGTTGACCCCCTGGGCCACCTCGTGCACGTTGCCCACGGTGGGAATTCCGGAGCCGATGTCGAGGAACTGGTCGATGCCGGCGTCGAGCAGCACCCGGACGGCCCGGCGCAGGAACTCCCGGCCGGCGCGCATGGTGGCGGCGAGATTCGGGGTCATGCTGGCGATCTGCTCGGCCAGTTGCCTGTCGATCTCGAAGTTGTGCGCCCCGCCCAGGAAATAGTCGTACACCCGGGCCGCGCTCGGCCTGGTCAGATCGATCTCGGTCGGCAGTCCATCCGGCATCAGCGTGCTCCCCAACTCATCGCCGCGGCGCGGGACGGCACCGGCGTCGACGGGCGTGCGCGAGCACCGGCCGACCCGCGGGTCGTGTGGTGTGCACCACTCTAGGCGGCTGACTCCAGCATCAGCGAGATGCCTTGGCCGACGCCGATGCACATGGTGGCCAGAGCCCGGCGGCCACCGCGGCGGCGCAGCTCCAACGCGGCCGTCAGCGCCAGCCGCGCGCCGCTGGCGCCGAGCGGGTGTCCCAGTGCGATGGCCCCACCGTTCGGGTTGACGTGGTCGGCGTCCACGGGCAGACCCAACTCCCGCAGCACCGCCACGGACTGCGCGGCGAACGCCTCGTTCAGCTCCACCACGTCCACCGCGCCCATCTCGACGCCGACGCGGTCGAGCAGCTTGCGGGTGGCCGGCACCGGGCCGATCCCCATGATCCGGGGCGGCACGCCGGCCGCCGCCGCACCGACGATCCGGGCCAGCGGGGTGAGGCCGTACCGGGACACCGCCGCCTCGCTGGCCACCAGCAGCGCGACCGCGCCGTCGTTGACGCCCGAGGAGTTGCCCGCGGTGACCGTGCCGCCGTCGCGGAACGGGGTGGGCAGCGCCGCCAACTTCGCAAGCGTGGTCTCCCGGGGGTGCTCGTCGACCTCGACCAGCCGGGTTTCGCGCCGACCGGCCGGCACGGACACCGCGACGATCTCCTCGGCGAACCGGCCGTCGACCTGCGCCCTGGCCGCGCGCTGCTGCGAGCGGTACGCGAAGGCGTCCTGCTCGGCCCGGCTGACGCCGTACTCGGCGGCCACGTTCTCCGCCGTCTCCGGCATCGAGTCGACCCCCCACCCGTCGCGCATCTTCGGGTTGACCAGCCGCCAGCCCAGGGTGGTGTCGTACACCTCGGCCGAGCGGGAGTACGCCGACGTCGCCTTGGGCATGACGAACGGCGCCCGGCTCATGCTCTCCACCCCACCGGCGATCATCAACTCGGCGTCGCCGGCGATGATGGCCCGGGCGGCGGTGGCGAGGGCGTCCAGGCCCGAGCCGCAGAGCCGGTTGACGGTGCTGCCCGGCACCTCCTCGGGCAGGCCGGCGAGCAGCGCCGCCATCCGGGCCACGTTGCGGTTGTCCTCGCCGGCCTGGTTGGCGCAGCCGAGCACGACGTCGTCCACTCGCGCCCAGTCCACCGACGGGTGCCGGGCGACCAGTTCACGGATCACGTGCGCGGCCAGGTCGTCGGGACGGACGGCGGCCAGCGCGCCCGCGTACCGGCCGATCGGGGTGCGGACACCGGCCACCAGGTATGCCACGGTCATCGCGAGTCCTTCGGGGTGCAGACGGCGGGGGTGGGGCACGCCCACCGGGTCGCGGGGGCTGCCGGCCGCCAGGATATCCGCGCGGGCAACGGATAGGTTGACGGCATGGCCCGGGCCCAGTTCAGCGCAGAGACCAGCGGCGGCGGCGCGTTCGTCCGCCAACCCAACCGGTTCACCGGTCGGGTCACCGCCGACTCGACCTCCCCGCCCGGCGGCGGCCCGGACGAGCAGGACCGCTGGCCCCTGGAGGCCGGCCGCTACCGGCTAATCTGGTGCCGGGCCTGCCCGTGGGCGCACCGGGCGAGGATCGTGCGGGGCCTGCTCGGGCTGGACGAGGCGATCTCGCTGGGCACCGTCGACCCGATCCGCGACGAACGGGGCTGGGCTTTCGCCCTCGACCCGGACGGCTTCGACCCGGTCCTCGGCGTGAGTTTCCTCTCCGAGGCGTACCTGGCCACCGACCCGGACTACACCGGCCGGGTGACCGTGCCGGCGCTGGTCGACACCCGGACCGGCCGGGTGGTCACCAACGACTACCCGCAGCTCACCCTCGACTTCTCCACCGAGTGGCGGTCGCTGCACGCGCCCGACGCACCGGACCTGTACCCGGTCGCGCTGCGCCCCGAGATGGACGCGCTGATGGCGGAGATCCACACCGACGTCAACAACGGCGTCTACCGGTGCGGGTTCGCCACCTCCCAGGAGGCGTACGACGAGGCGTTCCGGACACTCTTCGCCCGGCTGGACGCGCTCTCCGAGCGGTTGGCCGGGCAGCGGTACCTGATGGGTGACGCGATCACCGAGGCGGACGTGCGGCTGTTCACGACGCTTGTCCGCTTCGACGCCGCGTACCACGGGCACTTCAAGTGCAACCGGCAGAAGCTGACCGAGATGCCGGTCCTGTGGGCGTACGCCCGGGACCTGTTCCAGACCCCCGGCTTCGGCGAGACGGTCGACTTCGACCACATCAAGCGGCACTACTACGGCACCCACCGGGAGATCAACCCCGGTGGCATCGTGCCGCTCGGGCCGGACGAGTCGGGCTGGCACACGCCACACGGGCGTGGCTGAGCCGGGTCGTTCCGGCACCACGTCCGCGCCGAGGGTCGGCGCGGACGTCGCCCGTCGGGCCGCCGGTTCCGCTGCGGCGGGTTGCGCGCTGGGCGGTGCGGTGGCGGTGACGGTCGCCGTGGTCGCCGGTCCCGGTCCCGGTCTCACCGGGTACGTCAGCGAGGCCGGCATCGCCGGCAGTGGACACGCCGCGACGTACCGGATCGGGGTCCTCGCCCTGGCCGCCGCGTTGCTGTTGCTCGGTGCCGCGCTGCCTCCCGGGGTGTGGGCGGCGGCGCCGGCGCTGCTCGCCACCGGTGCCGTGTTCACGGCGGTGTCCGGGGCGGTGACCTGCTCCGCCGGCTGTCCGTTGCCGCCGTTCGAGCGAGCCACGACCGCTGATCTGGTGCACGGCGGAGCGAGCATCGCGGCCACCGCGTCGGTGGTCTTCGCGATGCTCGCGCTCGCCGTGTCCGGGTCGGCTGCCCCGGCGGTGCGTCGACTGGCCGGCGTGACCGCCGCGCTGGCCCTGCCGCTCTGCGCGACGGTCGGGCTGGCCATGCTCGTCGTCGGCCGGGGCGCGGTGGTGGGTGTGCTGGAGCGGCTGGTTCTGGTGCTGCTGGCCGCCTGGGGTCTCGCCACCGCCACCGTACTGGCCCTGAAGCACCGACAGGCGAGCTCCCTGTAAGGATCCTCACGTCGACCGCTCCTTGCGACACCCGACCAGCGGCGTACTCTCGCCTAGCAATGACCAATGTCTGGGGCCTCACTGTCCGCCTGTATGTCGATCTCCGACTACAGGCCAGTGGCATCTGTCCGGGCTAGCTGCGTTTCCACGCCTGCCCCCGATCAGACCGGACAATTGGATAGATTCCTCATGCCCTTCAGCCTGCGCAAGATTCCCTTCTCCGTGCAGATCCTGCTCGGCCTCGTGCTCGGCGTCGCGCTGGGCTTCCTGGCCCGCGCCAACGACCTGAGCTGGCTGACCAGCACCCTGCACACCGTCGGTGGCCTCTTCATCCAGCTGCTCAAGCTGGCCGTACCGCCGCTGGTCTTCACCGCCATCGTGGTCAGCGTGGTCAGCCTGCGCGGTGTGGCCAACGCCGCGCGGCTCGCGCTCAAGACCCTGATGTGGTTCGGCATCACCGCGCTGATCGCGGTGAGCATCGGCATCGGCATCGGCCTGCTCACCAACCCGGGTAAGGGCGTGTCCCTCGACGTGGGTGGCGCGACACCGCCGAAGAACACCGGCTCGTGGACCGACTTCCTCACCGGCATCGTGCCCACCAACCCGGTCGGCGCGTTCGTCGAGGGCAACGTCCTGCAGATCGTCTTCCTCGCCCTGGTCGTGGGTGCGGCGGCCCTGCTGGTCGGCGACGCCGCCGAACCGTTCGTCGCGCTGAACCGCTCCCTGCTGGAGATCGTCCAGAAGGCGCTCTGGTGGGTCATCCGCCTCGCCCCGATCGGCACCCTCGGCCTGATCGGCAACGCCGTCGCCTCGTACGGCTGGGACCTGCTGGCCCCCCTCGCGAAGTTCACCACCGCCGTCTACGTCGGCTGCGCCATCGTGCTGTTCGTGGTCTACCCGCTGGTGCTGATCCTCGCCGGCCGCCTCAACCCGCTGCGCTTCTTCGCCGGCGCCTGGCCGGCGATCGAGCTGGCCTTCGTGTCCCGCTCCTCGGTCGGCACCATGCCGGTGACGCAGCGCTCCGTCGAGCGGCTCGGCGTGCCCCGCGAGTACGCCTCGTTCGCGGTGCCCTTCGGCGCCACCACGAAGATGGACGGTTGCGCCGCCATCTACCCCGCACTCGCCGCGATCTTCGTGGCCCAGGTCTTCGGTGTGCACCTCGGCGTCACCGACTACCTGCTGATCGCCTTCGTCTCGGTGGTCGGCTCGGCGGCCACCGCCGGCCTGACCGGCGCGATCGTGATGCTCACCCTGACCCTCAGCACGCTGGGCCTGCCGCTGGCGGGCGCCGGACTGCTGCTGGCCATCGACCCGATCCTGGACATGATCCGCACCGCCACCAACGTGGCCGGGCAGGCCCTGGTGCCGACCGTGGTCGCCGCCCGCGAGGGCACCCTCGACCGGGCCGCGTACGAGTCCGCCGGTCGTCGCGACCTGATCGACCCGGAGCCGGTCGCGGAGACCCGGCCCGAGCTGACTCCAGTTCCCGCCTGACCAGAGCACACCGACGACGACAGGCCCTCCCCCGGGGGGCCTGTCGCCGTCTCGGAGAGGATGGCCCCATGAGTTCCCTGTTCACTCCCCTGGCGTTGCGCGCCGTCACCCTGCCCAACCGGGTCGCCATGGCGCCGATGTGCCAGTACTCTGCCGGCCCGGACGGTCTGCCGACCGACTGGCACCTGATCCACCTGGGCAGCCGCGCGGTCGGCGGCGCCGGGCTGGTGCTGACCGAGGCGACCGCCGTGCTCCCCGAGGGCCGGATCAGCCCGCAGGACACCGGGCTGTGGTCCGGCGCGCACGTCGACGCGTGGCGACCGGTGACCGCGTTCGTCGCCGCCCACGGCGCGGTGCCGGCCGTGCAGCTCGCGCACGCCGGCTTCAAGGCCTCCACCTACCGGCCGTGGGCGCCGGAGCGCGGCGGGGTGCCGGACGCCGAGGGCGGCTGGACGCCCACCGCGCCCGGCTCGGAGCCGTTCACCGCCGGCTACCGGACGCCGACCGCCCTCGACGAGGCCGGCATCACCGGCGTGGTCGAGGCGTTCGCGACGGCCGCCGAACGCGCGCTGGCCGCCGGCTTCGCGGCCGTGGAGATCCACGCCGCGCACGGTTACCTGCTCAACGAGTTCCTCTCGCCGCTGACCAACCACCGCACCGACGGCTACGGCGGCGACCGGGCCGCCCGGATGCGACTCACCCTGGAGGTGGCCCGCGCGGTACGCGCCGCGGTCGGCGAGGACGTGCCGGTGCTGACCCGCATCTCCGCCACCGACTGGGTCGAGAGCGGTTGGACGATCGAGGACAGCGTGGTGCTCGCCGGTGAACTGGCCGGCGTCGGCGTCGACCTGGTCGACGCCTCCTCCGGTGGCGTCAGCACGGACCAGCGCATCCCGCTCGGCCCCGGCTACCAGGTGCCGCTGGCCGCCCAGATCCGCCGCGAGGCCGGCGTTCCCACCGGCGCGGTGGGCCTGATCGTCGAGCCCGAGCACGCCGAGCAGATCATCGCGGGCGGCGAGGCCGACCTGGTGCTGCTCGGCCGGGAGTTGCTGCGCGACCCGTACTGGCCGCGCCGGGCCGCCGCCAAGCTCGGTGTCGCCTACTCCGGGCCGCCGCAGTACGCCCGCGCCTGATCCCCGCCGCCTCGGACGGCTGCCGGGACCGGCAGCCGTCCGAGGCGGTCAGCCCGCCAGGTGCGACCAGTTCCCCTCCAGGTCCTGCCAGCTGCCCTGCGCCGCCACGGTGCCACCGATCAGCACCACCACGTGGTCGGCGCGGACCAGCGCGGCGCGCTTCGCGGTCGAGCCGACCACCGTCACCCCGTGTCCGCGCAACGCCTGCCACAACGCCAACTCGGTGGTGACGTCCAGCGCCGACGACACGTCGTCGGCGACCAACAGTTCGGTACGCGGCGCCAGCGCCCGGGCCAGCGCCAACCGCTGCAACTGCCCGCCGGAGAGCCGGGTGCCCTTGTGCCCGATGAGCAGACCCAGCCCACCGCCGGCGGCGGCCAGGTCGTGGTCGAGCTGGGCGGTGCTGACCGCGCCGGCCGCGTCCACCTGGTGTCCGAGCGCGATGTTGTCCGCGACCGTGCCGGACAGCACCCGGGGCAACTGGCCGACGTAGCCGACCTGGTTGGGGCGCAGGAACAGCTCCGGCTCGGTGACCGGGTCACCGTTCCAGGCCAGCTCCCCGGTGTGGTGCACGATCCCGGCCAGCCCTCGCAGCAGCGAGGACTTGCCCGACCCCACCGGCCCGACGACAAGCACCAACTGCCCCCGCCGCACGGTCAGGTCCACGTCGCGGACGGCCACCGTGCCGTCGGAGTGCACCACCCCGAAACCGCGCAACTCCAACCGTCGCAGCGGATGTCGCGGCGCGGGTGTCGGCGCGGGCGCCGTCCCGGCCGCCAGGTCGACCGCGGCAACCCCCGCGGAGTACGTACTCACCCCGGTCATCGCCACCGTGCGCCGCGTCCAGACCCGCGCCGACGGTAGCTGGGAGATCAACGACGCGGTGGTCCAGGCGAACCAGCGTGCCGCGCCCAACGTGGAGACGGCCACCAGCACCGCCCCGGCGGAGAGCGAGCCGCTCAGGTAGAGCGCCCACGCGCCGATCGGCAACAGCCCACTGGCCATCGACGGCGTGGAACGCGCCCACACCTGCACCGAGATCTCCCGCCGCTGCCGGTCGCTGCGCAGCACGTCCAGACCCGCCAGGTGGCGCAGCACCGCCGTGGTCGCGCCGGCGAGCTTCACCGTCCGCGCCGCGGAGAGCGCGGAGACCAGAGCCGTGGCGAAGGAGGCCCGCGCCGCCACCGTCGCCTGGGCCGCACGTTCGAGTTTCGGCCCGAACAGCGTCGCGGCCAGCCCGGAGACCACCATCGTGCCGAGGAAGAACAGCCCCGGTACGACGCTGCCGGTGACCGCCGTCATGGCGACCACCAGGCCCAGCGCGACGGCTTGGTCCAGCACGTTGTCGGCGAGCTGGACCACCCGCTCGGTGTCGCCGCCCTGCGCCACGACCTCCGCCGGGGTGTGCGAGCTGACCCGGCGCGGCCCGGTCTGACCGTGCACCAGGCGCAGGCCGATCCGCAGCATCTGCCGCACCCACCACTGCGGGAACCAGACGTGGGTGTAGAACGGCAGCGGCAGGGTGATCAGCAGCCCGGCCACGATCCCGACCGCCGGCAGGTACGGGTTGCCGGTCCCGTCGACCAGGTCGGCCCAGAGCCAGGGCAGCACCGGGCCGTCCAGCCCCAGCAGGCTGAGCCCGAGGAACAACCCGATCGCGGCCAGCCCGTACCGGGGATCGTTGGTGCAGAGCCGGAAGATCTCCCGCAGTGTCCGGGCCGGTGGCCCGGGCGGCAGCGGCGGCGGGTCGGCCCGCGTCGGCCCGACCTGCGCGGCCGGCGTGACCTGCTCGATCTGACCGGCGATCGACCCGGCCTTCGGGACGGCACCGGTCGTCGGCGGTTCGCTCGGCCAGGCATCGGCCGGATCGGGGCCGACCAGCAGGTCGGTGCCCGCGCCGGCACGGCCCATCGGTGCCACCGCGGCGTACGCGGCGGCGTGACTGGTCGCCAGCAGCTCGGCGAAACGCGTCGACGTCTCCAGTGGGCCGGACTCGACCACCGCGCCGTCGGCCAGCACCACCACCTCGTCACAGCGGCGCACGGAGGAGAGCCGGTGCGCGATGACGATGCCGATCCGGTCGCGCAGCAGTCGTTCGGTGGCCCGCTGCACCCGCGCCTCGGTCACCGGATCCAGACGCGCGGTGGCCTCGTCGAGGATCACCACATGCGGGTCACGGACCAGGATCCGGGCGAACGCCACCAGCTGCTCCTGGCCCGCGGAGAGCACGTGCCCGCCCTCCCCGAGCCGGGTCGCCAACCCGTCCGGCAACTCGGCGATCCAGCCGGCCAGGCCCAACTCGTCAAGCGCCTTCGCCGCGGCGTCGAGCAGCTCCGGGTCGTAGAGCGCCACGTTTTCCGCGAGAGTGCCGGCCAGGATCTCGGTGCGCTGCGGCACCAGCGCCACCCAGCGGCGCAGCTGCTCGACGTCGAGGTCGCAGAGGTCGGTGCCACCGAGGAAGACCGTGCCCGACGGCACGTCGACCGCCCTGGTGAGCACCTTCGCCAGCGTCGACTTGCCCGAACCGGTCCGCCCGATGAGCGCGTACGAGCGTCCGCGCGCGAAGGTGAGGCTGAGCCCGCGCAACGCGGCCCCCCGGCCGCCCTCGGGGCCACTCACCTCGTACTCGAAGGTCAGGTCGCGGATGCGGAGGTCACCCTCGGTCGGGCTGGCGCCGCCGACGGGCTCCTGCCGGGCCCTGTGCAGCAGGC
Source organism: Micromonospora sp. NPDC005203 (assembly GCF_042872705.1). NCBI lineage: Bacteria > Bacillati > Actinomycetota > Actinomycetes > Micromonosporales > Micromonosporaceae > Micromonospora > Micromonospora sp. NPDC005203. Next base: position 9,940 of record NZ_JBIAKV010000011.1, on the reverse strand, counting down.
GCACCCGCGCCCATGCGCCCAGCGCCTCCTGGATCTCCGGCACCATGCGGCTGACGTGTTCCGCGGTGGCCCCGAAGGCCAGGGCGAGCAGCCAGATGGCGGTGAGCCGGGCGGCGTCGATCCGGCCGGTGGCCAACGCCCAGGCCCCGCCGAGCACCACCGCGCCGATGCCGCCGCGGATCGTCGCGGTGGCGGCCGCGGCCACCCGGGCGGACAACACCCAGACCAGGCTGCCCCGGGACAACACGGCGGCGGCCCGCCGGGCGTAGAGCCGCAGCACGTACGGCCGGGCCAGGCTGGTGCGTACGTCGTCCTGGCCGTGCACCGCCTCCTCCATCACGGCGGCCAGGTCGGACCACGCCTCCTCCTCGCGCATGCGGGCCGGGGCGATCCGCGCCGTGGGCCGCCGTAGGCCGGCGGCGAGCAGCACCGTGAGCAGCAGCATCGCGACTCCGGCCGGCCACCACACGGCCACCGCCACGATCATCGACAACAGGCCGACGCAGAGTCCCTGGGCGAGCCGGGTGCCCTGGTTTCGGATCGCCGAAGCCACCTGGTAGACGTCCCCGTCGATCCGGTCGAGCAGCTCACCCACCGGGGTGGTCTCCAGGGTGGGCAGGTCCTGCCCGAGCGCGACCCGGCAGAGCCGGCGGCGTACGTCGGCGGACCAGTCCGCGGTCACGCCGGCCATCAGCAGGCTCACCGCGAGGTCGCTGAGCACCACCGCGACCAGCGCCGCGGCCAGCACGGCGAAGAAACCGGACGACCGGTGCACCAGGACCGCACCGGCCAGCGCCGAAGCGCCCGCCTGGCCGGCGGCGCCGAGCACGATCAGGACGGCCACGACCGTCATCCGACGTGCCGAGGTGCCCCACAGATCACGGAGCAGGCGCATGGAAGTCCTCCGGACGTGGGGTGGCGGAGACTTCAGCCTGGCGGCGACGACGCCCAGATTCAACCGAATTTCCGGCCCTGAACAGGGCGTCAGGCTTAGCCGGATAATGATCGACACAGCTTCCGTGAAGTCGGGGTGTCAGTCCGTCCCGGATGGCGCGATTTCCGTGCAGACGAGTGGATCATGCCCAGCCAGGCTGGTTCGTACCGCCCAGGTGGGCGTTTTGGGTGATTTGTCGGGCCTGACCGCCCGGTGGTTGTGACCGGACGCACCCGCAGGTCGGAATGGTGGCCGGGCCGGGGTCGTTACACACCCTGACGATCGCAGGACCACCGGTCAGCACCCCGGCCCGCCGGGTTGACCTAACGGGGTTGGAATGCCGACCCACGCCGGATCGTTGAAGCCCTCTGGAAGCGACCGCACGAGCACCCTGTCCCGTCGGGTGCCAACGGATGGGCCGACCCCGGAATGATCCCGGCCCCCGGTCGTTACACCTGGACCCGGCGCCCGAGCCCTCGCTCGCCGGCAGCCGATGGCCCCGAGCCCTCGGGCTTCGGGTGCCGACCTCCCAAGACGTTTCCCCGCACAACGCAGCGCCGGACGAGGTGCTCACACCCTGCCGCCGTGTCCCCCCTTGGTGGTGGGGTGTCCTACCCCCGAAGGAGCTACCCCCATGAACACGATCATGCGTAAGAGCGTCCTGTCCGTTGCTGGTCTCGCCTTCGCCGGTGGTGTGTTCGCCGGTCCGATCGCCGCCCACGCCGCTACGCCGGTGGACGCCAAGCCGGTCGCGGTGGCGGTGCAGGCGGACAAGCCCGACGTCAGCAAGCTGATCCCGCACGGCACGCAGGGCGACCAGTCGCACATCGACCTCAACGACGAGAAGACCGCCAACGCCAAGGCGATCATCGCCGCCACGAAGAAGGCCGGCCTGCCCGAGCGCGCCGCGGTCATCTCGATCGCGACGAGCCTGCAGGAGTCGAAGCTGGAGAACCTGGGCCACCTCGGCGACATGAACGACCACGACTCGCTGGGCCTGTTCCAGCAGCGCCCGTCCTCGGGTTGGGGCACCCCGGAGCAGATCACCGACCCGGCCTACTCGACGACCGCGTTCCTCAAGGGCCTGCGTCAGGTTGACGGCTGGCAGGACATGCCCCTGACCGAGGCCGCGCAGACCGTGCAGGTGTCGGCCTACCCGGACGCGTACGCGCAGTGGGAGCAGCAGGCCGCCGACCTGGTTGGCCAGTACTGGAACAGCTGACACCCGCACCACCGCAGCACACCGACCGCTGGCCGGCACCCCGCAACCCCGGGGGTGCCGGCCAGCGGCGGTTTCCGCCTGTTGGGTGCGAGCGGGTAAGCGGTGAGGTGCCCGACGGCACGCGGCCCGACGGCAACGGCGGCATGCAGCCGGGCGGCACGGGGCGGCATGCAGCCCGGCGGCACGGGGCGGCATGCAGCCCGGCGGCACGCGGCATGCAGCCCGGGCGCACGCGGCAGGGGTCAGAAGAGGACGGTGGCGAGGGTGCCGATCGGCTGGAAGCCGCAGCGCTCGTAGACCCGGCGGGCCGGGAGGTTGAAGTCGTTGACGTACAGGCTGACCGTGGGGGCGACCCGCAGCAGCGCGTCGCGGACCACGGCTGCCATGGCGGCCGTCGCGATCCCCCGGCCCCGCCACTCCGGTGCCACCCAGACGCCCTGGACCTGCGCTGTCCGCTTGGTGACGACGGCCAACTCGGCCTTGAACACGACCCTGCCGTCGACGAAGCGGGCGTACGCCCGACCGGCCCGGACCAGGTCGTTGACCCGTCGGCGGTAGCTGCGCCCGGCGTCCTCGGCCAGCGGGGAGACGCCGACCTCCTCGGTGTACATGGCCACCGCGGCTGGGAAGAGCCGATCGACCTCGCCGGAGCGGACCTGGCGGACCTCCGGGTCGGCTGGTACGGATGGCAGGGTGTCGGTGGCCAGTAGTGGCTGGTTGGGGCGGACGTCCCGCGCTGGCCCCCAGGTGTCCGAGAGCCGGTCCCACAGCCCGAGCACCGCATCGGCTCGACCGACGATGGAGGAGCAGAGCCGCTCCTCGCCGGCGAGGAGGTCGGCGAAGGCGGCCACCGCGGCGTCGGTCGCCAACACCGGCGTGAGGTTGCCACCGAGCCAGCACAGCGATTCGAGGTTGCGGCGCGCGCCGTACCCCAGGATTCTGCCCTCGGCCCGCCACCAGGAGAGCCCGCGCGCGGCAATCCGCTCGGCGACCTGCGCGCCCGCGAACGGGTCATGGTCGAGTAGACGCTCGACCGCGCGGCGCTCCGATTCCCCCAGTTGGCGTACCGGCACCGTCAGCACGCCTACCAGCCTGCCAGATCGACCCCCCGCTCCGCCGGTCGAGTGGCAAGGCCGGCAGCGGCTCGGCCGGCCCGAGGGTCGGGCGGGTCCGCCCGGCCCACCGTACGACCGGGAGCACAGTGCCCAGACCAGGATAGAAGTGCATCAACCGGAGCGGAGTGCCACAGCTCCCTGCTCGGGTGGGCGAGCACCCCCACGGCGAGCGGCCCACGGCGAGCAGCCCCACGGCGAGCACCCCCACGGCGAGCAGGCACCGCGCCAGTCGCCCGGGGACTTGTCGACGATGCATTGCCGATATATCGTTGATGCATCAGCGATAGTCCTACGGAAGGAAGAACCCGATGCGGTTCCACCGACAGCACCACCAGATGCACGAGGCCCGGATGCGGGGATTCGGCTTCCCGCCGATCCCGCCCGGTCCGCACGAGCACGGACACGGCGGCCCCTGGGGCGGTCGAGGCCGTGGCCGGGGTCGGGGCCGACGCCCCAACGTCCGAGCTGCCGTGCTGGCTCTGCTCACCGAGCGGCCGATGCACGGCTACGAGATGATCCAGGAGATCGACTCCCGCACCGGCGGTGCGTGGCGGCCGAGTCCGGGCTCGATCTACCCCACCCTCCAACTGCTGGAGGACGAGGGTGTGATCGTCGCCAGTACGGAGGAGTCCGGTGGCGGGCGGAAGCGGTTCACGGTCACCGAGGCCGGTCAGGCCGAGGCCACCGAGGCGGCGCAGACCCCGGCGTGGGCGGACGTCGCCCAGGGCACCGTGACCAGTTGGCACGACATCCGCGACTCCGGCGCGCAGGCGATGAACGCCCTGCGTCAGGTGATGATGAACGGCACCGACGACCAGCGTGAGCGGGCCGCCCAGGTGCTCGACGAGACCCGGCGCAAGCTGTACGCGATCCTCGCCGAATCCGAGTGAGCCGGGGCGCGCGGCAAGCGCCACCCACAAGCGACGAAAGCGGCCGTCTCCCCGAGGGGAGGCGGCCGCTTTCGGCAGGCAGCGGAGATCAGTGCACGGTCACGGTCGGGCCGGTCACCAGCCCCCGCAGTTCCTCGGGAAGCTCGGCGCCCATCTCGTCGGCGATCCGCAGCGCCTCCTCGATCAGCGTCTCCACGATCTGCGCCTCGGGGACGGTCTTGACGACCTTGCCCTTGACGAAGATCTGGCCCTTGCCGTTGCCGGAGGCGACGCCCAGGTCGGCCTCGCGGGCCTCACCCGGACCGTTGACGACGCAGCCCATCACGGCGACCCGCAGCGGCACCGGCAGCCCTTCCAGGCCGGCGGTGACCTCCTCGGCGAGCTTGTAGACGTCCACCTGGGCGCGACCGCAGGACGGGCACGAGACGATCTCCAGGCCCCGCTCACGCAGACCCAGCGACTCCAGGATCTGGTTGCCGACCTTGATCTCCTCCACCGGCGGGGCGGACAGCGACACGCGGATGGTGTCGCCGATCCCCTCGGCGAGTAGGGCGCCGAAGGCGACCGCCGACTTGATGGTGCCCTGGAAGGACGGGCCAGCCTCGGTGACACCGAGGTGCAGCGGGTAGTCGCACTGCTCGGCGAGCTGCCGGTACGCGCGGATCATCACGACCGGGTCGTTGTGCTTGACCGAGATCTTGATGTCGCGGAAACCGTGCTCCTCGAACAGCGAGCACTCCCACAGCGCCGACTCGACGAGCGCCTCGGCGGTGGCCTTGCCGTACTTGCTCAGCAGTCGCTTGTCCAGCGACCCGGCGTTGACGCCGATCCGGATCGGCACGCCCGCCGCGCCCGCGGCGCGAGCGATCTCCTTGACCTTGTCGTCGAACTGCCGGATGTTGCCCGGGTTGACCCGGACGGCCGCGCAGCCGGCATCGATCGCGGCGAAGACGTACTTGGGTTGGAAGTGGATGTCGGCGATCACCGGGATCTGGGACTTCTTGGCGATCGCGGGCAACGCCTCGACGTCGTCCTGCGAGGGCACAGCCACCCGGACGATCTGGCAACCGGACGCGGTCAGCTCGGCGATCTGCTGAAGCGTGGCGTTGATGTCGGAGGTGAGGGTCGTGGTCATCGACTGCACCGACACCGGCGCACCGCCACCGACCGGCACCGAACCGACCATGATCTGGCGGCTGGCCCGGCGGGGAGCCAGTGGCGGGGGCGGCACGGCGGGCATACCGAGACTGATAGCTGTCACTTCAGGCACTCACCTTGAGAAGAGCGTGATGGGGTTGACGACGTCCGCGGCGATGGTCAGCAGCGTGAACGCGCCACCGATCAGGATCACCACGTACGTGAAGGGCATCAGTTTGAGGTAGTCCACCCGGCCGGGGTCGGTCCGGCCGATCCGCGCGTAGACCCACGAGCGGGCCCGTTCGAACCAGGCGATGGCGATGTGGCCGCCGTCCACCGGGAGCAGCGGCAGCAGGTTGAACACGCCGATGAAGAAGTTCAGCGACACGAAGAGCATGAAGAAGACCAGCCAGGCGTTGTTCTCCACCGCCTCGCCGCCGAGCCGGCTGGCGCCGACCACGCTGATCGGGGTGTCGATGTCGCGTTCGCCGCCGGTGAGCGCGGTCCACAGCGCGGGGACCTTCTGGGGGAGGCGTTGCAGCGCCTGTGCGGTGCCCACGGCCAGGTCACCGGTGAAGTCGGCGGTCGCGCCGAAGGCTCCGACCGGCCCGTACGTCACCCGGGTCGGGGTGCTGGGGACGAGCCCGACGCCGAGCGCGGCCACCGGCACGGCGGCACCGGTCGGGTCGTCCAGCGGCGGGCGCTGGGTCTGCGCGAGCGTCGTGCTGGTGCTGCCCGGCTGCCCGTCGCGGACGTACTGGATCTGCGCGGCCTCTCCTGGCTTGAGCGCGCGCAGGGTGGTGAGCAGGTCGCCGTAGTTGCCGATCGCGGTGCCGTTGATCGAGGTGATCCGGTCACCGTTGCGCAGTTGCGCCTGGGCCGCCGGGCTGGCCGCGTCGGTGGAGGTGCACGCCCGCACCGCGTTCTCCGGCACCACGCACTGGCTGAGCTGGATCACGGCGGGCTCCTTGCGGGCCTCCGTGTCGGTGGTGGGAAAGTCCGGGTTGGGCAGGCCGGCGGAGACGGCGAGGATCCAGATGGTGACCAGGGCGAGCGCGAAGTGCGTGATCGAGCCGGCGGCCATCACGATCGTGCGCTTCCAGACCGGGTAGCGCCACATCACCCGCGGCTCGTCGCCCGGCTCGACGTCGTCGTCCTGCGGGGTCATCCCGACGATCTTGCAGAAGCCGCCGAGCGGGATGCCCTTGAGGCCGTACTCGGTCTCACCCCGCCGGAACGACCAGATGGTGGGGCCGAATCCGACGAAGTACTTGGTGACCTTCATCCCGAACATCTTGGCGGTCAGCAGGTGCCCCGCCTCGTGCAGACTCACCGAGACGAGGATGGCCAGGGCGAAGAGGACCACCCCGAGCAGGTACGACATCAAGCTCCTTCCACCGAACCCGCGATGATCTCCTGCGCGTGCGCGCGTGCCCACGACTCAGCCGCGAGCACGTCCTCGACGGTACCTGGTTCGTCGAAGTCCGGAGCGTCCTCCAACACGCGTTCCAGGGTGTCGACGATGCCGAGGAACGGCAGTCGGCCCGCCACGAACGCCGCCACGCACTCCTCGTTCGCCGCGTTGTAGATCGCCGGGCGGCAGCGGCCGGCCTCCCCGGCGGCCTTGGCCAGCGCGACGGCCGGGAACGCCTCGTCGTCGAGCGGCGCGAACTCCCAGCTGTGCGCGGCCGTCCAGTCGACCGCCGTGGCCGCCTCGGGCACCCGGTCCGGCCAGCCGATGCCGAGCGCGATGGGCAGCCGCATGTCGGGTGGGCTGGCCTGGGCGATCGTCGACCCGTCGACGAACTCGACCATCGAGTGGATCACCGATTGCGGGTGCACCATCACGGTGATGTCGGCGTACGGCACGTCGAACAGCTCGTGCGCCTCGATCACCTCAAGCGCCTTGTTGACCATGGTCGCCGAGTTGATCGTGACGACCGGCCCCATGTTCCACGTCGGGTGGGCCAGCGCCTGCTCCGGTGTGACCTGCGTCAACTCGTCGCGCCGCTGTCCCCGGAACGGGCCGCCGCTGGCCGTGACGATCAACCGGCGCACCTCGCCGCGCGTCCCGCTGCGCAGGCACTGGGCCAGCGCCGAGTGCTCCGAGTCGACCGGCACGATCTGCCCCGGCCGCGTCACCGCCCCCCTGACCAGGGGGCCGCCGGCCACGAGCGACTCCTTGTTGGCCAACGCGAGGGTACGACCACACCGCAGCGTGGCCAGCGCAGGAGCGAGGCCCAGCGAGCCGACCACCCCGTTGAGCACGATGTCGCACGGCCACTGGGCCAACTCGGTCATGGCGTCCGGCCCGGCCACGATCTTGGGAAGCTTGAAGTCGCCGGTGGCCCAGCCGCGCCGGCTCGCCTCGGCGTAGAACGCGAGTTGCAGATCCTGCGCGGCGGACGCCTTGGCCACCCCGACCGCCTCGACGCCCAACTCCAGGGCCTGCGCGGCGAGCAGCTCGACGTTGCCGCCACCCGCACCCACCGCGACCACCCGGAACCGGTCCGGGTTACGCCGGACGATGTCGATGGCCTGGGTGCCGATCGAACCGGTGGACCCGAGCAGGACGAGGTCGCGGGGGGAAGTCACGCGGCCATTCTCCCCCACCGTCACTGAACACCCGCTGGGAGCCTCAACCCTCCCCCTCCGCCGCTTCCACCCCGCCCGGCGCCGCGCGCCGATGATCGACTCGCCTTCAAGGAAGTCGCGCTATCCGCGGCACCCGGACGGCCCGACCTCAACGAAAGCGTGTCGATCAAGCGTTGTCGTCAGAGGAGTCGCTGGTGATTGAGTCCGGGGGTGCCTCCTCGCCGAGCAGGTCGGCCGGATCGATGGAGAACTCGAACGGCTCCCGCATGACGAAGCGCGTCCCGGCCGCAGCGGCAGCCACCGGCCGGTACTCCCCCTCGGTCAGCTCGTACAGCGCGATGGTGGGCACCCGATTGCGCAGGTCTACCCGGAGGAAGAAGGGCACGCCGGCGGCGGCGTACTCACGCGGGCGGTCGATGATGTCCTTGCGTCGGTTTACGGGGGAGACAATCTCCCCGAGAAGCACGGCGTGCCCGATGTCCATCGTCGTTCGACCGCCGCCAGGAGCATCGAGAACGACGATGTCCGGAATGAAGAGATCCCCGCTCGAGACGATGTTCGTCTCTAGATAGAGCCACAGCTTCGCGCGACGGGCCGCCTGCTTGAGAAGGTAGGCGAGATCCAGCTCCGCGTCCTGATGGTCGTACCCGGCATGTGGTGTCACGATCACGCTTCCGCTCAGGACCTCAACCTTGGGGCCGTTGGTGTCCGGCAACAGGTCGAGGGCGAGCTGCGCGGTCCACGGCTCGTCGTGCCACCGCAGCACGTCGAACGACGGCTCGGTGTGCTGCGGCGCCGGCTCCGGCGCGAACGCCGCCTGGGCCATCCGGGCTCACCCCCTCAGCGGACCATCCTGCTCAGGTCAGCCTAGCCACCGCAGCCCCAGTTAGGCGTCATCGCACACCCAGTCCGAGACCCAAGTGACTGCCGGTCATCCGCACCGCTCCTGATCAATGGGCCCGGGTAACACGACCGCAGGGCGACCAACCCGAACTTCGTGCAGATCTTGGAGGGAAATCGCCCCTCCAGGGGCCGAAATCTTCCAAGATCTCTGGCGACGAGTTGGCGCTAGCCGCTCAGCTGCGGATGTTTGACTGCTGTGTGCGGGTTGACGCGATGAAGGCGGCCCAGACCGAGGGGGTGAAGGTCAGCGTTGGCCCCTGCCGGTCCTTGCTGTCGCGTACGGCGACCGCGTCGGCGAACCCCGCCACCTCGACGCAGTTGCCCTCGCCGCCGGACCGGGTCGACGTACGCCAGACTCCGTCACGCACCATCGGTCATCTCCTTTGCTATCGCCGCGATCAGCTCACGGGACTCGTCGGCGCTCAGCGTCCGCTCGCCGAGGGAGCGCCACGCGTCCTCGTAGATCTCGATCTCGTGGGTCTTGTCAAGGTAGACCGCGCCGCACGGCCCGTCATATAGATCGTGGTCGGCTCCGGCTCGCGCACGTCGGACGGGAAGTCGAGCATGGTGAAGGTGCCGGCCTGCGCCCAGCGCACCAGGCCGGCGTCGAGCGGCAGCACCCGGATGCCGATGTTGTGCTGCCGTGACGACACCAGCAGCGATTCCAGTTGTCGGGCCATCGCCGCCCGATCGCGCAGCGGCCGGCGCAGCACCGCCTCGCTCAGGATGACGTCGAGGCGCGGAGCGCGCGGTATCGCCCGAGCCAGCAGGCGTTGGCGGCGCAGCCGCACGTCGACCTGCGCCGGACGCCCTGGCCGTGGCGCTGCGTGACTCGCTCGGCCACCTCGCCGTTGCCGACTTCGGCGAGATCACGCTGAGCGAGGAGGACGCGCAGTTCCTGCGTACCCGAGTGTTCTGTGACGCCCGGGTCGACCACGCCGGCCGCTGCCGGCGGCCCGACGCCCACGACGGACCCTGCGCGGCGACGCCCGACGATGGTCGACTCGGGTTTACGGAAGTCGGGGTGTCCGCGGCATGCGGACACCCCGAGCCAACAAAAAGACATGGGTCACGTGGGGTGTAGAAAAACGAAAGCAGCCGGGTGGTAATTGTTTGTGGCGGGCGCGAGCGTAGTTGTAGAGTG
>NZ_JBIAKV010000010.1:71764-239148 GCF_042872705.1 Micromonospora sp. NPDC005203 | reverse complement strand
GTTGAACTCGCGGTTCAGGATCGTCACGTACGCGTTGTCGGAAAGCTTCTGCCCCGCGACGGCAGCGCCGAAGTAGCGGCCCTTCTCGGCCGCCGCCGCCTTCAGGGTCGTGCCGGCGCCGCTGGCCGTGGGGGCGAGCACCGCCGTCATGCCCGCGGTGAGTGCGACGGCGAGGGACGCCGCCGCCAGCAGAGTTCTCTTGGGTTTCATGTCGTTCCTTTTCCGTGGTGGTCGCAACGGTGGTGGTCGCAACGGTGGTGGTGACGTGCCACTCTCTTGCCAGAAACGGACCGGGAGATCTGGCGTGGATCACGACGCGCTCGGCGCGGTCTGGTAGCGGTGCTGTCGGTGTCGACCGTGTCGATGGCCGACCTGACCGGGGACGGTTGAGCCCGCGCCGAAAACGAAGTCATGATCCTCCTGAGGCGAGGAACCGGGACGGGCATCTCGCGCCGGCACGTGCCGGCACCTGTCGTCCGGCCGGCTGACGCCGCTGCCGAGGGTGCGTGATCGACGTCCGCATGCCCTGGGGAACGCCGTGATCGTGAGGTGCGACAGCGGCTCGCCCGGTGAGCCACAGGTGCTGCCTTCCTCGATATCGAGGGTGAGCGATAACATGCCGTTCGTCAAGACGTAACATAAGCCTGTATCGATGCTGCCGAGCTCAGGATCCGCCGAAGCCTGCCTCGTCACCGTCGTCCCGACGCGCTGCCCTGGTGAGGATCAGGCGACGCCTGCCGCACCTCGTGCACGCGTCGACCACGCCGGCCCTGTTATCGCTCACAGGACCGCGGCCGGTCGGACCGCGGCCACCCGAGGGATGGGCGGCGGCCACCCTCGGACTGGTTGCGACCCGCCGGGACCGGACCACGCGGCAGCCAGCCGGGCCACGGCGGAACGGTCCGCCGTCACCAGGCGCATCCGCCCTGCGGCGGTTACGCCGGGCTCACCTCGGGCCGTACTCCGGCCAGGATGTCGGCGGCGGTGTGGGCCTCGATGCCGGGCGGCTCGTGGTCGGCGAATCGTGAGACGACAGCCCGGACGTGCCGCTCGGCAGGTGCCGCGAGGCCGTCGTAGACGGCCTCGAACAACTCCCGCGCCGGCCTCCTGAGCCAGTTCTTCGGCAGGAGTTCCAGGGGCAACTGCGGATCGAGGACGGGGAAACGCCGGAAGGTGTCCATCACCTCGGTCCGGGCCCGCACCGCGGCCGCTCCGTCGATCTCCCCGGTCACCACCCGGGGCAACACCGCCGTCCAGTGCGCAAGGAACGCCTGGTAGCTCCGGCCGATCTCGGTGATGTCCCAGGCCTCGATCGGCGCGCGGTGGATGGCGGACTCGATCGCGGTCTGCCGTCCGCGGAACACCGTGACGGCACCGAGGGTGAGCTGGTCGAGCTGGGTACGAGCGGCAGGGGTCAGCTCATCCGGCGAGATCCACAGTCCGTCGTACAACGGCGCGTATCCGAGCCACCGCAGTTGGGCACGAAGTGCCCGGCGCTGGGCGCTGCGGTCCTGTGGCAGCGAGAACGCGACGATCGTCCAGCACCCGTCCCAGGGTACTGTCGAGCTGGTCGAGGCGAGGATCCAGTGGCCGCCGGCGGAGAGGTTGGCAGCGGCCGCGCGGCTGAGTCGGTAGGAGCTGCGCCGCCCCAGTCGGCTGCCCTCCAGGACGCCGCGACGGGCCAGCCGGCTGATCGCGGTACGCGCGCCGGCTGCGCTCACCCCGGTCTCCGCGAGTAGCGCGACGATGGCTGCGGACGGAATCGCGGCACGAGTCCGCAGGGTGTAATCCGCCAGCAGGGTCACCGCCACGCCCTGCGGCGAGTTGCCGACCTGCCGCCGGGGCAGCCGGAGCGGCTGGTCCCCGTCGTCGGGATAGATCTCGTCGATGTCGAACGGGCTTGCCACAGGCGCTCCGTGCTCTTCAGGGACGGTGTGACGACTGTAGACGGAATGCCGTCGAACGAGCGCCCGACAGGTGATAGAAGAGCTTCGATTGACACTTGTTGGTCCGAGGAGAACACTAATTGCCACGCGATGTGGTCCGGAGTCGGGCAGGGCGAGCCACCGGTAGCGGGCATCGCGCGATCACCGCGGGCCCCGGGCATCCCCGCGAGGCAGATCGTGCGGCCATCCACAGCCTGCACAGGCAATCGAAGGAGTCGTCCCTTGAGATTCAGAAGGAAACTGCTGCTCACCCTGGCCGTGTCGCTGCTGGCGACCGGCCTGGCGGTCCCCGCGATCCAACCCGCGTACGCGGCGTCGCTGACCGAGGTGACCAGCTTCGGTGACAACCCGGGTCGGATGCGGATGCACGTCTACGTGCCGGACAACCGCCCGGCCCGGCCGGCGACCATCGTGGCGATGCACGGCTGCGGTGGGTCCGGCCCCGGCTTCTACTCCGGCAGCGAGTTCGCCGGCCTGGCCGACCGCTACGGATTCATCGTGATCTACCCGTCCGCGACCCAGCAGGCCGGGTTCGGCAACTGCTTCGACGTCTGGTCGGACGCGGCCAAGCGGCGCGGCGGCGGCAGCGATCCGGTGTCCATCGTCTCGATGGTCCGGCACGTGCAACAGCAGTACGCCGCCGATCCGGACCGCGTCTACGCCACCGGCAGTTCCTCCGGCGCCATGATGACCAACCACATGCTGGCCCTCTATCCCGACGTGTTCAAGGCCGGCGCCGCGTTCATGGGGGTGCCGTTCAACTGCTTCGCCAACGCGGCCGACTTCCCACCCACCAGCAGCCAGTGCACCGGCGGAAACATGAACCGGACGCCGCAGCAGTGGGGTGACGCGGTCCGCCAGGCGTACCCCGGGTACTCCGGACCCCGCCCGCGCGTCCAGTTGTGGCACGGCACCAACGACACCCTCGTGCCGTACTCGCTCCTGCAGGAGTCGATCGAGCAGTGGACGAACGTGTTCGGGCTGAGCCAGACGCCCACCTCGACCGACACTGCGCAGCCAAACTGGAACCGGCGCAGGTACGCCGACAGCAGCGGCACGGTTCAGGTCGAGGCGTACAGCATCCAGGGCGCCGGGCACAGTCTGCCCGCCAGCGGCATGGCCGCGTCCGCCATCGGGTTTTTCGGCCTGACCAGCCCGCCCAACCCGACCACGCCACCGCCCAACCCGACCACGCCACCGCCCAACCCGACCACCCCGCCGCCGGACTCCGGCGCCTGTCGGGTGACCGTCGCGGTCAACGCCTGGAACAGCGGGCTGACCGAGAACATCACCGTCACCAACACCGGCGCCAGCGCCGTCAACGGCTGGTCCCTGGTGTTCACCCTGCCCGGCGGTCAGAGCATCACCTCGGGCTGGAACGCCTCCTACTCACCGAACTCGGGACAGGTGACGGCCCGGAACGTCGCCTACAACGGCGGCATACCCGCGAGCGGATCGGTGACCGTCGGCTTCCAGGCCACGCACACGGGTAACACCGCCAGGCCGAGCGCGTTCACCCTCAACGGCGCGTCCTGCTCGGTGACCTGACACCGGACGCACTCCGGGGATGGGCACGTCACCGCGCCTCCCCGGAGTGTCGGCGGCCCCGCCAGGGCGGCCGGGCGGGCGTCGACGAGTACGTGCGCCGGTCACCATCTCGTGGTGACCGGCGCACGTGTTGTCGGGCTAGCGGTAGCCGGCGCTCACGATGCTGGCCTGCACCGCGGCCTCGGTCGCGTCGGACGGGTAGCCGGCGACCATGGCCCCCTCGTAGAAGGTGCCGGCGCTCAGGTTCGCGCCGCCGTCGGGCTTGCAGCAGTCACCGCCACTGCCCAGGATGATCGCACCCTGCTTCTTCATCGGGCTGTAGCCCGGCGGGAGCGAGCCGTCGTACAGCGTGTAGAGGCTGCCGGACGTGGCGTCGCTGCCCTTGATGGCGAAGCGGGACGTGCCGTTGTTCTTCAGCGTCGCCGTCACGAACTTGCTGGTGAAGGCGCGCTGGTTCGGGTTCCAACTCTGGCTGCCGCCGGGGAAGAGGCCCCACTCGAGGTCTGCCTGCACCCAGGGCCCGCTGCCCGAGCAGCCGCCGAACCAGCACTGCTTGCTGAAGTTGATGGCGTCCATCGCACCGGCGGCGTCGGCCTTGCGCGTCGTCTCGCTGTTGCCGTAGTCGAAGCAGCAGCCGCTGTTGACGTGGGTGCCGCTCGTCACCATGTACATGCCCTCGGGCGCGGCACCGGTCGGCACCCCGGTGAGGTGCCCGTCGCGCCAGTAGCTGTTGCCGGGGTTGATGTAGAGCGAGTACGCCTTGGCGCCGCCCACGGTCAGCGACTCGGTCGTCGCGACCGCCGGCCTGCTCTGCGGGCTGCCCGGAACCACGCTCGACCCCTGGTACCAGAGGTCGTTGCCGCGCCCGGACTGGTCGAAGACCACGGTGATCACGCAGGTGGTGCCGGCGCAGAAGGAATCCTGGGTCGCCGCGTTGGCGGTGCCACCCGTCCCGGTCAGCCCGACATTGCGGGTCGTGTTGTCCGACGAGCGCCGGACCTGGTAGAGGTTGCCGGTGTACGCCGCGTAGAGCGCCCGCGTCGTGCTGTGCGCCGCGACGCACGCAGTGCCGCCGGAGGCGTAGATGTCGCACGGACGCGCGCCGCTCGGCGGCGGACTGGTCGGCGGCGCCGAAGTCGGCGGCACCGAGGTCGGCGGCACCGAGGTCGGCGGCGTGTTCGGCGAGGCCCACTGTTGGTTGGCGCCACCGTTGCAGGCCCAGAGGATGACCTTGGTGCCGTTCGCGGTGCCGGCGGCGTTGGCGTCAAGGCAGAGCCCGGACTGCACGCCGGTGATAGTGCCGTTGCTGTTGACGTTCCACTGCTGGTTGTTCTGGCCGTTGCAGTCCCAGATGATCGCCTGGGTGCCGTTGGTGGTGCCACGGCCGGAGGCGTCCAGGCACTTGTTGCCGTACACCTGGATCTGCTTGCTCGACGTCCAGGTCCAGGTCTGGCCGGCGGCGCCGTTGCAGTCCCAGAGTTGCGTCTGGGTGCCGTTGGTGGTGCTGGAGTTGGGCACCTCGAGGCAGCGACCGGACGGCGTGCCGACGATCCGGGTGCTCTGCCCCGGCTGGATGGTGGCCGCCACGGCGGCCTCGGCGGCGAAGGGCGAGCCGGCGGGGGTGGTGCCGACGCCGATGCCCACGACGACGAGCACCCCGGCCAGGACACCGGCCAGGAGGGTCAGACGTCGGACGCGTTGACGTCTCGGAATGAGGTCGCGGGCCGTGTCTGGCCCGTTGCGGGACGGGGTTCGCACGAGGTGGCTCCTCGGAGTCGGGGAAGTGCGGGGGGATCGTCGACGCGCCACGGGCGGGTGGTGGCATGGCGAATCGCAGGGAATCGTATGACCTTTGTTTCATCCATGTCAATGAATGTGGTGCCGGGTGACGCGCTGGCTGCCGGGCGGGACAGCCAGCGCGTCACCTCCCCCGGGGCGACTACCGCCCCAGGATCCGCCATGTCTGGTTCAGGGTGCCGCCCTGGTTGACCGCCTTGCAGGTCCACTGGTGGACGAGTGCGCCGGCCGCCGTGGAGACGCCACTGACATCGACACACTTGCCGCTGTGTCGGGCGACGAGTTGGTAGTCGTGCGAGTCGTTGCCCGAGTAGGTCACCTTGCGAAGAGTGAACTGCTGGTTGGAGCTGTTCAGGCAGGTCCACTGGTGTACGGCAGCGCCGTCGGCGGTGGACACGCCACTGACGTCGAGGCACTTGCCGCTCTGCTGGTTGACCACGGTGTACGTGTTGGCCACGCCCGCGACCGGCCGGAAGTTCCAGAGCTGCTGGTCGCCGCCATCGCAGTAGTTCTGCTGTTGGACGTTGCCGTCGGCGGTGCTCAGGCCGACGTTGTTGAGGCACTGCTGGGAGTGCTGGGCCACCGCCACCGACTGGAAGCCACCGTCCGACGGGGGCAGCAGGGTGATCGTGTAGGTGTCGGTCTGGTTGGTGTACGGCACGGACACGGTGGCGTTGTTGTTGGACACGTTGACCACGCTGTTCGAGACCGTGATCGGCCCCGGCGCGGCGCCGCCGCCGTTGTGCGGAATGCGTTGGGTGAGGACCCGGACCTGGTTGTTCGCCACGATGCCACTGGTGGTGTCCAGGCGTTGCAGGTTGACGGTCAGGTTCCCGGTGGTACGGCCACCACCGATGAGGACCTTCGCCGTGCCGGTCGCCTTCGTGGCAAACGCGTCGTACGACTGACTGGGGGTGACCGCCGCGATCTGCCCGGTCTGGGAGGCGTAGTAGCGGTAGTTCCACCACTCGCCCTTGGGCTGGTGCTGCCCGGCCGAGTTGCGGATCAACAGGTTGCCGAGGTCGTTGTGCAGGCTGCCTCCGCTGGCCCAGTTCGCGCGCAGGCCGTCGGCCCGGGCGCGTTCCAGCCGCGCGATGTACCAGGCGCCGTCGGCCGGGTTCTGCTCGTCGGGCGCGCCGTACTCGTTGATCTGGTAGGGCCGTGGGTGGGGGATGCCACGGGGGTCGAGGGTGGCGTTGGCGGCGGCGACGTTGGCGACCGGGTCGCCCGGCAGCGAGTGCCAGCTGATGATGTCCGGCACCGTGTTGGTCGAGCGGACGAAGTCCAGGTACTGGTTCCAGAAGGCGTGGTTGGTCGACGGGACGCAGGCACAGCTCGGCCCGACGATGAGCTGGTTGGGGAACTCCACCCGCAGGCGCTGGTAGGTGCGGCGCCACAGTTCGAGGTACTGGGAGATCGGGCGGTTCCAGAAGATGGTGATGTTGGGTTCGTTCCAGATGTCCCACTGCACGTTCAGCCCGGACGCCCGGACGTCGGTGATCAGCCGGGTCAGGAAGTTGTCGTAGTCGGTCCAGTTGCCGTTGTCGCCGGGGAAGCGCGAGATTCCGGCACCGTCGGCACCCCACAGGTCGTGCGGCAGGATGATGAACTTCCCGCCGAGGGCGGTGGTCCGACGTGCCTGGGCGAGGGTGGAGTTCCACCGGCGGTCGTAGGTGCCGCCGACCCAGCCGCTGCCCGGCAGCTGCGCGCCACCGGCGCGCATGGACTGGAACTTGACGTCTCGGTAGAAGTGGTCGGCCGGACCGCTGGCGTTCTCGGTCATGCCGTAGATCCAGCCGGACGCGCGGTAGGTCGGCGTGCCGTTGTCCGTGGCGAAGTTGACGCTTATCGACTCGTCGGCGGCCTGGGCCGGGGACGCGGCGACGGTTACGGCGGCGGTGGCGGCGAGCAGGCCGACCACGAGTCGGGCGACGAGCGCGTGCGCTCGTCCTGACCTGCCGGGGGACGGGGTTTTCACGGGCGGCTCCTTGGTGGGGCGCGGGGGACGCTCTCCGGAGGGCTGCGCTTGCGAATCGATTCGCTGGGATCGTAGGACCCGGAACTGAACGATGTCAATGAAGTGACGGCGCGGTGAAGGTGGCGTTTCACAGCGCAACCTTCAGAACGCCCGATCATCTCTTGACCAGCCGGCAACGACGGACCTATCTTCGTGCGAACCGATTTGTCGAATCGGTTCGCCTCATGGTCGGACGGTGTCCGACCCCGCGACGGTCAACCCGCACACCCACCTGACGATCGACTGAAGTGAGGCAACACATGACAGGACTCAGTCGTCGACGGCGCCTGGCCGCCGTCGCCGTGATAGCGCTCGCCGCGGTGACCGGCAGCGCCTGCTCATCGTCGTCCGGCGACGGACCCGGCGACGGCGGCGCCTACCTCGTCTGGGACCCGTATCCGCAGTTCGCCGCCGACTCCGAGTGGGTCGCACTGCTCAAGAAGTGCGGCACCTCGGCGGGGGCGGCGAGCGTCGAGCGGACCGGCTACGACACCACCGACCTGACCAACAAGGCCCTGCTCGCCGCCCAGCAGGGCAACTCACCGGACGTGCTGATCGTGGACAACCCGGTCATCTCGACACTGGCCGAGGCCGGCGCGCTCACCACCACCGACGACAACAAGCTCGACGTCTCGGCCATGGCGCCGAACCTGCTCGGCGCCGGCCAGAGCGCCGGCAAGACGTACGGGGTGCCGATCGGCGCGAACACCCTCGCCCTCTACTACAACAAGGACCTGCTGGCCGCCGCCGGCGTCGATCCGGCCTCGATCAAGGACTGGGCGTCGCTGACCGCGGCACTGACCGCGGTCAAGGCCAAGGGGAAGAAGGGCATCACCTTCTCCGCGATCGGCACCGAGGAGGGCAGCTTCCAGTTCCTGCCCTGGTTCTGGGGCTCGGGAGCCCAGCTGACCAGCCTGGACTCGCCGCAGGCCGTGTCCGCGTTGACGCTCTGGACCGACTGGCTCAAGCAGGGCCTGGCGCCGAACTCGGTCATCAACAACACCCAGACCACGAGCTGGCAGGAGTTCGCCACCGGCGACTTCGCGTTCGCCGAGAACGGCACCTGGCAGTTGGCCAACGCGGAGAAGCTCGGCTTCTCCTACGGCACCATCGCCATCCCGGCCAGCGCGGGCGGTCCGGCCCCGGCGCCCACCGGCGGTGAGTTCGTCTCCATCCCGGTGCAGAAGAAGACCGACAGGTACGAGACGTCGCAGAAGATCGTCGCCTGCCTCACCAACGCCGACAACCTGCTCACCACCGACACCACGCTGTCCTACGTGGCACCCGTCGCCGCCGTGCAGGATCGGCAGGCCGCCGACCCCAAGCTCAAGGTCTGGGTGGAGGCGGTCCGGGCAGCCAAGGGCCGCACCGGTGACAACCTCGGCACGAAGTACCCGAAGATCTCGGAATCCCTGTGGACCGCGGTGCAGTCGGCGCTCAGCGGTGGGAAGACACCGAAGGACGCCCTGACCGCCGCTCAGGCCGCGACCAGGTAACCGCGCCGAACCGACACCATGCTCCCCTCGACACAAAGCTCCACTGCCGTACCGGATCCGGGTGAGGCGGCGAAGTCCGCCCCACCCGGTCCTCCGCCGTCCCGCGCCCGCCGGCCCAACCGTTGGCTGGCGTGGGGCTTCCTCGCCCCGGCGACCCTCTACCTGGTGGCCTTCTACGCCTACCCCCTCTACCGCAATCTCGAGTTGAGCCTGCGCGAGTACACCGTCCGCTCGTTCGTGCAGGGTGGCGCGCCCTTCGCCGGCCTCGACAACTACCGGACGGTCCTGACCGATCCGGCCTTCGGGTCCACGCTGACGCACACCCTGGTCTTCACTGGTGCCTCACTGGTCTTCCAGTTCACGATCGGCATGGCCCTGGCGCTCTTCTTCCACCAGCACTTCCCCCTGTCGCGCACGTTGCGGGCGCTGATCCTCGTACCGTGGCTGCTGCCCCTCATCGTCTCGGCCTCAACCTGGTCGTGGCTTCTCAACAGCGATTCCGGGCTGGTCAACGCGGCGCTCGGCGTCGTCGGCATCGACCAGGTCAACTGGCTCACCTCGCCGGGCTGGTCGCTCGCCTCAGTGATCATCGCGAACATCTGGATCGGCATCCCGTTCAACCTGGTGGTGTTGTACAGCGGGCTACAGGCGATCCCGATCGAGATGTACGAGGCGTCCGCGCTGGACGGCGCGTCGAGTTGGCAACGGTTCTGGGGAATCACCTTTCCGCTGCTGCGCCCCGTCTCCGCGATCACGCTGCTGCTGGGGCTGATCTACACGCTGAAGGTCTTCGACATCATCTGGATCATGACGAAGGGTGGCCCGACCAACTCCTCCGCCACGCTCGCGACCTGGTCCTACCGACTCGGCTTCGGCAACCTGCTGCCCGAGTTCGGTCCGGGTGCCGCCGTGGGCAACCTGCTCATCGTGATGGCCCTGATCGCGGGGCTCGTCTACATCCGGATCCAGCGGAGGCAGAACCTGCCATGACCACCTCCACACCTCGGGTCTGGTGGAAGACCGTCGTCGGTCTGGTGCTGACCGGACTGATGCTCTTCCCCGTCTA
This sequence comes from Micromonospora sp. NPDC005203, assembly GCF_042872705.1. Classification (NCBI taxonomy): domain Bacteria; kingdom Bacillati; phylum Actinomycetota; class Actinomycetes; order Micromonosporales; family Micromonosporaceae; genus Micromonospora; species Micromonospora sp. NPDC005203. The sequence continues at coordinate 229,278 of NZ_JBIAKV010000010.1, read as the reverse complement.
CTGGATGATCAATGTGTCGTTCACCCGGGACCAGGACATGCGGGCCGATCCCCCGCACCTGTTCCCGACCAACGGCACGCTGGACGGCTACCGGGCCGTGCTCGACCAGCAGTTGCCGTACCTCGGCACCAGCTTCCTGGTCGGTCTCGGCACGGTGGCGCTGACCGTGGCGCTGGCCGCCCCCGCCGGGTACGCGCTGGCGAAACTGCGGCCACCCGGCGGCACGGCACTGAGTTTCGTCCTGCTGATCGCGCAGATGATCCCGGGCATCATCATGGCGATGGGCTTCTACGCCATCTACCTCAGTCTCGGCGTCCTGAACACGCTGCCCGGCCTGATCCTGGCCGACTCGACGCTGGCGGTGCCGTTCGCTGTGCTGATCTTCACGGCCTTCATGTCCGGCATACCCGACGAGCTGCTCCAGGCCGCCGTGGTCGACGGCGCCGGCCGGCTCCGGACCTTCTGGTCGATCGTGCTCCCGGTCAGCCGCAACTCGATCGTCACGGTGTCCCTGTTCGCGTTCCTCTGGTCGTGGTCGGACTTCATCTTCGCCTCGACACTCGCCGGCGGCGGCGACCACCAGCCGATCACCCTCGGCATCTACCACTACATCGGCAACAACAACCAGCAGTGGAACGCCATCATGGCCACCGCCGTCGTCGCCTCCATCCCCGCCGCGGTGCTGCTGATCCTGGCCCAGCGCTACGTCTCGATGGGCGTGACCGCCGGCGCCGTCAAGGACTGACCACCCGCACCACAGAAAGGCACCCGCCACCCATGACCGTCGCCCCGTCCGGTCCGGAGTTCGGAGTCCAGGACATCCCGTTCAGCTACCGAGGAGCCTGGTTCAACATCTCCCCGGTGGTCGCCGAGAAGACGTACGCCGACGATCTGCACCTGGTCTCCCACCAGACCGGGCTGCACCCCGTACTGCGGCTCTCCCCCGCGGCGACCGACGCCACGATCGTCGCCACACCCGCGCTGCTGACGTGGCGAAACGGCGCCGACCGGATCGAGGCTGTCTACGACGGCCCGGACACCCTGCGGATCCGGGGCCGACGGCTCGGCCTGCGGGTGGGCGCGGCCGCGCCCACCCTCACCCCGTTCAGCGGCACCTACCTCTACCACGACCCGGTCGACGGCTCCCACGTGTTCACCTCGTACGAGACCGGTCGCCGCTACCGGATCACCGTGCTCTCCGGTGCTCTCCGGCGCACCGACGGCGTCGAGGCGCTCGGCACCGCGGACCGGTACGTCGACCTCCCCGGTGACCAGCCCTGGGAGATCGCGATCGAGGAGTACGCCACCGCCCGCCGCCCGTACGCCGGTTCCGTCCCCTTCGACCAGCTGTGCCGCGACCGGGCCGCCGAGTTCAGCGCGTTCGTCGACGCGGTCGCCCCGTGGCGGGGTGCGGAAACCCCGGCCGCCGAGCTGGCCGCCTACGTCCTGTGGTCGGCCACCGTCGCCCCGGCGGGCTTCGTCACCCGGCCCGCGGTCCTGATGTCCAAGCACTGGATGGACAAGGTGTGGAGCTGGGACCACTGCTTCAACGCGATCGCCCTGGCCGCCGGCGAGCCCGAGCTGGCCTGGCACCAGTTCCAGCTGCCCTTCGATCACCAGGACGAGGCCGGCGCCCTACCCGACTCGGTCACGCACTCCGAGGTCCTGCACAACTACGTCAAGCCTCCCATCCACGGCTGGGCCCTGCGGCACCTGCGTCGACGCCTTCCCCAGCCACCGGACCGGGCGGCGTTGACGCAGACGTACGACCGGTTGGCCCGCTGGACCCGGTTCTGGCTCGACGCCCGCCGGGCCCCCGGGCAGGAACTGCCGCACTACCAGCACGGCAACGACAGCGGTTGGGACAACGCGACCACCTTCGACGGCAACCGGGTCCTCCAGACGGCCGACCTCGCCGCGTTCCTGGTGTCCCAGCTCCGCTGCCTCGCCGACCTCGCCACCGAGCTGGGTGAGCCCGCCGAACAGTGGTCCCGGGAGGCCGACCGGATCCACGGCGCCATGCTGCGGGACCTGTGGGACGGGGAACGCTTCACCGCCCGCAACCCGCACACCGGCCATCGGCGGGCGAGCCGGAGCCTGCTCGACCTGATGCCCGTCTCGCTCGGCGCCGACCTGCCCGCTCCGGTCGCCGCCGCGCTGGCCCGGGGCGTCGAAACCCACCTGACCACCCACGGGCTGGCCACCGAGCCGGTCGACTCGGCGCACTATCTCGCCGACGGCTACTGGCGTGGCCCGATCTGGGCACCCTCCACCGTCCTGGTCGAGGACGGCCTGCGGCGGGCCGGGCAGACCAGGATCGCCGACGAGATCGGTCGACGGTTCCTGGCGCTGTGTGAGAAGTCCGGATTCGCGGAGAACTTCGACGCCGAGACCGGGGCCGGGCTCCGGGACCGGGCGTACACCTGGACCGCCAGCAGCTATCTCATTCTGGCCGCCGGTCAGGAGGAACGGCGGGTCACGAAGGGGTAGCCCGCACCGGACCGGTGCTGGAGCGCAACGAGATGGGCGGGCTGTAGAGCCGGTGACGTGGCACGGCGCCGGGGGCGGCGATGCTCTCCAACAGCAGCGACACGGCCTCGGCACCCATCTCGACCATCGGCACGTCCGCGGCGGTCAACGGCGGACGGAAGTCCTCCGCCCAGTGCTGGGCGGCGACACCGGTGACGGAGAAGTCGCGGGGCACGGACAGGCCGGCGCCGGTCAGCGCCCGTTGCATTCCGGGCAGCGCGGCCTCGTTGATGGTGGCGATGGCCGTGACGTCGGGATGAGTCACGAGCAGCTGTTCCACGCACGCCTCGCCGGAGGCGGTGTCGTCGCCGCAGCAGACCTCCACACCGGTCAGGCCCCGCTCCACCGCCGCCGCCCGGAAGCCGGCCAGCGCCCGATGGCTGGGGCCGTAACCCGCGGCCACCAACTCGGCGGAGCGGTTCACCAGCGCCACGTGCCGGTGTCCCAGGTCGGCCAGGTGGTGCACGCAGCGGGCGATCAGCCCGGAGTAGTCGATGTCGATCCAACTCATGTCCTGCGGCTCGGCTATCCGCCCGATCGTGACGAACGGCAGACCGGCCCTGGTCAGGCGGGTCACCCGCTCGTCGGCGAGGCGGATCTCCATCAGGACCACGCCGTCCACCCGACGCCCGGTGACGATCCGCTCGAAGGACCGGTCGTGGTCACCACCGGACGGGGACAGCAGCACATCGAGGTCGTGGCGAGCGGCCGCCTCCACGACGCTGGCGACGAAACCCAACTGCATGTCGGTCAACCGCTGACTCGCCGGGGGAATCACCAGGCCGAGGGTGCGGGTGCGCCCCTCCTTGAGTGCGCGGGCACTTGCGTTGGGTCGGTAGTCCAGCTCGTCGATGACCGCCTGGATCCGCTGCCGGGTCGTCTCCGACACGGTCCGCTTACCGCTCAGCACGTAGGACACGGTGCTGCGGGACACCCCCGCCCGACGGGCGATCTCCCCGATGTTCATGCCGCGCCCTCGAATCGATTATTGCCCCGACACGGGGACGCACCGTTGTTCGCTGCTGAGCATATCCGTCCTGGATCGCGGGCCCGAGTCAGGAAGTCCGCAGCCAACACGGGCACGACCGACGATTACGGCTGCGCCAGGTAGCGCAATACATGGACGCGCATTAATGTAAAAAGGTGTGACGTGTGATGTCGCTTATCCCCGCACCCACCACACCGCCGAGAGGATCCGATGAATGTGAAGAGACGCTTGCGTCGCCTGATGGCCGCCGCGGGGACCGTGCTGGTTCTCGCCTTCGGTGCCAGCATCTACGTGGTCTCGGACGCGCCGGGAGTCGCCCGCGCCGCCGGCACCGGACCGTGCGACATCTACGCCTCGGGTGGCACCCCGTGCGTGGCCGCGCACAGCACCACCCGTGCGCTGTACGGCGCGTACAACGGCCCGCTCTACCAGGTCCGGCGCTCCTCGGACAACACCACCCGCGACATCGGTGTGCTGAGCGAGGGTGGCTACGTCAACGCCGCCACGCAGGACTCGTTCTGCGCCAACACCAACTGCGTCATCACCATCCTCTACGACCAGTCCGGCCGCAACAACCGCCTCACCCAGGCGCCCCCCGGCTACTTCGTCGGCCCCGCTCCCGGCGGATGGGACAACCTCGCCGACGCGAAGGCGGCACCGATCACCGTCGGCGGTCAGAAGGCGTACGGGGTCTACATCGCCCCCGGCACCGGCTACCGCAACAACAACACCAACGGCGTCGCCACCGGCGACCAGCCCGAGGGCATCTACGCCGTCGTGGACGGCACGCACTACAACCAGTGGTGCTGCTTCGACTACGGCAACGCGCAGACGAACAACCTGGCCGACGAGCGCGCCATCATGGAGACCGTCTACTTCGGGGCCAACAAGCAGTGGGGCCACGGCGCCGGCGCCGGACCATGGATCATGGCCGACCTGGAGTGGGGGCTGTTCTCCGGGGTGAACGCGGGGTACAACAACATCGCGCCCATCAACCACCGGTTCGTGACGGCGATGGTCAAGGGCGAGCCGAACCACTGGGCGATCCGGGGCGGCAGCGCGCAGTCGGGCGGCCTGACCACCTACTTCGACGGGCGTCGCCCCAACGGCTACCACCCGATGAAGAAGGAGGGGGCCATCCTGCTCGGCATCGGCGGCGACAACAGCATCACCGGTCGGGGCACCTTCTTCGAGGGTGTGTTGACCTACGGCTACCCGACGGCCGCGACCGAGGACGCCGTGCAGGCCAACATCGCCGCCGCCGGGTACGCACCGGCCGGTGGCGGTAACCCGCAACAGGGCGTCCAGGTCGTCGGCGGCCAGTCCGGCCGCTGCGTCGACGTGCCGAACGGCAGCACCACCAACGGCACCCAGGTGCAACTCTGGGACTGCGTCGGCAACACCGCGCAACGCTGGACCCCCACCGCCGGCAAACAACTGCAGGTGTACGGCAACAAGTGCCTCGACGCCAGCGGCCGGGGCACCACCAACGGCACCCAGGTGATCATCTGGGACTGCAACGGCGGCACCAACCAACAGTGGAACATCAACTCCAACGGCACCATCACCGGCGTCCAGTCCGGGCTCTGCCTCGACGCCAATGCCGCCGGCACCGCGAACGGCACCAAGATCCTCCTCTGGGCCTGCAACGGACAACAGAACCAGCAGTGGTCCACCCGTAGCTGAACCCGCGCCACCACCCGATCGGTCGGGCCGTCCCCGCGCAGTCCGCGGGGGCGGCACCGCCCGGCAGCCGACGGCCAGCCGCATCGCGGTCGAAGGTCCCCGGCCCGACCTGCTGCCCCGGTACGTTGGGCAGTCATGGCCACCACCGCCGACATCCGCTCCGAACTCGCCAGCCTCGCCGACCCGCACCGAGCGGAGGCGTCGCGCCGGTTCCTCCAGATGACCCCGGGCGGGTACGGCGAGGGTGACCGCACGATCGGCGTCTTCGTGCCGCAACAGCGCAGCTTGGCCTCCCGCTACTGGCGCGACCTTCCCCTGTCCGAGACGGCGGACCTGCTGGCCAGCGGCGTGCACGAGGAGAGGCTGACGTCGCTGTTCATCCTGGTGCGCAAGTTCGCCAAGGGCGACGACCAGGAGCGGGGCCGGATCTTCGACCTCGTCCTGACCAACACCGACCGCATCAACAACTGGGACCTGGTGGACTCGTCCGCGCCGTACATCGTCGGACCCTGGCTGCTCGACAGGGACCGAAGCGTCCTGGACCGGCTGGCCGCGTCGGGCCTGGTGTGGGACCGCCGGATCGCGATCATGGCAACGTTCGCCTTCATCAAGGCCGGCGACTTCCAGTGGACCTTCCGGCTCGGTGATCAGCTCCTGCACGACCCGCACGACCTCGTGCAGAAGGCGGTGGGCTGGATGCTGCGCGAGGTGGGCAACCGTGACCGGGCGGCGGAGGAACAGTTCCTCACCGGGCGCTACCGGGGCATGCCACGGGTCATGCTGCGGTACGCGATCGAGAAGTTCGAGCCGCCGCGACGTCGGATGTACCTGACCGGTGCGGCCTAGCAAAGCCAGCGCAACGCCGCGTCGGCGGTGCCTCGGACCGAGAATGTCGTCCCGGCTGTCGATCCGGAGCCCCGCTGGCTCGTCGTCAGAGTAGGGGCCACCACCGACGGGGCCAGCACACGATGGGACACGAGACATGGCCAAGTACATGATCCTGATCTACGGTGACGCGCAGCAGTGGGACGCGATGACCGACGAGCAGTGGAAGGCGCACGACGCCGCCCACCTAGCGTTCGTTGCCGAGGCCGGCGCGCGGGTCCTCGGCGGGCACCAACTGGAACCGGCGGCCACCGCCACCTCGCTGCGCGCGGACGCAATCGGCCAACTCGACCCGACCGACGGTCCGTTCCTGGAGACCAAGGAGGCCCTCGGAGGCTACTACCTGCTGGAGGCGGCCGACCTGGACGAGGTGCTGTCGCTGACGGCGCTGCTACCCGAGGTGCACGCGGCACACAGCGGTGTGGAGATCCGTCCGGTGGTCGACCACGGATGAACGACACGGTCGTCGCGGCGGTCGCGCAGGCGCACCGCCGCGACTGGGCCCAGGTGTTCAGCACCACGGCCCAACTGACCCGCGACCTCGATCTCGCCGAGGAGTGCACCCAGGACGCGTTCGCCCAGGCTCTGGAGACCTGGGCCGAGAGGGGCATTCCCGACCGGCCGGGCGCGTGGCTCACCACCATCGCTCGCAACCGTGCCCGGGACGTCCTGCGCCGCGAGTCGGTGTTCCGTCGCAAGATGCCACTGCTCGTCGCGGACGAGACGACGCCGGGCCCCGAGGATGGTCTGGTCGACGACCGACTGCGCCTCATCTTCACCTGCGTCCACCCCGCGCTGTCCAGGCAGGCGCAGGTCGCGCTGACCCTGCGCCTGGTGTGCGGGCTGTCCACCCCCGAGGTGGCCCGCGCGTTCCTGGTGCCGCCGACCACCATGGCCGCCCGGATCACCCGGGCGAAGAGGAAGATCGCCGCCGCTCGCATCCCGTACCGGGTGCCGGGCCCGGACCAACTCGGCGAGCGGGTCGGCGCCGTCCTCGAGGTCGTCCATCTCATCTTCACCACCGGCCACACCGCACCGGTGGGCGCACACCTGGTGCGCCAGGACCTGGTGGACTGCGCGATCGGTCTGGCTCGCATGCTGCACCTGCTCATGCCGACCGACGCCGAGATCAGCGCCCTGCTGGCACTGCTGCTGCTCACCGCGGCACGCCAGGACACCCGCGTGTCCGCCGACGGTCGGCTGGTGCTGCTGTCCGAGCAGGACCGCACACGCTGGGACTGGCAGCTCATCGACGAGGCAAGGTCGTTGTTGACCGACGCGCTGCGCCGACGGCCACCGACCCGGTACGCCCTGGAGGCCGCGATAGCCGCCGTGCACGCCGACGCGCCAACCTGGCCGGACACCGACTGGAACCAGATTGTCGGGCTCTACGACACCCTGCTCCGGCTGTGGCCCTCGCCCGTCGTCGGCCTCAATCGCGCCGTCGCGATCGGGCTGCGCGACGGCCCCGAGGCCGGACTCGACGCGCTCACGCCGATGCTCGCCGATCCGGCCCTGTCCACCTACGGATATCTGAGCGCCTCGCGCGCCGACTTCCTGCGTCAGCTGCGGCGGTGGCCCCAAGCCGTGACGGCCTACGAGGAGGCGCTGACCCTGACCGACAACGACGTGGAGCGCGCCTTCCTCACCGAACGGCTGACGGACGTCAGGCGGCATCTGCCCGGGTCAGCACCTCCGGCGCCGTAGCCGGCCTCAGGCATCCTGGTTTCTCGGCACCGTCGCGCCCCGGTTGGCCATGGCGGCTATCGCCGCCGCCCCCAGCAACAGGGCCGGAAGGACGAACCAGAGACCGATGCCGAGGCCCAGCAGGAGCGCCCACACCAGCATGACAAGCGCCCCGACCGTCGTGGTCGTGGCGACAGCACGGTGGGCCAGGTCCGCGATGAGGGGACAGACGGCCGCAACCACAGGCACGCCCAGCAGATAGCCGGCGGCAGCGCCACTGTCGTCGATGGTGAACGGTGCCAGCGCGATGACGATCCAGGCCGTGGCGGCGAGGGCGAGGAGTCTCAGTAGCAGACCGGCGGCACCGGATGCCGGAGCGCGCCCCCGTAGGCTCACGAAGGCAGCGGCAGCAATGAAGAGCGCGACAACGCCGCCAGCGATGGTAGCCACGTTCATTTCGCCTCCTCCGTCCTCAGCGAGCCTCGCCTCGTACACGTAAACCGGCCACTTCTTGCGCAACGGGTCGGCGAGCCGGCGCAGGTGTTCGTCCTCAACGGTACGCGGTCAGCGCCAATTTCACACTGTCGACGGCCGCAATTACATCGATGACATGCTATCTTTTGGCGCGGGAGTGCAGGGCACGCTCCCGATCACCCTGAGTCGATCGACAACGGCACGCCGAGGGCGACGCCCTCCGGCCGCCCTCGCCAGTCGGTGACCAGTCCGGGCCGCTCCGCCAATGCAGGCGACCGCGCGGGTCCCGGCCAATCTCGGTCCGGCTGCATGCCCCAGCTTCCCAAAAAGCCACATTCCGGCACCGGGAGCGCCACCGCCATCCGTCACCATCGCACCGCCCCGTCCGCCCGCCGAGCCGGCCGCCGGCCGGGTGCTCACCGGACGCGGTCGGCGGTCTCCGAGGCCGGTACCCCACCACCGCACGACCAGTGGCAAGGAGTCACGCAATGACACGACATCGACAACTCTTCTCGTTCATCGCGGGCGCGGCGGTTCTCCTCGCGGCGACCGCCGGCGGCGTGCTGAACGGCGGCCTGGGCGCAACGGCGGTGGCCGCGACGAACGGCACACTCGCGGCCACCGCCGGCTGCGGCAAGGCCCCCACGCTCGCCAGCGGGACACGCACCATTCAGAGCAGCGGACAGAGCCGCACCTACATCCTGCGGATCCCGGACGGTTACGACCGGAACAACCCGTACCGGCTGGTGTTCGGCTTCCACTGGCTGAACGGCTCGGCCAGCAATGTCGCCTCTGCCGGCTACTACGGGCTCGCGCCGCTGTCGAACAACACCACGATCTTCGTCGCGCCCCAGGGCATCAACGCCGGTTGGGCCAACACCAACGGTCGCGACCTGACCCTCTTCGACGACATCTCCCGGCAGATCGAGAACGACCTCTGCGTCGACACGACCCAACGCTTCGCCCTGGGCTGGAGCTACGGCGGGGCGATGAGCTACGCCGTGGCCTGCGCGCGACCCACCGTCATCCGCGCGGTCGCCGTCCTCTCCGGCGCCAATCTCAGTGGCTGTAGCGGTGGCACCCAGGCCGTTCCCTACTTCGGGATCCACGGCATCTACGACAGCGTGCTGAACATCTCCCAGGGCCGGTCGTTGCGCGACACCTTCGTGCGGAACAACGGCTGCACCGCGCAGAGCCCGCGCGAACCAGCTCGGGGCAGTCTCACCCACATCACCACCACCTACGCGGGCTGCCGAGCGGGGTATCCCGTGCAGTGGGCCGCGTTCGACGGGGACCACACCCCCAGTCCGGTCGACGGATCGTCCAGCCCGAACGACAGCAGGACCTGGACGTCGGGCGAGATCTGGAGATTCTTCAGTCAGTTCCAGTCCACCACCCCGCCCACGACCGCACCGCCGACCACGCCCCCACCGACCACGCCCCCACCGACCACACCCCCACCGACCACGCCCCCACCGACGACTCCGCCCCCGACCGGGCAGCCGGGCGACTGTGCCGCCACCTACCGCCTGATCACCAGCTGGCCGGGTGGCTTCCAGGGTGAGGTCACCGTCGCCAACACCGCCGCCGCCACGGTCAACGGCTGGACCGTCGGCCTGACCCTGGCCAGCGGCCAGGCCATCAGCAGCCTCTGGGGCGGCACCAACACGGGCACCACCGGCACCGTCACCGTCCGGAACGCCGCCTACAACGGCACGTTGGCCCCGAACGCGTCGACCACCTTCGGGTTCACCGCCACCGGCAACGGCGCCACCCCGCCCGGCGCCATCACCTGCACCAGCCCCTGAGCGCAGGGCGACATCGGGGGGCCCGGAGCCACTGGCTCCGGGCCTCCCGGCCGTCAGCACCGGCGACAGACCCATCTCCGCGACTGTCGACGTGCCGGCAGAAACGGTTGACCGCCAGGTTGGCGCCCGCCGGACGGGTCTGCAATGGACTCGGCGACCGGGGCGGTCACGGTCGTCTGCGCGGCGCGCACCGGAGCCGCGTACCTGGTCCCGGTGCCTTACGTGTACGCCGGCGGCGCGCTGGTCAGCGCGGCGGCCCGGTCCGCGCCGCGGCACGGAGGATGCCGTCGAGGCCCTCCTCGAACAGCAGGTCGTCGCTCCATCGGGTGTCGTCGAGGTGCCCGGAGGCGTCGAGGGTCGGGTACTCGTCGGCCCTCGCGGCGACGTGGTCGCGGGCCGCGGCCCGGGCGTGCGGGTCCGCGGTCCGGTGCCAGGTGGCCTCGGTGAGCGCGGCGCCGATCACGTAGTTGGCCAGCATCCGCGTGGCCACCGCGAGCTGAAGGTCGCGGCAGCCGCCGCGCATCATCGCCGCCTGCAGGAATTCGGTCCGGGCGAGGACGTTGGGCCCGAGCATCGGTCGTCCGACCAGATTCGGTGCCCAGGGATGGCGCAGCATGGCGGCGCGCCATGCTCGAACGAGGAGGCGCGAGTCCTCCAGCCAGTTGTCGCTCACCTCCGGGATGGGCACGTCGCCGAAGATCCGGTCAACGGCCAGGTCCAGGACGTCATCCTTCGTCTTCACGTGCCAGTACAGGGCGGTCGCCGTCACGTCGAGCTGCTGGGCGAGGCAACGCATGGTCAGACCCTCGACGCCACGCTCGTCCAGCAGGGTCACCGCGGCGTCCACGATGCGCCCGAGGGTCAGGGGAGCTTTCCGTCGCGTACGGGACGGCTCCGCGCGTAGCCATACCGGCGGTACGCCCGGCTCTGCGCTGGTCATGGCACCACTCTAGTCCATTGGGAAAGCAACTTAACATCGGTAAGCTACGTGCACACCGAACATCGGCCGGCACGTCGGCAAGGAGGTTGGCGAATGCCTCTACTGCGGGTCCACCTGGACAGCGACCGGATCACCGCCCGTCGCGTTCTCCAGTTACACCGGGACGGCAAGACGCACCACGAGTCGCGGGAAGCAGCCCGGGAGGAGGCGTGGCGCCAGGGTCGCACCCCGGCCGGTGACCCGACCTTCGTCGGCATCACCAACGGCCGCCGCCACGTGCAGCTGCTCTACGACGTGGAGGTCTACTCCGACCCGGCCGGTTGAGCGGCGACCCCCCGCGCGGAGGGAGCTCACTCCCCTGCGCCGGGGAGGAGGAGTCGCCCACCGCCGCAGATCATCAACTCATGGCTGCCGGCGTCTGGCGGCTGGTTGCCGAGACGGACGGTCCGCGTCTCGACCCTCGCCCGGTGAGCGGGCACAACACTGTGCATAAAGGAGCGACATGTCCAAACGTACCGTTGGTCCGCAGCGACCCGCAGCCGCCGACCGGGTGAGACCGTGGGCGTTGGCGTGCGGCCTCTTCCTCGTCGGCGAGGTGGCGCTCCGCCTGTTCTGGATCGCCGGCGGCCGGTGGGCGTACACCGCCTGCGACCGGACCGATCTGGTCGATCCGGCCGGGGGATGCGGTGCCGACCGGGTCCAGACGCTGCCGTTCCAGGCGGGCTGGGGAGCGCTGGCGGTCGGCGTCGTCCTCGCGCTGGTGGTCGTGGGCGCGGTCCGCTTCCCCGGCCGCGCCACGACCACGGCCAGCTGGCTCGCGGCGGCACTGCTATCGGTCACCTCGTTCCCACTGCACCTGCTCTTCGAGGTCCCGGCGGCGTTGACGGGGCGCCCCTCGGACTGGCGTGACCTCGGCGCCCGGCTCGCACTGCTGGCCGGTGGCATCGTGTTCGCCGGGCTGGCGAACACGTCCGGTCCCCGCCGGGGACCGGTGACTCCCGGCTACCGGCCGGTGCCCCGTTGGACGCGCCGCTGGGCGTACGTGGCGGTCGCGCTGCCGGTGGTCGGCTGGGCCGTACCACACGGGCTCTGGGTGCTCGGGGTTCCGTTCGGCATCTCCGCACGGCAACTGAACGACATCCACAACGACCTCTCGACCCCGACGGGGGTGGCGATCACCGTCGTCCCACCGCTCGCCGGCCTGCTCGTTCTCGGGCTGGTGCAGCGGTGGGGGCAGCAGTTTCCGCGCTGGGTGCCGGGGCTGGGTGGTCGAGGGGTTCCCCGACTGCTGGCGGTGGTCCCGGCCGGGACCGTGGCGCTCACGCTCGTCACCTACGGCGTGCTGAGCAGCGCGGTGTTCGTCAGCCGACTGTCCTCCGGCGAAATCCCGTGGTCGGAGGTGTGGGACGGTTGGGCGGTGGCCGCCACGCTGCTGGTGTTCCTCGGCTGGGGAGTGGCGCTCGGCGTCACGACCGCCGGCTACGCCCTCAGCACCCGGTCGCGTCCGGAGCCGTTGGCAGACGCCGGCACCGCACCGGAAGCCCTCGGCCGAGCATGACAGGCACCGGGCGGGATGCGACCATCGGTCAATGGACGACGAGCGGCCGCACGTTCTGGAGCCCGACGCGACCCCGCCGACGACCCACAATCCTCCACCACCGGTGCTGAGCGAAGTGGCTTTCGTCTCGCGGTTCCGGGCGGTCACGGCGGCGTCCAACGGCCACCGCGGCCACCTGCCGGGCGGCATGGTCGACTGTTGGCGGGCGGTGGTGGACGCCTGTCTGGCCGGATACGACGACTCGCTCGAGGAGTACAGCGCCGACCTGGGACTCCGGACGGTGCTGGAGGCGGTGCTCAACCACCCGGAGTTACAGGAGTATCCCGAGATGGGCTGGGTTCGTGAGCAGGTGGCCGAGTCCGACCGGCGCTTCCGGGCGATGCTGCGGGACGACCCGATCCCCCAGCTTGCCGACTGGCCGTGGTGGGAGAGCCACCCGCCCCGGCACGCCGGCCCGGAATTGGCTGCGGACTTCCAGGCCAGCTACGGCGTCCACGTGGACGTGCGCGAGACCTGACCCCTGGCCTGCGGTGTCAGCGGTGCTCCAGGCCCCGCAGGATCAGCAGGCGGGTGGATCCCATGCCGACATGGTCGACCTCGCCGGAGATGTCAGCGACCGCACGAACGATGGGCTCGACGTCCACCCCGCGTCCACGCGCCTGGGCACACAACTCCCAGATCCCGACGAGTTCGTCGCGGGGGTCCTCCGACTGGTCCCGAGCCGAGATGTGGACCAGCCGTCGGCGAAACTCGGCGGCGGCGGACGGCCACCGACCCGTCAGGCCGACCCCCCAGCTGAAGGCCCCGTGTGCCCGGAAGATCTGGCGGACCTCGTCCCTGACCCCCTCGTCACCGGATTCGTAGGCGTCCAGCAGAGCTGTCAGGGCCGCGCACGCCTCAGCCGCCACCCCGGCCTCCTCCACCGGCGGCAGCCCGGCGGACAACTTCGCCGGCCAGTCCGGATCGGTCAGGTCGACCGGGCGCTGAGCGATGTCCCGAAGCAGGATGTCGATGACGGCGACGTCTTCCCGAATCGCGGCGAGATTCATGCTGGCAATTGTCCTCCCGGCGGCACGGCCCGGCGTCCCCGCTCTCGCGTGGGTGCACTCGAACGCCACCAGCCCACACATTGACACTCATCGTTGCGACAGTGATAGTGACTGCATACCGCTCCCCGTCGGCTCGCCTGCGGGCACCGTGGTCGGGTGGCCGACGCGCCCACCTCGATCTGACCCGCGGCCGGCGCTGACCACCGTCGACGGGCAGGCAGAGCCGCCACGCCGCCGCACCGGGAGCGCGATCGACGCATCCGCTGGAGGGGTCAATGAGGAAGAGATCGAAGATCTGCGTGGGACTGGCGGCCGCCGTCGTCCCGATCACCTCCGTGATCATGGCGCTCGGCGCGACACCGGCTGACGCCGCGGTCGGCGGCTCCGGCCCCTATCCCGCCGACTACGAGACCTCGGCCAGCCTGGCCAACCACACCATCTTCCGGCCGCAGACCCTCCCGTCCGAACGCCTTCCGATCGTCGTCTGGGGCAACGGCGGCTGCTCGGGCAACGGTCTCTCCCAGGGCAACTTCCTCCGCGAGATCGCCTCTCACGGCTTCCTCGCCATCGCCAACGGGGCGCCGAACGGGTCCGGCTCGACCGCCTCCCAGCAGCTCACCCAGTCCATCGACTGGGCCATCGCGGAGAACTCCCGGCAGGGCAGCAAGTACTACAACAGGATCGACACGACGAAGGTCGCCGTCGCCGGCTTCTCCTGCGGAGGCCTGGAGGCCTACGCCGTCTCCAACGACCCGCGCGTCACCACGACCGGCATCTTCAGCAGCGGTCTGTTGAACGATGCCGACGACTACCAGCTCCGGAGACTGACCAAGCCGATCGCCTACTTCGTCGGCGGGCCCAGCGACATCGCGTACCCGAACGCCATCGACGACTGGGGCAAGCTGCCCGCCGGCCTGCCCGCCTTCATGGGCAACCTCAACGTCGGGCACGGCGGCACGTACGACCAGCCCAACGGCGGCGAGTTCGGCCGGGTGGCGGTGCTCTACCTCAAATGGCGGCTGAAGGGCGACACCACCGCCGGCGCCACCTTCGTCGGCCCCGACTGCGGCCTGTGCCGCAGCCAGTGGAGCGTCCAGCAGAAGAACCTGACCCTCGACGGCGGCACGCCGCCCACCACACCGCCGCCCACCACACCGCCCCCGACAACGACGCCACCCACCACGCCACCACCGACGACTCCACCACCCGGCGGCACCCCCTCGTGCACAGCGGCCTATTCCGTTCAGGACCAGTGGAACGGTGGATTCGTCGCCAACGTCATCGTCACCGCGGGAACCACCGCTCTCACCGGCTGGCGAGTCTCCCTCAACCTGCCGGGCGGGGCTTCGGTCACCTCGGTGTGGAACGGCGTCGCCAGCGGCAGCAGCGGCACGATCACCGTCGCGAACCAGAGCTACAACGGGCGGGTGGCCACGGGTCAGACCACCAGTTTCGGCTTACAGGGCACCGGAAACGGCACCGGCACCACGGCCACCTGCATCGGCATCTGAAGCCCACCGGATCGACCAGCTCGCTCGGCGGGCCGCTGCCACAGCGGCCCGCCGAGGGCCTCCCGGGCCGTGGTCCGGTCCGGCACCTCCCGAGGCCTCCGACGGCCACGTGACCCGAACGTCACAGTGCAGCGCTAGCGCAATTCGGCGATCCTGGCCCGGGTCTGGACCGGCGCCTCGGGGTGCCCCCGCTCGACGTCGGCCCGGACGTCAGCCACGGTCCTGCCGGCCAACTCCCGCCGCCAGGCCAGCTCGGCACCCCGCATGGCCTGGGCGAACGCGCAGGACTGCCGATAGTCGACACCCGCATGTTCCCCCGGCCCCTTGCGCAGGATCTGGTCGCACTGGAACAGCTCCTCCGGGCCCTCGATCGCGGCGACGATGTCCAGCAGGGAGACCGCCTCGGGTGCGCGGGCCAGTTGGAAGCCCCCGCGCGGCCCCGAGGTCGACGCCAGGATTCCGGCCCGGACCAGGGCCTGAAGCAGCTTGTTCAGGTACGCCGGCGGCAGCTCGTAGAACGCCGCGAGGGCGCCCGTTGGCACCGGCGTGTCCAGCCAGCTCAGGTTGAGACACGTGTGGAGGGCCCGCTCGACACCCTGACTCATCCGCATGATCCTGGACTCTACCTGTCCAGAATCTGGGAGGAGTGTCATCCTCTCCGCATGGAATGTTTCTGGACATCTAATGTCTAGAAATCAACGATCATCGAGGGAGTCGACAATGACACTGGTACGCGCGGCCCAGGCCGAGGTCCTCGACAGTGACCCCGCCAGCGTGATCACTCTGCTTCTCGACCCGGAGCACACCGACGGCGCCCTGACCAGCAACCGCACGCTGCTCAAGCACGGCACCGCTGGCGCGCCACCACACCTGCACACCCACTCCGGCGAGCTGTTCTTCGTGCTCGACGGCGCCCTGGAGATGCTCGTCGGCGATCAACTGCACACCCTGCACACGGGAGACACGCTCTTCGTCCCGCCGAACACCCCGCATGCCTTCGCCCCCGCCGACGGACGGGACGCCGACTTTCTCGTGGTGATCACCCCCGGCAAGCCCCGTTTCGACTATTACCGACTCCTCGACAAGGTGCACCGGGGCGAAGCCACCTGGCAGGACGTCGGCGAGACCCAGGACCACTACGACAACCACTACGTGGACAGCCCGTTGTGGGCAGGCCGACGCGGCTGACCACGAGGTGTGAACCGCGGGCGGCGGCGGCGGCTTCGATGACCCCTGTCCGACGGTGGACGCTCTCACGGCGCGACGGGACATGAGCCACCATGGCGTGGCCAACGTGCCGTGGCCACGCCATGCTGGTTCACCCGAAGCGAAGGGTCAGCAGCCGATCCGGCTGGACCCGACCGCGACGTCGTCGTACCAGAGGGTGTCGGCCCCGCCGCCGTAGCTCTCCCAACCCAGCTTGAGGTCGGTGAGCTGCGGCCGCCAGGTGCGGTTGTACCACTGGCCGTCGATGTCGTGCGTTGGTACGCCGTCCGCGGTCAGACCGGCGATTGCGGTGCCGTCCAGCCAGGTACGGAGCTGACCGGCCGAGCCGTCCACCATGAACTCCAGGCACGCCCACCGGTTGGTGGGTAGCGGAACGCTCTGCGCCACCCCCGCCGGGCTCTGCTCGGGCAGGGTCGCGTCGTCGGAGGCGCGGTTCCACTGCAGGGCACCGTTCTGGCCGCCGATCCGCAGGTCCCTGTTGCCGTCGGCGGCGTCGGTCATCGCCATCATCGTGGTGTGTTCGGTGGGCTGAGCGGTGGTGTGCCGTACCCAGATTCGGCCGTACCGGACACTGCCCAGGCTGCCGAGATTCCTGGTGGATTTGATGAAGACGTGGTTGCAGTAGCCGGCCGCGCCGTTGATCCGGACCGCCCGGTTGCCGCTGTGGGTGGTGGCCGTGTCGATGGTGGCCGTGCCGGCGCCGGAACAGTCCGGGTTCACCACGGTCCAGTCGCCGGACGGCGTCGAACCGGTCTGGTTCTCGAAGCCGTCGCAGAGCAGCGCCCCGGCGCACCCGGTCGGCGGCGGGGTGGTCGGCGGCGGCGTGGTCGGCGGCGCGCTGGTGGGCGGCGGCGTGGTCGGCGGCGCGCTGGTGGGCGGCGGCGTGGTCGGCGGCGCGCTGGTGGGCGGCGGCGTCGGCACCGTCGTGGTGGGCACGCCGGTCGGGGTCGGGCCGGTGCCGTTGCACGGCACGCCGTTCAGGCTGAACCCGGTCGGTGCGCCACCGCTGGAGCCGTACGTGCCCTGCACGCCGAACTCGGTGGTCCCGGCGGCCGGGATGCTGCCGTTGTACGACATGTTGCGGGCGGTCACCGTCGCGCCGGACTGGCTGACCGTGGCGTTCCAGCCGTTCGTGATGCGTTCGTCCCCGGCGTACGTCCAGGTGACGGTCCAACTGGAGACGGCGGTGTCGCCGGGTGACACCTTCACGTTGGCGGTGAATCCGCCGGGCCACTGGTTGGGCGTGTAGTCGACCCGGCAGCCCTGGGCGGCTGCGGCCGGGCTGGTGAGCAGGGCCGTCCCGGTCGCGGTCACGGCCGCCAGTGCGGCGACGACCGCCAGGGTCGGACCGGGGCGGGCGCGGAGAATCGTCATGAGAGGTCCTTCTGCCATCGAGCTGGTGGGTGGCGGCGTGGCGACGCGCGTCCTGGACGGAGGCGGCACGCCAATGCGCCCTGGGTGCGGCGCGGCGACGCGCCACAACGGCTGGTCGGTGCGTACGACCGCGGTGCCCGGCTCGGGATGGACCTGTCAGTCGCCGACGGCCCGGTCACCCGGACCTCGGCGGCGCCCACTCTCAATCTATTGACGTCAGACGATGTAATCAAGCCGGCGTCACGACGGGGAGCGACCGACCGACCGGAGCACGGCGATGCAGAGTTCGAACCCTCCCGCCCATCCGGACCGCGAGCCGTCGAGGAACCGGCAGCCCAGGCCGCTCGCCGCCGAGGACATCGGGGTGCGGTACGGTCCGGTCCACAACGGACCATTCAGGTGGTTCGCCGCCACCTGGACTGCGCTGACCTGAACACACCGACCCTGGGGAGTGCGCCCTGGTGCCCTCGACGACGATCCTGCTGGACCGCCTGCTCGCGGCCGGGATGGAGGTCGTCTCGGTGGAGCCGGTGACCGGCGGGGTGGCGGCGGTCGCGGGCATTGCCACCCGTCGGGACGCGCCGCCGGTGTTCGTCAAGGCCTTCGCCGACACACCCGCCGACGGGGTCTTCCGGGCGGAGGCCGAAGGGCTGGCCGCGCTGGGCGAGCTCGGCGGCGTACCGACACCGGAGGTGCTCCGGGCGGAGCGTGGACTGCTCGTGTTGTCGGTGTTGCACCCAAGGCCGCACAGCGAGGTCTTCTGGGAACGGCTCGCACACCTGCTCGCCGACATGCACCTGACCACGACCCATCCCCGCTTCGGTTGGCACCACGACAACTGGCTGGGTCGCCGCCGCCAGGTCAACACGTGGCAGGACGACGGCCACACGTTCTTCGCGGAGCACCGACTGCTCAGGTGGCTCGGGGAGCCGCGGGTGGAGGCGGCTCTAGACGCCGGAGACCGGGCGGCACTGGAACGGCTCTGTCACCGACTGCCCGACCTCCTGCCGGACCGGCCCGCGTGCCTGACGCACGGCGACCTGTGGACCCAGAACATCCTGGCCACCGCGGACGGGCGGCCTGCGCTGATCGACCCGGCGGTGTCCTACATGTGGGCCGAGGTCGACCTCGCTCACGTGTGGTCCACCTCTCACCCGCCCGAGGCGCGACGGTTCTTCGAGGTCTACGCGGACCGGACCGCGCTCGACGACGGCTGGCGGGACCGGATGCCGATCGTCCAGCTGCGACAACACCTCGCCGTACTGGCCCAGTTCGACGACGACTGGGGCACGGCCGACCAGGTCCGTGCCGTGCTCGCCCCGTTCCGGACGCGATCCTGACCCGAGGCGTCCGTGCCGTTGGTGTCCCTCGGGCGCGCACCAGCCCGATGGCAGCCGGACTCAGTCGCGGACAACGGCCCTGAGGTCCACGGGCACCGCCGTTCGAGCGGACGGGCGGCGGGACAGGAGGTACCCGGTCAGTGCGGCGGCCAGGCCGGCGAGCCCGGCCGTCGCGAACCCGCCCGCCGGCACGGAGAGGTCGATCGCCGCGCCGACAAGCGGGGAGCCGAGGGCGAAACCGGCGCTCTGCGCCGACGACTGCAGACCTGTCGCCTCGCCCCGCACACCGGGTAGCGCGAGTCGGCTCACCGCGTCGGCCACCGTGGAGAGGGTCGGCGCGGTGAGGAGTCCGCTGGCGACGACGGCCACGCACATCCAGCGCCAGTCGTCGGCGAGCCCGACGGGAATCGTCACGAGCCCGAGCAGGCCGAGCAGCAGCCACGTGGGCAGCCGCCAGGTCAGCGTGCCGTAGATCAGTCCGCCGACGACGGACGAGACGCCGAACACCACGACAACCACCGCGGCCCAGGGCACCTGACCGACTTCCCGCAGCGTGGCGACGATGGCGAGGTCGACGCCGCTGAGCAGCGTCGTGGCGCCGAACGCCATCGTCAGCGCGGCGATCATCGGGGCGCGCAGCCACTGCCGGCGCGAGGGGCGCGCCCCGGCTGCGGCGTCCGCCTCGCCCTCGGCGTGCATCGGTGGGTTGAGCAGGGCGATGCCGACGCCGCCGGCCAGGATCGCGGCACCGACCCCCCACGCCATCACGGCGGGGGACGTCGTGGCCGCGCCCAGGATCACCACCGTCGGCCCCACGATGTACGACAGCTCGCCCTGCACCGATTCCAGCGCGAACGCGGGTCGGCGCTGCTCCGCCGTCGTCATCGCCGCTATCGCCTGCCTGCTCACCGCCTGCGCCGGCACCATCAGCAGGCCCGCCACCAGGCTGGCGACCAGCAGGAACTCGTACGGCAGGACCGGCACGCCCAGCCAGAACACGACCTGCACGGTGACCGTCACCAACAGGACGAGGCGCGGGCCCCGCGAGTCGACAACGCGGCCGAGCAGCGGCCCGCCGAGCGCCACTCCGGCGGTCAACGCCGCGGCCACGCCACCCGCCGCCGCGTAGCTCAGCTCCAGGTCGAGGACGACAAAGAGCGTCAGTGCCATCACATCAGCGGTTATCGCGGTGCGGGCGAGCAGCGAGACGCCCAGCAGCGGAGCCATCCCTGGCACGGCGAGCACCTGCCGGTATCCGATCACCCGACTGACGCTAATTCGCGCCACGCGCCATAAGAAGACGTCAGTTTGTTGCGGCCGGCATAATCAATCCTTATGGCCAGGGATCTGGAGACGGCTCTGCTGCGGTCGTTCGTCGCCGCCGTGCGAGAAGGCAGCATCAGCCGTGCCGCGACCGCGATCGGGCATACCCAGTCCGGTCTCAGCCAGCAATTGCGCAGGCTTGAGGGCGTCGTCGGCCGTCCGCTGCTGCACCGGTCGTCGTCGGGCGTCTCCCCGACCCGGGCCGGGGAGGAACTCCTGCCGTACGCCGAACGCATCCTCGCGCTCTCCGCGCAGGCACTCGCCGAAACCGGACGCACGCTCACCGGTCACTGTGGCGTCGGGTTACTCGAAGACCTCGCCGCGTCCCAGCTTCCGCAGGCCCTCGCCGACCTCGCCCGGCTGCACCCCGGCGCGACGCTGGAGGTGCTCAGTTGTTCCAACTCCGCCATGCGGGAGGCCTACGACGCCGGCCGGGTCCACCTGGTCCTCGACGCCTTGCCGGACATCCCTGGGCCGCCGCGCTGGACGGTGCGGTCCCCGCTGGTCTGGGCGACCGGGCCGGGCGTGGACGTGGCCGCCGACCCGCTGCCGGTGGTGTTGTTCTCCAACCCCTGCTCCTGGCGGACGTCCGTGCTGGACACGCTGGAGCGCGCCGACCGGCGCTGGCGGGTCGCGTTCGAGAGCAACAGCCTGGTCGGAGTGCTCGCCGCGGTACGGGCCGGGCTCGGCTTCGCGGCGCTCATGCCCGCGAACCTCGAACCCGTCATGATCTGCCGGGACACCGATGCCCTGCCCGTCCTGCCGGACGTCGAGTTCGGCCTCGCACGGCACCCACGGACCGAGGGTGATCCGCTGATCGACGCCGTGGAGACCGCGCTCCGTCGCATCGTCTGAGCGCGCGCCCGCGTCGTCGGAGCCGGCGGATCACCCACTTCCCGAGCCGACGACCGCCATCATGATCAAAATGCGCCACCGCTGCCTGCTCATCAGCGCGGTCATCGGTCCAGCCCTTACGGGCGCGGCCGGGACAGGCCGAGGATGAGGGCGACGCCGACGCTCAGGTGCAGCAGCGCGAGAGTCGCCTTCGCTCCCCCGCCGACGCCACTCGGCGGCCCGACCACGAGCGACAACAACAGGACCGCGACCGCGACCGAGGTCCACCAGACCCGGGGTCGGGTGGTCCGGCGTTCCAGTACCGCGAGCAGCGCCCAACCGGCCAGCGCCGCGACCGCGGCGGCCACGACGACCGCGGCCACGGTGATCTGCCGGGTCGAACTGCCAGACCTGACCGTCAAATCGACGCCCGCCGCCGAGTGCAGGAGCGTGAACTCGGCCGCCGCCACCAGGATCGCGCCGGCCACCACCGTGGCCCGTCGCGGGAGCACATTTTTCGTCATGCTCCGAGTCTGTGCAGCGGGGTCGGTCGGAACGTCGGTCCGGACGCCGCGGCGGGTACGTCCGCTGGCGGTTGGGCGTACTACCAAAGGAGGTGGTCCGGCCCGTCGCGAGCCCAGTAGCCTGCGCGAATGGATGCGGCGACGTGCGAGGTGGCGCAGCCGAGGACGTGGCGTTTCGTCCCGGTGGGCGTGACGACCGTGGCGATCGGCGTCCTCGTCGCGACCACGCTGTGGTCCGCCGTCCGTTCCAGCTCCGCCGCCCTGGTCGGCATCGACGTCGCGCTGGCGGTGGCCGCGCTGACCCTCGTCCCGGTCGTCGTCCGCCGCCCGGAGATCGGTGGCGTGCTGGCCGGCCTGCTCGTCGCGCTCTCTCCGGTGGCCACGCCGGTGGCCAGCTTCGCGGTGCTGTTCAGCGCCCGCAACCGGCCGTTTCGGCAGGCAGCGGCGACAGCGGCGGTCGGCGTGGCGGGCGAGGCGGCGCAGGCGCTCTGGCGGCCGGTGCCCAGCCTGCCGTACGGCTGGCGGCTGCTGCTGATGGCGATCGCCTACGCGGCCCTGCTCGGCTGGGGCACCTGGGCGCAGGCCCGGCACGCCCTGCTGGCAGCGCTGCGGGATCGGGCCCGGCGGGCCGAGCAGGAGCAGGAACGACGGGTCGTCGAGGCGCGGGCGGCCGAGCGCAACCGGATCGCGCGGGAGATGCACGACGTGCTGGCCCACCGGCTGTCACTGCTGGCGGCGGCCGCCGGCGCGATGGAGTACCGGCCGGACGCTGCGCCCGAGCGGCTCAGCGCCGCCGCCGCGGTGATCCGGGCCAGCGCGCATCACGCCCTCGACGAGCTGCGCGAGGTCATCACGCTGCTGCGCAGCGACGACGCCGAGTCGCCGACCGACGCGCCACCCGGGCAGACCCTCGCCGACCTGCCGCGCCTGCTCGACGAGGCTCGGGCCGCCGGGCAACAGATCGACGTCGACGACCCGCTCGGCCCGCCGGTCGAGATTCCCGCGGCGGTGGGCCGCACCGCGTACCGGATCGTCCAGGAGGCACTGACCAACGCCCGCAAGCACGCGGCCGGCCAACCGGTCCGGCTGGTGCTCGGCGGCGCGCCCGGCTCCGGTCTGCGCATCGCGGTGAGCAACCCGACCACGCCCGGCAGCGGTGCCACCGGCAGCGTTGGCACGGGCCTGATCGGACTCGCCGAACGGGCCGCGCTCACCGGTGGTCGCGTCGCGCACCACGTCGACGCCGCGGGGCGGTTCCACCTCAGCGCATGGCTGCCATGGCCGACGTGACAGGTCCGATCCGGGTCGTCATCGTCGACGACGATGCCCTCGTCCGGGGAATGCTCACGCTGATGCTCGACGGCGCCGACGGAATCGTCGTCGTGGGCGAGGCCGCCGACGGCGCCACGGCGATCACCGCCGTGGACAGCCACAAGCCCGACGTGGTGCTGATGGACATCAGGATGCCCGGCGTCAACGGCATCACCGCCACCGAGCGCCTGCGTCGCCGCCACCGGCCGCCCGAGATCATCGTGCTCACCACGTTCGACACCGACGAGCACGTGGTGCGGGCCCTCCGTGCCGGGGCCAGCGGCTTCCTGCTCAAGGACACCCCGCCGGAGCAGATCAGCCAGGCGGTCCGCGCGGTCGCCGCCGGCAACCCGATGCTGTCTCCGGGCGTGACGCGTCGCCTCATGCGGCGGGTGGCGTCCGGCGCCGCGTCCCAGGAGCGGGCGCGCGAGCGGTTGGCCCTGCTCACGCCCCGGGAACGGGACGTCGTGCTGGCCATCGCGCAGGGGCGCGCCAACGCCGAGATCGCCAGCGAACTGCTGATGAGCGTGACGACGGTGAAGGCCCACGTCTCGCACATCCTGACCAAGCTGGATCTCGACAACCGTACCCAGATCGCCCTGCTCGCCCACGACGGCCGGCTCCTCTGACCGGATCTCCGCGGTCGGAACAGGCGCGCGACCGGGGAATGCCAGGGCCATCCGCGCCCCAACGCATCGGGGATACTTCCGCCGTGCACAACGACCTCGACCAGATCGAAGCGGCATTCGTCGGCACGCCACTGGCTGGTCTGCCGATCGGGCACGGCCCGTTGGGCAGCGTCCTCGTCGCCGACGTCGACCCCGAGCGCCTGCGGGAGGCGTGGCAGGCAGCCGACGCACTGGTGCCGGCCATCGGACGGCTGCCGGTCCTGGTCACCGACGACGACGACGCGATGACGATGCGGCCCGAACCCGAGCAGGGTCCGTCGGTGTCGGAACTGCGCGCGTTCGTCGGGGCCGCGCGGACCTCCGAACCCTGGCTGGCCTACCGCCACCACAGCGAGGACCACGTGGCCGACGAGGGCGAGGTGGAGTACCACGCGCGCGGCGCGGCAGGTGTCGACCTGATGACCCTGGTGTCGGATGTGGTGCTGCCGACTCCGGTCCCCGAGCTGGAGCGGATGCTGTACGAGCGACTGCTCACCAACACCGACCTGCACGCCCAGGTGCTGGACAGCGTGCGGTTGGTGACGCAGTTCGACTACTGGTACACGCCGGACAGCGTCCTGCTCATGTTGCTGCCCACCACCGACGTCCGCGCATGCGCGTACTGGGTGGACTTCTTCGGTGCGCTGACCCTGGAGGACCAACAGGAGCTCGCCGAGGTGCTGGCGCAGTGGCGGCACCGGTGGGATGCCCGTCTGGTCGCGTCCTGGGGCACCATGCTCCAGTTCCAGGTGGGTCGTCGCCCGACGCCGGGCGAGGACGCGTGGGCCGCCGCCGGTCAACTCAAGGCGCTCGCCCCGAACCTCGAGCTGAGCCGGTGGGAGGTCGCCGTTGCCCTGTCGGCCGGCGACGCGTGGTTCGTGCACAATCGCCCCTGACCTGGACGTGCATCCGGACAGCGCCTCGTTCTTCCGGAAACCGGGGTGTCCGGGCTCGACGGACACCCCAGTTTCACCGAAGCCGTGCCCGTGCCGAGGTCCTGGATCAGGAGCCGACGGAGACGCTGGTCGCGGTTCCGTCGGCGCCGGTGACACGGACGTCGGTGGCGCTGGCGGGTAGGAGTGCGGCGTTGCGACCGGCGTCCTGCCATTGCCCGTCGCCGACCCGGTAGCTCAGCGCCGACCCCTCGGCGGCGACGAAAGCGCCCTGGTTGTCGGGCAGTCGTAGCCGGACCGGCAGGGGTGCCCGCCAGTCCACGGTCGCGCTGGCGACCGCCTCGAAGGGCAGGTTTCTGCCGGCGAGCAGGGCGATGACACGGGAGGGATCGTCGTCGTACTGGATGGTTTCCACGAGGAGCCGCCGACCGTCGGGGGTTGCCCCGTAGACCGACAGACGGGGTGATCCGTTGTGCGTGTGCACACCCACCGGGTCGAGGTAGTCGGCGATGGCCTCGGCGGGCGCGCTCACCTCTTCGGCAGCCGGATCGACTCCCCACACCTGCTCGGTGCCGGGCAACGTGTGACGGAGAAGCGGCGACGCGGGCCGGTCCTTCCCATCGGGAAAGAGGATCAGCGACGTGTTGCCGATGTGGAGCGCGTTCATCCGGCTCACTGGCGTCCTGGCGAGCGCGACGGTGAGCTTCGTGCGCTGTGGGGGCACCGACAGCGCTGCCGCACCGTCGCGGAACGCCACCGGTGTGAACGTCCGCTCGACCTTGCCACCGGGCAGATAGCGCAGTTCCGCGGAGAACTCCACCGCCTGTCCGAAGTCGAGGACGAGGAGCACGTCGCGTTGGGATCCGAGCAGTGTGGCCTGTTCGAGGCCATCCGTTCCCGAATCGTCAAGCCGCGTCAGGGTGCCGATGCGTGGGCCGTCGGCGGTGGGTTCGACAAACCCCACCGACCTGTCGTTCGTGGTGTCCCCGGCGACGTAGGCGGCCGGGCCAGCGGGTGTGTTACCGGCCCAGACCACGTGCGGCTCGCCGCGCGTCCCCTCTCCGATCTGCTTGAGATGACGCTCCCACGCCTCGCGGACCTGCCGCAGGTACCCGTCGTCGGCGGCCAGGTCGCCGCGTGTGGGCTCGTCGAACAGCGGCGCGACGACCGGCGCATCACCTCCTTCGCCGGCCAGCCGGAGCCCACCGGCCACCGGGATGGCCACCACGGCCGCGCAGACAGCCGCCAACACGGCCCGGCGGCGCACGACCCGGCGCCGCCCGCCCCGGCGCACCGCACCGAGCAGACCCGCCGGGGAGACCAGATCGTCCGTCGCGCGTTGCAAGATCTCGCGCACGTCAGTGTCGTTCATCGTCATCGCGAACCCCCGCTTTCCGTGATGGGCATGGCGAGACTCGACTCCGCCAGCGCCTCCCGCAGCCGCGCCAACCCACGGGAGGCGTGACTCTTCACCGCACCCTCGGAGCAGGCCATCGCCGCCGCGACGTCGGCGACCGGCAGATCCTCCAGGTAACGGAGCACGACCACGGCCCGCTGCCGGGCCGGCAACGTCCGCAGCGCCCCGACGACCAGCTCGCGAACCGCGACGGCGTCGGCATGGTCTCCGGCAACCCCGTCGTGGTCACCGAGCGCCCGTTCCGGACGTCGGGCACGCCAACGCCACCGATTGATCGACCGATTGACCAGCGCACGCCGTGCGTACGCCTCCGGGCTGCTCTGCACCCGACGCCAGCGGACGTACACCTGCTCCAGCACCTCCTGAAGCAGGTCCTCTGCCGCGTGCCGATCCCCGGTCAACAGGAAGGCGACCCGTAACAGCACCACCGACCGGGCGCGCACGAAGTCATCGAACTCCGCCCCACGCGAATCACTCATCCGACCTCCCGGGCCTCGTCAACCAGCAAGACACCGCGTCGGCCCACGAGGTTTACCGGTCCGGCGAATCCATCTCCTCGGCCCACCGCCGCCCGATCCGGTCGGGGGGCACCCACTCATACCAGGAGTGTCAGCCACGGACCGCAAGCGGACCGCCCGCGGGGTTTCGCCGGCTGTTGCTGGCGGGTAGCGGATGGTTCATGAACCGCAATCTCGTCAAGGCCCTCCAGGTTGCCTGGGAGCTGCCCGAGTTCCGCAGCGGGCTGCGCCACCTCATCGATCTCGACGAGGTGGCGCTGCTGCTGGCCACGCTGTCCGTCGCGGATCACGACCGTGAGGTCGAGCGCAGCCTGTTGAACCTGCTGCGGTCCGCCCTGGACACGACCGAGATTCGGGAAGCCGTGCTGCTGCTACTGGAGCAGGACGAGGTACGTCGGCCGCTCGTCGCGGCGGCGGTGGAGCCGCTTGCGGACCGGCCGGGTCAGGCTGCCGCCATCGCCTCGGCGGCGGAGGATCCCGTGGTGCGGCGTGAGATGCGCGCCGTGCTGGACAGCGCCAAGGTGCGCGAGCTGATCTGGCAGGCGATCGACAACCAGGTCAGCGACAACCGGTTCGGCCTGATCCGGCAGGTGGCGGTGCTGTTCGTACGGCATCCGAGCGTCCGGCGGCTGGTGTGGGCCATGCGCCGGCACGGGGTGCTGCGCGAACTACGCCGCAACCCCTGAGCTGCGCCGGGTCAGCGCTGCGGGCGGTGGTCGACCGTGAGCTGGCGGCCTCTCATTCCGGCCGGCCGAAGTGGTGCGTGAGCGAGGCGCGCAGCGTGTCGACGGTCCCGGCGGACCAGGCGACGAAGCAGTCGGGACGCACGAGCAACGCCGTCGCGGTCGTGCCCTCCAGCGCGCCGGTGATCACGTCGACGCGGTCTCGCCACGGTGCGGCGACCTCGGCGTAGGCACCCGTGGAGTCCAGCAGCAGCGGCCGGGCGGCGCGGGTCAGCTCGGCGAGGCGCACCGGGCCGTGGTGACCGTGCACGACCACGTCGGGTGCCGAGCGACCGGCAAACGGGTCGGCGGGGTCGGCGGGGTAGCGAACGTCCGCGCCGGACATCAGCGCCGCGATGTGCCCGGTCACCTCCGGCTTGCGCAGCAGTTCGGCGAAGAGTTCCCGCAGTCCGCTGATCTCGTCGCCGGGACCGATGAGCGCCGACTGTGCCTGGGTGGACATGACGACCCGTTCGGCGACCGGGCGACGCTCGCTCTCGTACGTGTCGAGCAGGCCCTGCGGCGCCCAGCCGCGGACCGTGGCGGCAAGCTTCCAACCCAGGTTGACGGCGTCCTGCAGGCCCAGGTTGAGGCCGGGACCGCCGATCGCGGGGTGCACGTGCGCGGCGTCGCCGACCAGCAGCACCCGGCCGGCGCGGTAGCGGCCGGCGATGCGGGTGTTCTGACCGGTCAGCCGCCGCAGCAGGCCGGGGCCGTCCGGCGCGCCGACCGGGACGTCGGCGCCGAGCACCCGGGCGACGCTGGCGCGTAGCTCCACCAGGCTCATCGGGGTCTCGTCGGTCGGCTGCGTGTCGAGCCACTCCGTCGTGCTCAGGATCGCCGGACGGCCGGGGAACGGCGCCCACACGATCAGACCGCGTGCGGTGCGGGTGTGCAGGAAGGGCGGGACGACGCCGAAGCCGGGGGCGCTCAGACCGCCGGTCTCGGGATCGAGGGATGACGCGGGGATGGTCACGGTCGCGGTGCGGGAGACCGACCGGTCGTTCGTGACGCCGGGAAAGTCGATGCCGGCGAGGCGGCGCACCGCGCTGCGACCACCGTCGGCGCCGACGAGGAAGCGGGCGCTGAGCTGCGTACCGTCGGCAAGGCTGACCTCGACCGCGTCGGCGCGTTGGCGGAGGTCGACGACCTCGTGGCCGCGGCGCAGGTCGACACCGAGCTCGGCGGCTCGGGCGGCGAGGGCGGCCTCGAGCTGGGCCTGCGGTGCGCCGAGCACGTAGTGCGGGTTCTCCGCGAGCATCGTGAGATCCAGCGGAAACGCGCCAAAGGTGAAGGCTGGTTGCGGGCTCGGCGGGGTGCTCTCGCCGCTGAGCCGCGCGTAGAGGCCGCGGCGGTCGAGCAGGCGGACGACCTGGCCGACGAGACCGTTGGCGCGGGGCTCGCCGGTGGGCGTGGCCTGACGTTCGAGGACGACAGGGTGAACGCCGGCGAGGGCCAGCTCGCCGGCGAGCATGAGGCCGTTGGGACCGGCTCCGACGATGAGGACATCGATCACTGCGGTGATCCTTTCGGGGCATGCGTCATCGCCACGGCAGGCGCGGCACGCGGCCGGCCCGTCGCGGGGGTGACGCGGCTGAGGACGTGGGTGGGGCGGTACGTGAGCGGGGGCCGGGCCTCAGCGGGGCGGCGCCGGGAGGCCGGCGGCGAGCTGGGTGAAGGCGTCGGTGATGAGGCACTCGATCGGGGCGGGCGGGTCGGCGCTGTCGAGATAGTGCTGCACGGCGACGGCGACGCCGGCGCTGGCGGCAGCCGCGACGAGCCTCGGATACATGTCGGTGGCGAGGTCGGTGCCGGTGCGCTCGGCGACCGCGGCGGCCAGCTCGGCCTCGGCGACCGCGGCGGCCCGCAGCCGCTCGCCCTGGAGTGCGGGCTCGGCGAGCATGGCACGGACGCCGGCTACCCACTGGGCGTGCGCGGGGGATGGCATCGCCTCGACCTCGGGGCCGCGGGTGAACTGCTCCAGCGCGGCCTGGGTGAGCGCCGCCCAGAGCGGCTCGTCGGCGCGGCGTTCGCGCAGCGCGGCGGCGGTGCGCAGACTGCGGTCGAGATGGCGGGAGGCGATCGCCTCGGCCTTGCTGGAGAAGTAGTTGTTGAAGGTACGCGGGGACACCCCGGCCGCCTCGGCGATGTCCTCGACGCGGACGTTGTCGTAGCCGCGCTCGGCGGTGAGGTGGATCGCGGCCCAGCCGAGCGCCGCCCGCGTCTCGGCTTTCTTGCGCTCCCGCAGCCCCGTCATGCCACCACGGTAGCACTTCTTGCGTGGCACGCAAATATGCGTACCACGCAAGAATGTCCGACCGGGTGCTAGTAGGTGAAGGACCAGAGGAAGTAGAAGCCGGGCGCGTTGGGGCCGTACTGCCGGTACTCGCAGTAGTACCAGCTCCACAGGCCGGTCCGGACGCCCTCGCTGCCATAGCTGTTGCAGAACTGCCCGTCGGAGTAGACATTGCGCAGCGTGCCGCCCTGCGGGTCCGCCGCAGCCGGAGTGACGCCGGTCCCGACCAGCCCACCCAGTGCGAGCGTCACCGCCACCACCAGGGTCGCCCATCTGCGTCCACGCATGAAGTCTCCTCCCGCCACCGTCCGCGGCGCACCGACGCTCCCCATCGAGCCAGGGCCGAGACATCGAAGTTCGTAAAAGTAAGGCTTGCATGGGCGGGCGCGATCCGATTCCCGACAACGGGCTGCGCTACCGCGATGATCCGCCAGCGTGATCTCCATCGAACGGGCATCCACCCTGGCCACGCGGGGTCAGCCCGAGACGCCCGCCGCGCCTCCAGCGCGGTCGATGAGATCGAGGCCGGTCAGGTCGGCCGAGAGCGCCCAGAGCCGGGCCGCCGTACTGCTGTCGTCGGGGCCGCCGTCGGTGACCTGGCAGTCCGCGCAGTAGTCGCCGCCGTACGCGTCGAGGTGGGGTGAGGTGGCGGCCCAGACCTGGGTCGCCGCGCCCTGCTCGACGGTCTTGAACAGGCCCGGCGCGGGAGTGCCGTCCGCGTCGATCCAGCCGGCGGCGACCATCTCCTCGACCGTGAGGTGTCGTTGCAGCGGAGTCTGGATGTAGCCCGGGTTGACGGAGAAGGCGCGGACCCGGTGCGGTCTGCCGAGCAGGCCGAGGTGGCGGGCGAACAGGATGTTCGCGAGCTTGGACTGGGTGTAGGCCTCCCATTTGTCGTAGCCGCGCTCGAACTGCACGTCGTCCCACCGAATCCGCCACGACGGGTCGCGGCCGGAAGCGACCGAGACGACCCGGGCAGCACCGGAGGCGGCGAGCGCCGGCCACAGCAGATTCACCAGCGCGTGGTGACCGAGGTGGTTGATCGCGAACTGCGCCTCCCAGCCGGGTCCCACCCGCGTCTGGGGGCACGCCATGACCCCTGCTCCCGCGACCAGGATGTCGAGGGCCGGATGCCTGCGGAGAAACCGTTCGGCGAACGCCCGGACGGAGGCGAGGTCGGCGAGGTCGATCTGGTCGACCTCGACCCCGGCTGCGCCGGCGAGCGCCTGCCGCGCCGCGTCCGGTCGGCGGGCGGGGACGACGACGCGAGCCCCGGCCTGGGTGAGCGCGCGGGTGGTGGCGAGACCTAGGCCGGAGTAGCCGCCGGTGACGACGGCAGTCCTGCCGGTGAGGTCGACTCCGGCGAGGACGTCTCCGGTCGTGCTGTGGGCGCCGAACATGGTGTGGGTCGTCTCGCTGGTCATGCCGGCGACGCTAGGCGCTAGACCGTGGTCTAGGTCAACGGGCTGCGCAGCTACGGGCTACGGTCGGGGCTGTGTCGGACAGGGACCTGAGCATCGGACAGGTGGCGCAGCGCACCGGGTTGAGCGTGCACACCCTACGGCTCTACGAACGTAAGGGTCTGCTGGCCAGCGAGGTGCGGCGGGACGGATCCGGCAGGCGTGTCTACAGCGCCTGGGATGTGCAGTGGTTGGCGAACTGCGTGAAGTTCCGGGCCTCCGGGATGCCGCTCGCGACGATCGGCCGCCTGGCCCAGCTCGTCCGCGAGGGCACCGGCAACGAGGCCGAACGGCTCGAACTGCTTCGCGATCACCAGCGGCACATCACCGAGCAGCTCGCGCAGCTGAGCGACTGCCTCGATCTCGTCATCGCCAAGGTGGCCAGCTATGAGCAACACCTCGCCGCCGGCGCGACCGGAGACCCCTGGCAGCGGCAACCCCGGCCCGCCGCGCAGGCGGAGCGGTGCGCAACCGCGCCTCGGTCGCCGTCCACATCCACAACTGTCCGGGCAGAATCTCGGGGTGAGTAACGAAAAGGTGTGACCCATTCCGTCCGGCGCTGGCCGACCTGCTGGGCCGCGAGGATCCACACGCACGATGGAAGGATTTCAGACGTGGCAGCCCACGCACCGCGCACTCCGCAGCAACGCAAGCAGGACACTCTCGCCCGCCTCGACCGCGACCTGGACGCGTGGGTCGCCTCAGCCGACCGGGACGGCAACGCCCACCTGGTGCCACTCTCCTTTCTCTGGGACAGCGTGGCCCTCACCCTGGCCACGGCCGAGTCCAGCCCGACCGCGCGCAATCTGCGTGCCTCTGGACGAGTGCGGATGTCGGTAGGAACGACCCGCGACGTGGTGCTCATCGACGGCACCGTCGAGACGTTCTCGCGCGAGACCGTACCGGTCGATCTGGCCGACGACTTCGCCGCGAAGCTCTGGGACGCTCGGGTCGGCACAACCCGCTACGCGTACCTCCGAGTGACGCCTCGCCGGATACAGGCGTGGCGGGAGGAGAACGAGCTTGCCGGGCGGGACCTGATGCGTGCCGGTCAGTGGCTCGTCTGAGCGGCCGTGGCCCCGCCGGAAAGGCCGGCAACCGGCATCGCGCTCAGTCGTCTGCCTCCGCTCCCTCGATTCGAGACGGT
Organism: Micromonospora sp. NPDC005203; assembly: GCF_042872705.1. Lineage (NCBI taxonomy): Bacteria > Bacillati > Actinomycetota > Actinomycetes > Micromonosporales > Micromonosporaceae > Micromonospora > Micromonospora sp. NPDC005203. The sequence continues at coordinate 197,110 of NZ_JBIAKV010000010.1, read as the reverse complement.
GTGCCATCCGGCCGGTCTCGCTCCTGTACCAGACGTGCCCGCCGGGTCGCCACGGAGGAACTGGCGCCCGCCGGGTCGGACATGGCGGTTACCGGAGGTGGCATTGCATCCAGGCCAGTGTGGCGTCGGCGACCTCACGCCAGCCGCCGTCGACCGGCATCGAGTGCCCGCGGTCGGGAAACTCCTGGTAGTCGGTGACCGCAGAGGAGGCGCGGTACCGCTGGACCGTCGCCCTGACGACGGCCGTGGGCGCGCTGTGGTCCCTACCGCCCGCAACCATGAGCAGTGGTCCCCGGGCCGGGTTGGCAGCGTCGATCGTGGCTGGTGAGCGTCGGGAGAGGTTCGCGGACACCAGCTCGAAGACCGGCCTGCCGGGTGACGGGATGACCCACTGTCGATGCAGACGGTCGGATTCGAGGGCGGTGAGCGCGTTGCCGTGGCTGTAGCGGAACTGCCGATCGGTCAGCGATATCGCCCGCCGCCGGTTGGCCGGGTTGCGCAGCAGGGGCCAGCCCACCGGAATACTCGACGGCGCGCGGTTCGCCACACCCTTGATGGGTGGAGGTTGCAGCGCCACCGCCGCCGCCGCGAGGTCCTGATCGAGGAGGCGCTGCGCCACCAGGCCGCCGGTCGAGTGGCCGATGACGACCGGCCGTTCGCCGAGCGTGCCGATGACCTGTGCGTAGTGCGCGACGATGTCGTCGATGCCGACGCCAGCGACCCGGTGCGGCTCGTGTCGCGCTTCTGCGACTGTGCTCGGCTCACCCGGCCAGCCTGGATTCAGCGGGTCATATCCCGCCGTCCGGAACAGCTCGACCCAGCTGGCCCAGGACGTGGCGTGCAGGAACATGCCATGGACGAACACCACGGGCGTGCCTGTCGCTGCCATCTCCCCACCTCCCGAGGGCACCTACCCTACGAACCGGCGCTGCGGGATGTCCTCCCTCGGCCGAGGGAGGACATCCCGCAGACGGGTGACGGCCGGCACGCCGCGCGGTGGGTGACCTGTGGCAGGGTGCGAGCGTGCGGCGAAATGGTCAGAAGAATCGGGTGACGGCGGTTACCAGCTAGCCATCGTCGGTGACGATCGTGGGATCTTCGACAGGTGGTCGTTCCTCGGCGTCCTCCTGGTCGCGACGCCCATCGGTGTGGCGGCAGTGGCCGGCTTGTGCGTCTACCAGACCACCAACAACACCGAATCGAAGCGGCGCGGTCGGATCACGGGCATCGCGCTGCTCGCCGCCGCTGTGTTGCTTGTCGTCGGGGGCATCGTCGACTTGTCGTCGGGGCATCGTCGACTTGTCGTCGGGGCATCGTCGACGACCATTTGTCGTGAGCCTATCCGTCGAACCGGTGCCCCTGGACCGAGCGCATCAAGCCAGGCAGGCTGCCGCACCGCGTACCAAATCTGGTGTGCCGCCACAGTCAGCGGCCGTTACGGCGAGTCGTTCGGTGGGCATGCCGGTGGGGAGACCCATTCGCAAAAAGCGATACCAGTCGGGGCGGAAGAATGCCCTCCCGATCGCTAGACTCGCCGCAACCCCGGTACCGCCCGTAGACCTCAATCTGCGCCCGTCCAAACGAATGGAGACGCCTGTGACCCTCGACAAGGCGGCACCCCCCGGCATCGACCCCAACATTCCCAGTGTGGCCCGGGTCTATGACTTTTTCCTGGGCGGCAAGGACAACTTCGAGGTCGACCGCAAGGTCGCCGAGCACGCCCTGCGGATAACGCCGGACGGGCCGGCGGCCGGCCAGGCGAACCGGGCCTTCCTGCGTCGGGTGATTCGCTTCCTGGTCGCCGAGGCGGGCATCGACCAGTTCCTCGACATCGGATCGGGGCTGCCCACCCAGGGCAACGTGCACGAGGTCGCCACCGAGCAGAACCCGAAGGCTCAGGTGGTGTATGTGGACAATGATCCCATCGTCCTGACCCATGGCCGGGCCCTGCTCGCCGCGGAGGGCACCGCGACGGTGATCCAGGCGGACGCTCGCGCACCGCAGGAAATCCTCAACCATCCGGACGTACGACGGGTCCTCGATTTCGACCGGCCGATCGGGCTGTTGCTGTTCGCGATCCTGCACCACCTCGGGGACGACGAGGATCCGCGAGCGGTGGCGGCGGCATTGATCGATGCGCTGCCCTCCGGCAGCTACGTGGCGATCTCGCACTTCCGCGACCCGGGCGACCGAGACCCCGAGGGCTCGCGCAAGGCCCGCGAGGTCGAGCGGGTCTTCAACGAGTCGCTGGGCACCGGCCGCTGGCGTACCGACGAGGAGATCCTCTCGTTCGCCGATGGACTCACGGTCCTGGAACCAGGACTGGTGCCGCTGGCCGAGTGGCGTCCAGATGCGGGTGCGCCCGCTCCGCAGCAGACCGACACCTATCACACATTTGTCGGGCTCCTGGCCCGCAAGCCGTAGGCGCCGATCCGGGGAGGTCCGTCGGCGAGAGCGCGCTCCGCCGGCGGACACACCGCCGCAGGCGAAACACGTATCGCCGCACCGCCCGTCTCCCGTACGCGGAGCCGCCAGGCGCCTCCCGACTGCTGCCGTTCAGCCGCCCCCTGCGTAGTCAGCTGGTGCCGTGCCATCCGGTCGCGGAAGCACCACGTCGTCCGCCGCCGGCCTGCCTGCTATCCACTGCTCGTCCACCGCTCGGAAACGCGACAGCCGACCAGTGCGAAGCCGCGGGCCAGACAGTCGGCCGGCGCGTGCGGGTGGTCCCCAACACGTGGTGTGCGGCAACCGTCTCCCAATCCACGAGAGGTGTGACGGTGGGGCGGTACGCCGAGGGTCAGTTCCACGCGGGCAGACACGGCGCCCATCGCGACGACGACCACGCGTCGGATCCGGACCGGAAACGGCTCCGCTGGTACGCCGAACTGCACCTGTTCGACGCTGAGGGCCGCCACCGCCAGTCTGACTTCTACTCCTGGAAGCACCGGCGGCCCGGCAGCCGCTCCACACCGGACCGGTCGAGCAGCTGGCGGCACGATCGTTGCGTCCTGAGGGGATATCGGCCGACGGGACCAGCGATCGTGGCCCATGCTGTGGGCGTGATCGTCATTCAGCGGGTACGTGTGCGATGGGGCGCGGCCGGACGCGGCGCCCCGCAGGCCAACGCCCGTCGGGGACTCAACCGTCCGGTGACACTTCCTGCGCCGCTGCCGACAGGTGATGTGGTAGTCCACGACGTCCTGGCCGATGAGGCCGCCAGCTACTCGCCGCGCAGCGACGTACTGACCGGTGGTGTGAGCATCGCCCGCGACCTGACCCTGTGGCTCGCCTTCGAGGGCTCGGCGGTCACCGTCGAGCGTCTGCCCGGCTGGGCGGCGTTTCCCCGAACGGGAGTGTCGACCCGCCTGTTCACCCTCGCCCAGGGACAGGTCGGCCGGTATCGGGCCAATTTCCGGCTCATCGGATGCGATTGCGACCCGAGCTGGTACTACGAGGACTGGATGGTCCACGTCAGCAACGGCAGTGCCGCAGGCGACCGGTTTCTGCGCGGCGATCCGGACCACGTCGTCGACAACCGTGTCCACCTCTATGGCGGCCCCGCGCCGCGAGCCAGCCGCTAGCGAGATGGTCATGGGCGCGCACGACGTGGTGGGCGTGCTCGACTCCGACCCGGGGGCAGTGCGAGCACCACACGTCCACCCCGGACGCGATATCGCAATGACCCGAGACGGCGATGTGCGGCTGGAGATCTGAACACCGTCGTCGGTGGCGGCTCCGGTGGGTACGACATGAGTCAGGACTCGTCCTGCGGGATGGGTACGGTGCCCTCACCCGGCACCGCGCTCACCTCGGCCGTCCCACCGCGGGCCGCGACGATGGCCGCGAGCCCTCGATGCCACCCACCTGACACCAACGACATCTCTCGATTCACAGTGGATGGCAGTCGAGGCCGTGACCGGGATCGAACCGGCGTGTGCGGTTTTGCAGGCCGCCCCCTCACCACTTGGGCACACGACCAGGCAGAAGCACCCGCGGAGGGAATCGAACCCCCGGACGCCCAACTTCGGAAGCTGGTGCTCTGTCCCCTGAGCTACGCGGGCATGGGTGGGAGTGGAGAGATTCGAACTCCCTGAGCGCGAACGCACCGGGGTTACAGCCCGGCCCACCTCACCATCGGTGGCGCACTCCCCAGGGGTGACTGAGCGGAATCGAACCGCCACCACCGGGACCACAACCCGGCGCTCTACCGTTGAGCTACAGCCACAACTGCGGCCCGAAGGCCGGTGCCCGCACCTGGACTCGAACCAGGGCGACCCGCTGTGTGGGAGCGGTGCTCTGCCACTGAGCTACACGGGCTTGGCTCCCCTGCCTGGATTCGAACCATGATCAGTCGGTTAAAAGCCGGCCGCTCTACCTTTGAGCTAGACGGGAATGGTCGCGCGTGCGGGGCTCGAACCCGCTCTTTCCGGGTGAAAACCGGAGGGCCTACCCATAACCAAACGCGCGTTGCGTGCCCCGAGCTGGTGTCGAACCAGCGATCTCCGCCTTGTCGAGACGGCGTTCTCCCGCTGAACTACCGGGGCAAGAGTAAGGGCCGGCCGCGGAGTGTCATGCCGCGCTTACGCCCGGCACTCCCTGTGCCAGGACCGACCCGAACGGACAGGACCGTTGGGAGCGGGAGCCGGATTCGAACCAGCGGCCTCTGGATATGAGCCCAGCGCGCTTCCATGACTGCGCCATCCCGCAAGTGGGCCGCCGGGGACTCGAACCCCGAACCTACTGATTAAAAGTCAGCAGCTCTACGCCATTGAGCTAGCGGCCCGCGCTGTCCCCCGAGCAGGACTCGAGCCTGCGACGACCCGGTTTAGGAAACCAGCGCTCTATCCGCTGAGCTACCGGGGGATTTGGTACGCCGCCAGGGATTCGAACCCTGCACTTACTGATTAAGAGTCAGCAGCTCTACCCCATGAGCTACAGTAGCGGCGCTTGGGGCTCGGTGAGGCGAGCCCATCCCTGAGTCCGCGCAGTCCGACGCCGATGGTCGTTTGCGCAAACCACATCACATTTCTTGATTTCCGCCGCGATGCGCTCCCATGGCGCGTTGTCCTTGAGGAGGCGGCTGTCCTCGGCAATCTTGTCCCGCTGATGGTCGAAGTCGAGGACGACGACGTCGGTCTCCCCGCAGTCGACGCAGGGGTGCGTCGAGAGGTATTCGATCAATCGCCGGGTGTTTCCTGCTCTGTGGCGTACCCGCCGCTCTGCGCGGCTTGGGTTGTGCCGGTCCTTGGTCAGGTTGTAATACGTCGCGTTGTACTGCTTCTTACAGCTCTTGCAGTAGGTCGTCCGGCCGTCCGGTCGCTGACGGTTCAACGCGAAGTCCGCAAGCGGCTTCACCTGCTGGCACTTCGAGCATCGCTTCTCCACACCCTCGATCATCCACTAAGAGTCCGACAATAAGAATCACGCGGCGCTTGGCGGTGAGGGTCGGGATCGAACCGACACGGGCTTGCACCCCAACTGTTTTCGAGACAGCGGCCGTCGCCTGCCCTCGGCTGGCCTCACCATGAGTCGGGTAGACAGGAATTGAACCTGCGGCCTCTCGCTCCCGAACGCGGCGCGCTACCAAGCTGCGCCAGTACCCGTTGAGTCGGGATAGCCGGATTCGAACCGACGACATCTTGGCCCCCAGCCAAGTGCGCTACCAAACTGCGCCATATCCCGTAAGTGCCCCCGAGACGATTCGAACGTCCGGCCTCCTGATCCGTAATCAGGCGCTCTATCCGCTGAGCTACGGGGGCATTGTGTGTTGCGTGCCGACGGCTGGATTTGAACCAGCGGCTCCCGACTTATCAGGTCGGTGCTCTACCCAGGCTGAGCTACGACGGCTTGGCGGAGGGACCAGGATTCGAACCCGGGCCGGGTTTCCCCGGTCTTCCTTAGCAGGGAAGCGCCATAGACCGCTCATGCCACCCCTCCTTGCGCGCCAACGACGGGACTCGAACCCGCGGCCCCCCGATCGACAGTCGGGTGCTCTAACCACTGAGCTACGTCGGCATCGTGGACCCGACAGGACTCGAACCTGTCACCTCCGCTGTGCGAGAGCGGCGCTCTACCAGATGAGCTACGAGCCCAAGGTGCCCGGCCGGAGTCGAACCGACGTCTCCCCTTGGTCGGGGGCGGTGGTGCCATCTCACCTTCGAGCGTTCCCGGTCACCGCGCCGCGTCCGCGCCGTGTTGCCGGGTTCCGCGTTCGCCCTCGACACCGCCCCGCCGGGCCGTGCTTGGCTGGGCCGCGGCGGGCCTGTTGTGCGCTCGGGGAGAGTCGAACTCCCACGCCTTCCGGCACACGGGCCTGAACCGTGCGTGTCTACCAAGTTCCACCACGAGCGCGTGATGTTGCGTGCCGACGCGGGGGGTCGATCCCCGGACCTCTCCGTTATGAGCGGAGCGCTCTGACCACCTGAGCTACGTCGGCGAGTCTCGATATGTTGTCGGGTGTTGGGTCCTGCGCTCGCCCAGTGAGCGAACCGATGACCCCCAACGAGATCGGCATCGCCGGCCTCGCCGTCGCCCTCCTGACCGCTTTTCGGCACAACAATCAGCCAGAGATCGGCCGCATGATCCAGCAGCACGCTCGGTCGGCTTCGACGCCGAGTGCTGGCGCTGCCGACATCTTCAACGGGCTCCTCTGGGCGGGTCACATTCGGCCAGCACGGGGACCGGTGCGCCGGCCGGGGATGTGGCCGGTGGTGCTTGGAGCGGCTGACCCGGATCGAACGGGCGACCTCGACGATGGCAACGTCGCGCTCTACCAGCTGAGCTACAACCGCGTGGAGCCGTCGGCCGGAGTCGAACCGGCGACCTGCTCCCTACCACGGAGCTGCTCTACCGACTGAGCTACGACGGCGTAATGTGCTGAGTACCCCGAGCGGGATTCGAACCCGCACTGTGCGCGTTTTGAACGCGCTGCCTCCTACCGGTTGGGCTACCGGGGCAGGCCTCCGCCGGTTGCGGTATCGGCCCATTGATCATCTGCCGAGCGGCAGTCGAGTCGGATCTGCGACCTCCACGGCGACTCTCGCCGCTGGTCGATTGCGAGCTCCGGGAGCAGGAATCGAACCTGCGTCTGTACCGGGATCCAAAGTCCCGTCGCCCCTGCCAGCAGAGCATCCCGGAACGGTTGAGCGGCCGGCGGGCACCGACCCCGCTTCTTCGGTTTGGAAGACCGACGTGTCCGCCGAGTTCACCACGACCGCATGGCATCTTCTTGCGTAGGCCGTACGGGGCTCGAACCCGTAACCTCCTGGCTGAGAACCAGGTGAGCTGCCACCTTGCTCCAACGGCCCATCGAGCCGGCGAGGATCGCCTTCGCGCGCTCACGATCCTCGTCAAGGGCACGAATGCGTGGAGTAGAAGGGATTCGAACCCTCGACCTCCGGTCTGCCGAACCGGCGCTCTCCCAGCTGAGCTACAACCCCAGGTGTCCGGGACCGGGGTGTCGAACCCCGTGTCTCTCGCTCCCAAAGCGAGCGGGTCAGCCGTCTCCCTCGTCCCGGAGGTAGTGCCCCCGGCCGGCCCAGACAGGCGCCGGCCGGGGTCTTGCTCATGCCATCCACTGTGGAGTTGAGAATCTGCGACGCCGCCGGCCGCAGCCGTGACGAAAAGCAGGGGCGGCAGGACTCGAACCTGCAACCTTCGGTTTTGGAGACCGGTGCTCTACCAGCTGAGCTACGCCCCTGTGACGTTGTTCCGGTAACGAAAAAGCCGCCCTATCCCGGTCGGGGTGGGCGGCTTCGCAGCTTGCGCTGGCGCTATTCGCGCCGCCACCCCGGCTTCCAATTTTGCTCACTCGCGCACAGATCGTGGGCTCGCCCGATCGAGGGCAGCACGACACCGCCGCGCGGCGTGAACCGCGTGGTTTCGGTGGAGGCGTACTGCATGACGGGGAACTCCTTGGTGTGGTCGGGCCTGGCTTGCTCATTCAAGGTAGGCGCTGTGCCGATCGGATGGCAACGGATATTCCGAGCCGTCTTCGTGTGACTCGCCGCTGGCGATCAGAGCGGGTGACCTGCTGACCCCGATCACTCGGCAAGGTCGACGCGATCAGCACCGTTGTCGAAGACCACATCGCAGGTCGTGTGCGGCAGGTGCTTCGCCCGATAGGCAAGCTCCCAACGTTCCCACACGTCCCGCTGGGCAGAGTCATAGATCCCCCGCCGCAGGTCCCGCTGTTTGGCTCTCTCCCGGGCCGCCTCCATCGGCGCGTCGACCCAGATCCGAAGGTCGTAGTAGCGCCACAGCTCACCCAGGTACGCGGACACGCCCTCCACGATCAGTTACCGCACCGCCGGGACCCGTACCTGCCTACCCGGGCCGCCCTCGATCCCCGTCAGTCCGATACTCCGTCAGCTCTTCGCGCCAATCCGGTTCCAACACACGACGGACGAACTCCGCGCGGTCGAAGTCGCTCCTGTCCTCGTCGCCGACCACGCCCTCGACGAGGAACTCATCCAGGTGCACCAGATGGGTGATGCCCAGCGCGCCCAGGACGGGCGACCAGGCCCGGAGCCGGTGGCTTCGGGCCTGGTCAGCGTGCTGAGGCGCGCTGGGCCGGTACGTGTCGCCGGTCAGGGGCTGGTGCAGGAGAGGCCGCCGGGCGCCGTGTTGCTGCCGCCGTTGACCAGGAAGCCGAAGGTGGTCGAGGCGTTCGCGCCGAGAGACCTGTTGTATTCGGCGTTACGGACGCTTACCGCCCCACTGGTGCCGGTGTTGATGCCGTTCCAGACGTTGGCGATGGTCTGCCCGCTGGCCAGCGTCAGCCGTACGGTCCAGCCGCTGAGGGTGGCGGAGCCGTTGTTGGCCACGGTGACCTCGCCCTGGAAGCCTCCGTTCCAGTCGTTGACCATGCGGTACGTCGCGGTACAGGCACCGGGCGGCGGCGTGGTCGGCGGAGCGCTCGTCGGCGGCGCGCTCGTCGGCGGAGCGGTCGTCGGCGGAGCGGTCGTCGGCGGAGCGGTCGTCGGCGGCGCGCTCGTCGGCGGAACGCTCGTCGGCGGAACGCTCGTCGGCGGAACGCTCGTCGGCGGGGTCCCCGGCACGGTGGTGGAGGCGGCATTGAGAGCGTTCAGGACGGCGGTGTACGCCGCCTTGGGGTTGCTGTTGCGGTCGAAGAGCAGCGGGCTCTCGTTGCCGCGCCAGGAGTCGCTGTCCCGAATGCCCCACGTCGTGATGCCGACGCAGCGGGGGACGTTCATGCAGGCCTGGGTCAGGCCCTGGTACTGACTGGTGGAGGCGTTGGTGACGTCGGCCTCGGTCAACGCCACGTCGACCCCGAGGGCGGCGAAGCTGGACAGCGTCTGCTGGAAGTTGCCCGGCAGCGAACTGCCACCGGTGAAGTGGGTCTGGAGGCCAACGCAGTCGACCGGGACGCCCCGGGACTTGAAGTCCCTGATCATGTTGTAGACGCCCTGCGTCTTGGCGTACGTCCAGTTCTCGATGTTGTAGTCGTTGTAGCACAGCTTCACGCTCGGGTCGGCGGCGCGCGCGGTCCTGAACGCCACCTCGATCCAGTCGTTCCCGGTGGACTGCAGGTTCGACGACCGCCGGCTGCCGTTCTCGGCGAAGGCCTCGTTCACCACGTCCCAGTAGGCGAATTTGCCCTTGTAGTGGGCCATGACGCCGTTGATGTGGTCGATCATCGCGGTCCGCAGGGCGCTGCCGCTGAGACTTCCCCAGAACCTCGGCTGTTGAGCGTGCCAGGCCAGGGTGTGACCACGGAATCGCATGCCCTGCTGGGTCGCCCAGTTGTAGATCGCGTCACCGCGGCGGAAGTCGAACTGACCCGGGTTGGGCTGGGTCGCGTCGGGCTTCATCTCGTTGACGGCCGTCATCATGTCGAACTCGCGGTTCGCGATGGTCAGGAAGCCCGAGTCGGTGAGACGGTCCGCCCCCATGGCGGCGCCGAAGTACCGGCCGCTGCGCTCGGCGGCGGCTTTCAGGGTGGTCCCGGGCGGTCCGCTGAGGTCGGCGCGGGCGAAGGTCGCCAGGGCCACCGAGGACACGGTGATCGCCAGGGCGCAGGCCCCGCCCAGAAGCAGCCTGGCGGCACCCCTGGTACGGCGTTTCGGTTGAGCGGGTACGTCGTTCATCGGTGCCTTCTCCTCGGTGTTCTGACTGGTCCGTCACCGATGCGAGGCGCGGAATCGACGATCGCCGAACGACCGACGAACGGAGCACCGCACTCGCCGTGGGGACCAGCACGCAGCAGGTGACGCCGAGCCGGCGTCTACCCGGCCGCGCCCAGAATCGGTTGCCACCGCCGGCTGCCCGGTCCGTCCGGTGGATGGCGAGACTCCGCGCCGTACGCCCGTGCGGAGTGACTGCCCTGCCCCGATGCTATATCGAATTGATTCGATCCGCTCGCCGCCGTCCCGGCGCGATGGTGAGGCTGAGCCGAGACCGCTGGGCTCGACTTCGGGTCACTCCTCCGGGGCGATCAGCCGGTCGTCGATGGCGTCGCGGACCGTGATCGCCTCGACCGGGCACGAATTGGCCGCGTCGAGGATGACCTCGGCCGGGGTGGCGACGTCGGCCAGCGGCGCGGACCGGCTGTCGACCAGGCGGAAGTGCTCGGGCGCGGTGCCGGCGCAGATGCTCGTGCCGATACAGCGGTGTGAGTCCACCCCGATCCGCCATGCGGCACTCACCAGGCCACCGGCATGCCGAGCAGGCCCCGCACCAGCATGCCCCGCTTCCACTCCAGCTCGGCTTCCGCGACGGCGAGACGCAATCCGGGCAGGCGAGTCACGAGGGTGGCGACGACGACCTGCAACTCCATGCGGGCCAACTGCGCGCCGACACAGTGGTGTACGCCGTGCCCGAAGCCCAGGTGCGGGTGCTGCTCGCGGTCGAGATCCAGCCGGTCCGGGTCGGCGAAGACGGTACCGTCCCGATTCGCCGACGACAGTGAGCCGAGGACCGGCTCACCTGCCCGGACCAGCACCCCGCCGACCTCGACGTCCTCCTTGGCGTACCGGGCGAAGGAGGCGCCGACGCCGAGCGGCACGTACCGCAGCAGTTCCTCCACCGCGGCCGGCACCAGCGACGGATCGGTCCGCAGCCGAGCGAGCTGGTCCGGATTGTGCAGCAGGACGTAGACGAAGTTGGGGATCTGGGTCACCGTGGTCTCGTGGCCGGCTGCGAGCAGCCCTCCGGCCAGCTCCACCAGCTCGGTCTCGCTGAGCCGATCCTGATTCTCGTCGCGGGCCTGCACCAACGCGCCGAGCAGGTCGTCGATCCCCGGCTCGCGGCGGCGCTCGGCGACCAGATCGCCCATGTAGCCCCAGAGATTGTTGAGGTACTCCTGAATCGTTTCCACGGGCAGGGACGTGGTCGAGACGATCGCCTCGGACCACATGTGGAAGCGGTCGCGGTCGGCGTACGGGACCCCGAGCAACTCGCAGATCACCTGGATCGGCAGCGGTGTGGCGACGTGCTCCACCAGGTCGGCTGGAGGACCGAGCCGCACCATGTCGTCGACGAGTGCGTCGACGATCTCCCGGGTCCGGGGTCGCAGCGCCTCTACCCGACGTGCGGTGAACGCCTTCGCGACCAGCCGGCGCAGCCGGGTGTGATCGGGCGGGTCCATGGTCAGCATGCCGCTGGACTGCTGGCGCGACGTGAGCCTGGGCTCGTCGCGCTGGACGGCCGGGGCGCGGCCGAACCGCACGTCGCCGAGGACCGCACGGACGTCCTCGTACCGGGTGGCGAGCCACGCCTCCTCGCCGTAGGGAAGCTGCACCCGGGTCATCGGCTCGTTCTCGCGCAACTCGCCATAGGTCGGATCGACGACGAGGCGGTCGGGCACACTGAACGGGTACGGCCGCGCGGGCGGAACGGCTCGGCTTCCGATGGTCTGCGCACTGTCCGTCATCCGGATGTCCTTCGTCGAGACGGCGTGATCCTCAGGTCGGCACCACGTTCGAGGCGGCGCCGGATTGCGAGCGTCCAGGGCCTTGCGAACAGCACGCATCAACGCTCAGTGACTCATCGATACCGGATCGTAGCGGCAGATGTCGATGATCGCCATGGAGGTTGGTCCACGTCGCAGCGACAGCGATCCTCATCAATGTTGCAATCATGGACTCAGATGTGCTGGAATGGCTCATATCGCCGCAGCACGGGGGCAACCGTGCTGAGAACGGCCAGCACGGGAGCACTCGCAGGGCCAGCAACGCGTCACCTTGACAGGCGCTCGCACGCCCCACTGCCGGGCCATCGCCCTGAGGACCGGACATCGCGCCGGGCAGACGTTTCTCGCCCGCCGCATGCATTCCCGGCACGCGTCCACGACGGCCGACGCGCTCGACGCCTGACGTGCCCGGGTGCATCCACCGCTCGCACCCCACGTCCGAGACGGCTACGGCTTCCACCTCCGAAGAGATGGCCGTTGGCACGACGTGGCAGCCGGGGGCCGACCACGCCGGACTGTCGAGCAGGGCACGTGGACCCGTCAAACATCCGACGATCCGGGACAGCTCGCTCCACATCCACCTATAGATAGATCAGCATTGATATTTGAGTGGATAGATGCGACAGTGGCCTTGGGAGCGTTCCCACACTGATGTTTCGTATCGAGGAACGGAGGATGAACAGTGCGTTTACACAAGCCCGATCAATCCGGCGGACGACCCCGGTCAACCGTCCGTCGATCCCTCCAGGCGCTCGTCCTGATGTTCGCGATGGTGATCGGTACGCTGCCCTGGACCGGCGCTGCCCAGGCACACGGGACCGTCATCAATCCGGCGACTCGCGCGTACCAGTGCTGGAAGGCCTGGGGCAGCCAGCACATGAACCCGGCCATGCAGCAGCAGGACCCGATGTGCTGGCAGGCGTTCCAGGCCAACCCGGACACCATGTGGAACTGGATGAGCCAGCTGCGCGACGGTCTCGGCGGCCAGTACCAGGCCAAAACCCCGGATGGGCAACTGTGCAGCAACGGCCTCTCCAGGAACAACGCCGTGAACCAGCCCGGGGCGTGGAAGACGACCCCCGTCAGCCGCAACCTCACGGTCCAGATGTACGACCAGGCCAGCCACGGTGCTGACTACTTCCAGGTCTACGTCACCAAGCAGGGGTTCAACCCGGCCACCCAACGGCTCGGGTGGGGCAACCTCGACCTGATCACGACGACCGGGCGATACGCGCCAGCGCAGAACATCTCGTTCAACGTGTCGCTCCCCGCACGCAGCGGGAACCAGATCCTGTTCGTGCTCTGGAGGGCGTCACACCTGGACCAGACCTACATGTGGTGCAGCGACATCACCATCTCCTGATCGGCAGGTCCGACCGGCACGGCACCACTCCGGCCCAGGGCGCGTAGGCGCCCTGGGCCGGCCCGCTCCCAGACCACACCCTCCGCCCACCTGCTCGAGGAGCTGAACATGCAGCGACGGCGTTATCGCCCGGCCACCATGCTGGCAGGGCTGCTCATCCTGACCCTGTCCGCACTTCTGTTGCCACCGCCGGTGGCAAGCACTGCGGCAGCCGGCACAGTCCACACCCGTGCCGCGCCACTAGCCGAGCTGACCGTGGTGTCCGAACGGGTGGCGTTCGGGCTGCAGCGCCCGATCGCCATTACCGGACTGCCGGACGGTCGGATGCTGATCGCGGAGAAGAACGGCACCGTCCGCGCGTACCACCCCGGCACCGGCCTGGCAGCAGAGCCGGTGCTCGACCTGACCGCCCGGATCGACACGTCGGACAACGAGCGTGGCCTGCTCGGCATCACGCCCGCGCCGAACTTCGCGCGGAACGGGATCCTCTACGTGGCCTACACGAGCCTGCCGGCCGGCGCGCTGACCCTGGCGCGAGTGCCCATCGGTGCTCCCGACCGGCTGCAGGTGCTGCTCACCCAGGAGCACGCCGAGTTCGGCAACCACAACGGCGGACAGGTGGCGTTCGGCCGCGACGGCTACCTCTACTGGTCCCTCGGCGACGGCGGCAACGCGAACGACCCGTTCAAGAGCGGTCAGAACCTCGGCACCCTGCTCGGCAAGATTCTGCGGATCGACGTCAACCGTTCCTGCGGGGGCAAGCGCTACTGCGTACCCTCCGACAACCCGTTCGTCCGCACCCCGGGCGCGCGGCCGGAGATCTGGGTCTACGGGCTGCGCAACGCGTGGAAGTTCTCCATCGACCCGGCCGACAACTCGCTGTGGATCGGTGACGTCGGCCAGGGTCTGATCGAGGAGATCAACCACGTCCGCCCGTCGCAGCGTGGAGCGAACCTCGGTTGGTCCTGCCGAGAGGGCACGCCGGTCTTCGACGAGACGCAATGCCGGCCGGGCGTACGGCTCACCGACCCGGTCGTCGAGTACGACCACTACATGACGGAGAACTGCTCCATCATTGGCGGCCTGGTGTACCGGGGGTCCGTCACCCCGGAGGCGCGCGGGACCTACATCGCGAGCGACTACTGCTCGACCCGCGCATTCGCCGTGCGTCCCAAGTCCACGGGTGGCTACGAGTCCGCAGAGATCGGCACCTTCCCCACCCAGCCGACGGCGTTCGGCGCCGATGTGCACGGCGAGCTGTACGTGCTCAGTGACCTCCCGGGATGGCTGAGCCGGGTACGGTTCGAGCGGGTCCCGCCAGCCTCCGGCAGCGGGGTGACGAACCGCTGATCCTCGGCACAGTCCCCCGCGGCGGAGGCGGGCCAGTATCAGAGCTTGCGTGCCCGGCCATCGCGCTTGCGCCGCGCAACGTACCGCTGCTCCGCAGATAAGCCGTCTCTCCGCAGAGTCCCGTCACCAGCAACTCCGGTGACGGGACTCCGCGTACGAGCCTGCGTGGGCTTGCGACGAAGCCGAAGTAGATGGCATGAGCCCAATCGTCAGGCGATTCGCGGAAGATCAGGTCCTTGTCGCCGATGTGGTCGAGGTGTCCCCAAGCCTGATTCACCCGACCAACCGCCTCGTCCCGAGTGCTGCGAAAGTCTGCCGATGGTGATGCCTCTCGAGCACGGCGGTCGGCGGTTCCAGGTCATGGCCTACCACGACGCCATACGGTACGACGGCCCGGCGCTCGAGCTGGCGGAACTGGTGAACGACGAGCTGGGTCCGGCTCTGGTGACTGTCACGTTCGCCGACGGGAACGCCGGTGGTGCCGAGGTCTTGCTGACCGACGCTGGCCTGCCACTACCGATACTGAGGGCATTCGTGGAGGAGGCCGTGCGGGAAGAACGTCGTATCTCTGGGGTGGGTCTGCCCGGCCCCGGCGAGGCGGAGTGAGTAATACCAACTCGTGCCGGGAGTGTGGCCGTTCGACGAGCGCCCGCTCTTCGGCACGTCCGAGCAGGAACGCCCACCGCTCGTCGGCCCCGCCCCTACCCGTGGCCCGGGACCGCCGGCGATGCCGCACCAACGCTGGGAACGAGGCCGGCCGTCAGGTCGGCGACGGTCAGCGCGGTCCAGGGCGTGCCGGCCCGGCCCTCGATCAGCATTGCCGCCGATCCCCCGGCGACGTCGGCGCCGACTGTCGATTCCAGCCGGTCCGTGTCCACCATGGACGCGAGCACCGTCGACCCGACGAATGACGTGAGCACGCCGGGATCGCCCGGCCCGGCCGCCGCCGCCCGAATCGCCGCCACGGTCGCCGCCGGAGCGCCGGTCGGCACCTGCGTGGCGGTGCCATCGGCGTGGGCGACGAGGATCCGGTCGCTGCGGGCCGCCGCGTGCCACGCGACGAGGTCGAGCACGCTGGCCCGGGTACCCGCATCGAAGTGCTCCCACAGGTCCGCGGCGACCCGACCGAGCCGTGGACCGTACTGGCCGACACTGTGCCCGTAGCCCCGGGTCGACAGGCTCGCGTCGACCCACATCACCTGACCCGTGCGCACGTTGAGGACCAGCGGCGCCAGGGACCGGGAGTCTCCACGCAGCCCGAACCGCTGCATGACCCGGGCGGCGTCGAACGCGGCACCCTGTTCCTGCGGCAGGGAAAACCCCGCGAAGGCCGCCGTCAGCGCCTCGAAGGGGACGTCGTTGTAGCTCAACACGACAGGTACGGCCCACACGACCCCGGCCGCCCGGAGCGCGGCCTGGTTCAGGTCGAGGAACTCCGTCGCGCCCAGCGGGGCCGGGGCGGAGGTGAGGTCACCGGAATGGATGGCGGCCGTCGCGTTGAACCGCAACCGGGTGTAGTCGCAGTGCCCTAGCGGTGTCCAGGCCTCGTCGTAGAACGCGCACGACAGGTCGAGGTCGACCCGGGAGGACCCGGTGTCCGCCCAGTGCAGGAACAGCCGTACCACCTCGTGGCCGTCGAGTGCGCGGATACTGCCACGGGACCAGCCGGCCAGTTGCTCCGAGCCGGCGCGCTCGCGCGTGGGAGCGGGAACGTGGGCCAGCTCGGCGTCGAGAACGGCGACGTCGAACCGGTCGAGCCGGCCGGCCCGGCCGACGAGTTCCGTGTCGACGGTCGCCCGGACGCGCGTGACCGCGTCGGCAGGCAGCCTCCGGCGCCGCTCCGGCGCCGTCCAGGTGCGTAGGACGTCGCCCTTGGGAAAGAACGTCCGCCGTGGGGTGCCTGGCTCGGGGCCGCGCGCCGGCACCGGCGACACGACCGCGCTGTGGGCCGGCCCGCCAATGCCCAACGCGCGACGGAGCGCGGCACCGACGGCGCCCATCCCGGTCGTACTGCCGGCCGCGGCCACTTCGGCGACCGAGGCGTCGGCGGCCACGGCGACCCGCGCCTCGGCCGCCTCGACGGTCATGGTCGTGTCCCGGCCGTGGAGGGCAGCGGCCGCGCTGGCGAGGACCATCGGTGCGACCCGCGGTGCGACCCGCGTGGCGGCGTCGAGCACGAACTGCTCGGCAGTCGGGTCGGCGGCGAGGCGCAGCAGGTGATCGATACGCCGCCACAGGTCGCCCGGACGGTCGGCGAGGAGGGCGGCGGCCGCGACGGCGTCATCGCCGGCGACGGCCTGCTCGACAAGTGCGGCGAAGGTCCGCACCCGCACCGACACGGTGCCGTCGGCGTGACTCGACAGGATCAACCGCTCCGGCCGGCCGGCGCTGACAGCGGCCAGGGTCCGACCCAGGGTGCTGACGGCCGGGACGCGGGTGCCACGCAGCGTGGCGAACACGACGGCGGCCTGCGGATACGCGCTGGCCCACTCGAACGGGTGTAGCCGCTCGGCGAGCCGCTTCCAGACGACCGGGTGGCGCGCCAGGTCCTCGGCGGCGGTGGCCGGGTCGAGCGAATCAAGGAAAGCCAGTACGGCGCGGCGCAGCGGCCGGGGCAGGGCCCGGACCCGCGGGACCTCCACCGTGACGCGCGGCTCGTCGACCGGCCGATGGGCCTCCAGCGGCCCGCCCGTCTCGCGCGGGCGCGGCAGGATCAGTCCGGGGTCACCGCCCGAGTAGGCCCACAGGGTGCGCGCCACGTCGGTGGCCGTGCGCCACCGGGTGGTGGCGTCCGCGAGCACCTGCCCGGAGGTCTCGGTGAGCGCCGTGGCGTGCAGTGCCCAGGCGATGACCCCGGCCAGGGTCTCCCGCGCCGGCACGACGTCCGGCAGCCAGTCGAGCCGCCCCGGTGCGGTGGCGGCGACGAGCGTCCGCAGGTCGGCCAGGTCCGCCGCGCCGAGCGCCGCCGGGCGGGCCACCAGGCTGTCCCGCAGGCGCACGGCGGTGACCTCGGGGGTCACATCGAGGGTGAGCCGCCGCAGGCACACCGGCGCGGTGGTGGTCGCGTACCCCGATCGGGACGCCGACCCGGTCCGCGGGGTGGGGATCAGCGGCAGGTAGGTGTTGTCGGCCGTGAGCCGCCGGCCGCAAATCGGGCACGCGGTGTAGGCATCGGGTGCGAAGCACCCGGCGCACACGAGATGGCCGCACGGGTCGAGCGGCTGCACGCTGCCGACCGTCCCGCACAGGATGCAGGGCGCCGCGGCCGTCTGCAGCAGGTGGACGACGATTCGCTCGACGTAGAGCGCCTCCGGGGCGGTCGGCGTGTCGGGGAACCGGCGGAAGAGCGGTACGTGGTCGCGGTCCGCGCCGACGACCTCGTCGGCCACCGCCGACAGCCAGTCCGCCCAGCGCATACGCGTCAACGGGTCAAGCGACGCGAACCGCTCGCGCAGCGCCGCGTCGAGCAGCCAACCACGGGCCGCGAGGTCGGCCTCGAGGGCAGCGATCCAGGCCGGGCCGTCGGCGGGGGTCTGCGGACCCGCCATCGGGAGTGGAACCGCCCCGATTCGGCGAAGCACCACCGTGGCAACCGCGTCCATCGGCCCCCCTTTCCCGTCGATTCGGGACACCGGCCGTTACCGGTCCTGAAAAGGATTGAGAGCCGGGTCGGAGAGTCGGCACGCTAGTTCCAGGACAAGGGGTCAGCAGGAAGCGCACCTGGGAGCCGACCCGGCTCGTGGATCGTACGGTGGGGGCCGTTTCGTCCGCACACCGTTATCCGGCCCAACCGGCCTTCCCAGCAAGGCGGTGAGTGGCGGGCTGAGGGGTTACCCACAGCGCGCCATCGCTGCCGTCGCCGACGACACCTGACTCCCGTGGCAATCAACTGTTCGGCGAGAACCTGTGCCTGGAGAGCGCGCGTATGCTCGGCGAGGATCCGAACGCCGGTCCCTGGACCTGACCCGGGGTTGACAACTGCCCCCGGCCGATGCCGTTCGACCGCAGAGAACGCCTGACAGGGGCCGCCTGAACGCGGCTGCCGTCACCGAGGAGACAACGTGTCCAGCAGAACAACCCCTTCGCCGCTCGTCCTGTCGATCTCGTGGGGTCGGATGGACGTCGAGGACCTTGGAGTTGGCAAGGACTTCAAGCTCTACCCCGGCGGCGGCCGCCCGTGGGACTGGTCCGAAACCGGCACCCGCCACAGCCCCGGTGTCCAACCGGACGACGTCGAAGAACTTCTCTCTCATGGCGCCGAGACCGTCGTTCTGTCGCGTGGCATGCAACTGCAACTGCAGGTCGACTCGCGTACCCTCGGGCTGCTCGAGGAGCGCGGGGTAGCCGTCCACGTGGCCGAGACCACCGAGGCAGTCCAGATCTACAACGCCCTCGCCACCAGTGGCACCGCCGTCGCAGGGCTCTTTCACTCGACCTGCTAGACGCGACCGCAGCGCGGCTCAGGATCACCTCGCCGGACGGCCTGCACACTAGGGGCGTGATCAGGCTCCGCTTGTACAAGGCTCGCGAACGGCAGCGCGTCATCGATCCTGCCGATCTCGAGATCACCTTCTTCGCGGTGGACCCTGAGACCAGACCAGTCTTCGAGCACGACGGCGTCATGGTGTGGGTCAGCGACCCCGATCACTGCCGGGTCGAACGGCGCGTGCGCGGCCGGGATCTTCACCTGGTCGAGTCCGGCACGAATGTCCTACCCCGCGCCCGTGGCCTGGAGATCCTGCGCGCGCCCGATGCGGGCTACCGCTGGGTGCACTCCTTGGACTGGCGCTGGGGCGCGGGCGAATACCTCGACCGCGACCGTGTCGAGGCGATCGTCGACCGTGCCCTCGACATGGAACCGTGGGCAGTGCCGGAGGGACCGGTTGGCCTGGTGCAGCTGTCCTACCTGATGTGGTTCCACAACGGCGCGATGGCCAACGGCGCCGCTTGGCCGCTGGACGACTGCACCGCCGAGCAGATCGCCGTGTTCGCCGCGGCCGCGACCTACTTCGAACTCGACGACATCGCCGACCTGATCGGCCACCTCGATCCAGATGACGCGCTCAACCACGAGTACGCGGATCTCAGCAGTTCGTTCGGCGAGGATGCCTCGCTGATCCGCGACGCGCTCAGATGCAAACTCGTCGAGGCCCCGGAGGACTGGGGCCAGTGATTGCCGCGCTCCTGCACACTGGATCCGGCGCAGCCAGGTGCGGCGGAGTACGGCGGTAGCATCGGCCCGTGACGTACGGGACAGCGATGCTCATCGGCTGCGGGGCTCTCTTCCTCAGCGGACCGATCGGCCTGAGCCTGGTCGTCAACCTGATCCGGCAGCGAGACTTCGACAAACGATCCCTGCGAATCCTCGTGGTCGGCGGCATCGTCGCGTCCGTGGCCATCATCCTCTTCGGCGCGCCCGCTTTCCATCGACTCTTTCCACCGCCGCACGATCCCGTCCTCGCCAGCGGCCGCGGCCTCGACCTGCGCGGCGTGTGGTTCTGGCTGGCCGCCTGGGCCGGCGGGGCTCTGACCTTCGCTCTCGCGCTCGCCTACGGTGTCGACCTGGATCGACTGAGGCGGTCGCGGCGAGCGGCGCGACACACCACCGCTTCCGGTTGAGTTGAGGCAGAACTTGGACCGCCTCTGTGGCGCTGCAATCATTCTCAGCGCACACGATGGGCAAATTTCCTGCTACGGGCGGTCCAGGCGGCATCCGCCGGTCACCGCGATCCTGAGCGGAGATGACGGCCTGGTGGTGACGGACCAGATCGCGAGCCGTGCGGTCACACGTCGGCTTCGAGAGCGAAGGTGTTGCCGTCTGGGTCTTGGAACCACGCGATACGTCCACCTCCGGCCCGCGCGGTGATCCCCTTGGCGTCGTGTTCGAGTTGCTCGTAGCGAATGAACTCGACGCCGGACGAGGAGAGCTCCTCGACAATCTGGTCGATGTCGTCGACGTACCACGTCGCCAGCGTCGCCGGGGTCTTCCCAGCGGTGACCGACTGGTAGACGTTCAACGCCGGTCCGCCTCCGGACCCATAGACGCGGCTGCCGTCGGCGATCGTGGCGCTGGGGCCGGAACGCAACGCCCGCAGGCCCAGCGCGCCTTCGTAGAAGACCACGGCCTTCTGAAGGTCGGACACGGCGACCGAGGTTCTGAGGTGGTACGCGCTCAAGGGCATGAACCACTCTGGCAGGTACCTCACGAATCGTGACGCCGAACCGACGACCTGTTCCGGTGCCCTTCGAACCGGGAAAGTGATCGTGACGACAGGGCTCGCGCAATGTTTCGTCCGCTCGCGAATTCCGACAGAGACGCTGTCGGCAGCCGCTCTTTGCCATGTGCGGACGCCGCCCTACCGCCCCCGCGGGAGCGCCAACGCTGACGCCTTCGGGTCCACGAGGACGTCTCCAGCCTGAAAGCGCTGGTCAGGACGCTGCCCGTGGGATCGGTGTCTCACCGATCCACCGAATCACGGCAGGTCACATCCCTCGTCTCTGTTCGCCGTCGGTGAGCACTTCGGGCGCGGAGACCTCTTCGCAAACCTGGACCCAATTTGCTCCCCGTTGCAAGGTCAGGCCAACCATCGCTCCTTACCGCCTTGACCTGCACACCCTCCCCTACCAGGTATCGAACTCAGTTCGGTGGGCGTCGTTCACCTGTCGTCGAGTTGCTCGCGTACCAGAGCGGCGATGCGGGAGAGCGCGGCGCCGAGGTGGCGTTGCTGTGCGGCGCTGAGTGGGTCGAACACCAGTTGCCTGACCCGCTCGACGTGAGCTGGGGCGCTGTCCTCGACTTTATGCAGTCCGGCGTCAGTCAGGGTCGCGAGGGTGTACCGGCCGTTGTTTGGGTCAGGGCACCGGGTGACCCACCCCTGCTGCTCGAAACGAACCATCAGCTTGGACAGCCGTGGTTGCGTGCTGTCGCACTGCGCGGCCAGGTCGCTGAGCCGCATCGTGTGCGTCTCGGTCATGGACAGCCGGGCCATCACGCTGTACTCGAAGTTCGAGATGCCCTCGTCCCGCTGCAACTGGCGGTCCAGCAGCGTGGGCAGCGCGATGACCACGGTGCGCAAGTCCTGCCACAGCTTTTGCTGCTCGTCGTCGAGCCATTGGGGAGTGCTGGTCATACGCGCAGCTTACTTGACTGGGCAACCTGGCACCCAGATGCCTCTCGCTGCTCAGGGGCAGGAACTGACCGGGCCAGTCTCTGTGATGCCGGGCACCTTGACTTGCCTAGGCAAGTCAAGCAGACTCGTTGACAGTTGCCCAGGCAAGTGCGGCGGCGGCGCGGCGTCCGGAGACGCCCCCGTCCGCCACGGATCCGACACCCCGAAACCATGAGGAGAGTGCAGTGAAGGCTATTCGCTACCACGAGTTCGGCAGCACCGAGGTCCTGCGCCAGGAGGAGGTGGAGCGTCCGGTCCCCGGCGCCGGCCAAGTGCTGGTGAAGGTGGTGGCCACCTCGTTCAACCCCGTCGACGACCACATCCGGCTGGGTGTCCTCGCTGAGATGATCCCCACCCCGCTGCCGATCACCCCCGGCCTCGACGTCGCGGGCACCGTTGCCGAGCTCGGCGACGGAGTCAGCGGACTGCAGGTCGGCGACCCGATCATCGCCATGTTCCCGCTGCATGAGCACGGCGGAGCCGCCGAGTACGCGGTCGTGGCGGCCGACCTGGTGACCGCCGCGCCTCGCAGCATCCCGCTGAGCGACGCTGCCTCACTTCCTCTGACCGGGCTGGCCGCTCGCCAAGCGGCCGTCGAGCTCGCCGGGATCACGTCCGGCCAGACCGTTCTCGTCAACGGAGCAGGCGGTGCGGTGGGAAGCATCGTGGTCCAGCTCGCCGTCGAAGCCGGCGCGAAGGTGACCGCCGTCGACGGCCCCCAGCATGTCGAGCGCCTGAACGGCTACGGTGCGGAGAAGGTCGTCGACCCGCTGGACCTCGACGCAGGCCCGGTCCCTGTCGGTGGTCCCTTCGACGTGGTGGTGAACCACGTACGCCTGGCTCCCGAGGACCTCGCGAAGCTGACCCCCTACGTGGCCGACGGCGGCATCGTCGTCAGCTCCGCCGGCCCGGTCCCGGCCGATGAGGCACGCTCCGTACGCACAGCCGGCGTGTGGGTCGGCCCCGACGCCTCCCACCTAGCCGACCTCGTCTCCCGCATCGACAACGGCGTACTCAAGCTGCACATCGCCGACCGCCGACCGCTGGAGGAAGTGCCGACCATCCACCAAGATGCAAGCAACGGCAAGCTGCTCGGCAAAACAGTCATCGTCGTCGCCTGACGCCACGTCCACGTCCACCATCGAAGCGCCTCTTTGGTGGTGGACGCCGACGGATACGGAGCAACTCGGCCGGCTGGTCCCGGATGTCAGTTAGAGGGTGCGGATGGGACAGCTGCTGCGTTCGCCGGAACGGCACGCGCGTCACGGCACTCGATCGACATCCGGTGATCGGCGGGACCGGAAGCACCTGCGCCCGGACGTGTCGCCGCCGGTGGTCACGAAGGGTGATGGGCACTGCGGCGTCGACGCGCACGGTAGGCGGCAGATGCGGATGCCTCCACGACACCGACCATACGATGTGCAGCCCGCTCTCACTGGGGCGCAGCGCACTCATCTCGGCTAGTAGTTCAGGACGTCGCCCGGCACGCGGGCCGACCACCGACCGTGACAGGTCGCCGCTAGCAGGCGCGCACGGTCGGCGGCAGAAGCGGACGGCTGGTCAAGCCTTTGGCGGGCGCTGAGAAAAGATCGATTACTCTCCGGGTGTGGCACACGTACTCGCACGGCTGAACGGCTTCGGGGTGACGCTTGTCCCAAACTGGCCCTACTCGTTCGTACGAGAACGGGACGGCTCGGATGTCGTACGCGTGACTCGGTGGACCTCGTCGGCAGCGACTCAGGTGACGATCGATCCCGACGACCGGGGCGTGGGCAATGATGTCGTTGACGTGGCAGACGGGTTCGATATCCCTTACTGGCTGATCGAGACGTCCGTGTTCAGTGTGCGCTGGCCAATCGGCTTCGCCGTGAACTCGCCCCAGGACACAGGCGACGGCACGCCGTTCTATCTGCAAGGACCGGGCGAAGCGACCATCTTCACCCAAGGACCCGTGCCGAGAACTCAGCTGTCGGATCCTGACGAGTTCATCGCTGATAGCGGTTCGGTGTCAGCCGGCTGGCGGCTGGTGACGCGGGCGAGGTGTGCGGCGGTTCTGGCGTGCGGGCCGAAGGGCGCACCGCCGGTGCGGAAGAGGTCGTGCTCGTCCGTACAGGTTGCGTTGGGTACACCAGGGCTGCGTCGTCGTCGATCAAATGCGGGGAGAACGCCGACGGGCCGATGGAGGATCGGACTATCGGCGCTGTTGCCGGCGGTTCAGGTGAACGTCGACCCGAACCGGGTACGGGCGTCTGTGCCATACGGTGATTGACTGAACTCGTTGTATAGACGAATGTGAGTCGCGTCATCGCGAAACATCGGTTCCATAAGCCTGAGGCGGCCCATGGAGCTCTTCACAATCTTCGTCACAGGAATGATCGCCGCACTTCCCAACGTCGTCGGCGAATGGTTCCGGACCCGCAACGAGATCAAGCTGATCCGGCTGCGCAACGGCGCGCAGTCCCAGGCTGCCGAACCCCGTCCCCAGGTGAGCCGTGCGCCCCCGCAGAGGGCCGCAGCCGCGACGCGCAGTCCTGTGCCGGTGCTGCGTATCGGTGGGCTGCCGAGCGGCACAACGCTGGCAGGGCCGGATGTCGTCGCGCGGGTGAAGGAGCTGATCGCCGAACTGGACCCGAACGGTCGCTACCTCCGGGTCGAACGTCCCGGGGGCCTCCTTCCGCCGGAAGGCACACCGCTGATCAAGGTGCAGTTCAAGGCGACCCCCGTCGGTGTCCGTGCATCGGCCGGACTTGCGACAGTGCACCAGGGGGCATCGCTGCACGGCAGTGCGATGGATGTCGCCGACTACATCGTCCACTCCGCTCCGCGCGCCGCCGCGGCCACGCCCGCTACGGGCAGGTTGCAGACGTGGAGCCACGTCGACCTGCGCCAGTTGGACCAGTATCCGCCGGCCGAAGTGGTGGCATACACCGTCACGTGGTTCGTGCTCGCCGTCACTGACGCCTACTGGATCGAGGCGACCGGCGCCGACCCCGGACTCCTCGCACGAACCGGCGCGCCCCCGGCAGCGCGGGTGCCGAACCGGCGCGTACCGGTGACGACGGCGACCGACGGACCCTGGGCGGCTGACGTCCAGCAGCTGCGTGCAGCGGGTTGCCGGGTGACCGTCGTACCACTGGAACAGGGCCGGACCGGTTTGCAGATCGTCGACGGCGACACCGAACTCATGGTGGTGGTCGACCATCATTTCCCGGACGCCCCGCCGATCGCCGTGCATGCAAACCGGGTTCCTGTCGAACTGCTGGCAGCGGACTGGGACCGTAGCCGGACACTCACCCAAATCCTGGAGGCCCTGCGATGACCGGTGCGGTGCTCCGAATCTACGCATCCGAACTTCGCGCGTTGCTGCACGAGACCAGTGAATATCCACAGATCGAAACCGGTGGCAGCCTGCTGGGGCTGTGGAGCGTCAACGGCAACCCGACGGTGTTTCTCGCGACGAGACCCGGGCCGGGCAGCCAGCGGTCGGCGACGCATTTCGTGCAGGACGCGGCGTTTCACAACCAGGTGGAGCGCCGGCTGCTCGAGTCCGACGGCATCCAGTCGCTCGGGCTCTGGCACTCGCACCATTCCCTGGGACTGCACGAACTGAGCGGGGGTGACCGGCGCCGGACGCAGGATGCGGCACGACGCAGCCGGCGGGCTCGCTCGTGTGACTTGCTGACCTACTTCTCCGGCTCGTCCACACAGGCAGGCGGCGAGATCAGCGTCAAGCCGTACGTGTACACCGACGCCGCAGCGGGTGTCCTCGCGCCGACGCAACTGGTGGTGCTGGACGGGATGAGCCCGATCCGAGCCGCGATGCTGCGTGCCGGGGGTGATGCGCACCTGTCGCCGGCGTTGCGGGGCGCACCCGACACGTGGGCCGGTCCGTGGCGCAGTGCCGACTCCACCGCGGCGCTGGCCGCGCAGGAGGAGGACCAGCCGGTCCAGGAACGCCACCGTCGGAGCCTGTTCGGCCGCCGGCCGAAGGAGGCGACGGTGGAGACGTCGGCAGGGGCGCCGGCGGGGGCGCCGGCTGCGAACTCCGTGGAATGGGAGGAACTGCTGGAACGGCACGTCGCGCCGCTGCTCGGCGGTGTGGACCAGGCCGGTCTGGAGTGCGAGGCGGAGCCGATCGCCGAGGGCAGGGCACTGCAGGTGCTGCTGCGGACCAAGACCCGGACCGCGACCCGGGTGTTGTACGTCGCGTGGGACGGCCGGCAGGCGGTGGTGTTCAGGGACACCGGTGCATGGGCCAACCGGACCGAGTCGGTCGAGTACGTCAGAGAGAACGAGGCTATCGCATTGCCGAGGGCGCTCGACGGCGCCATCCGCGGCCTGACGACTGCGAGGTGAACGAGGTCCCATGTGGAATCGGATGGCGTATCAGCGAGTCCGTCTCGATCAGGAGCGGGATCTGCTGGCCCGGTATGAGCCTCAGTTCACCGTGAACGTGCAGGAATCGCTGACCCTGAGCGGCTGGCATCGCAGCAGCGCGAACCGCCCATATCAGATCCAGATGTTCACGCCCGCCGTATACCCGGACGCGCCACCTGACACCTTCGTGTCGTCTCCGAGCCCGCTGCAGGACTTCTGGCGACTGCCGATGGAGCGGCACGAGACGAGCCACAAGATGCACACCTGGAAGACCAGCAGACCGGGATGGACGAAGATCTGCCTCGTACAGCCCGAAGTGTGGAGTGCTGAGTACACCCTGCCGAAAATGATCACCAAGGCGCGGCTGTGGATCGAGGCGTATGAGTGCCATCTCGACGACGGCACGCCGATCAAGAGCTTCCTCCTCGGATAGAAGGGCAGACACGCCGTGGCGCAGAGCGACCATCGGACGATTCGGAACTACATGCAGAAGATGGCATCGGGTCAGTCCGACGCACGGAAGCGGATGGTGTACGACCCGGTGGACCGCAAGTTCAAGGTCGCCGACCAGAACGAGCGGTTCGCCGGCGACGCCCAGGTCGTCACCCCGGAAGACATGATCTCCTTCGGGCCGGTTTGGCATGTCTGAGGCGCTCCGTCACGTCGTCGTGTCCGCGTCGGCTGCCGCGGCGATCAGATCCGGTGCGGTGCGCACGCTGCGGTGGGAGTTGCGCGACGGCGGCGACCTCGCCCGGGTCGGCGGCGAACCCGGTGACGACGTCAAGGTCGTATCGGCTGGTGCCGGACCGGACGACGTCCACGCGACAGGGGAACACACCGGCTTCGGCGCGCTGCTGACCTGCGCCGAGGACGGTGCGCTGCGTTGCACGGCCGGCGGGCGGGACCTGCCTGTCACGGTTATGCCCGCCGGCACGCTGGCCTACGACCGGGTCGAGGGGATCTTCGAGAGCGATGTGGTCAGCCAGCGTTCGGTCGCCGTGCTGGGCCTGGGCTCAGGCGGCAGTACGATCCTGCGGGAACTGGCTCGATGCGGGATCCGCAGATTCCTGCTGTTGGACCATGATCGGCTCGAAATCGGCAACGTCAGCCGTCACGAGTCCGGCCTGGCAGACGTCGGCCGTTTGAAGGTCAACGCGATGCGGGACCTCGTGCTCGACCGCAACCCCGGCGCCGACGTCATCACCACCGACCTCCACATCGACCCCGACACGTTCGGCGAACTCCACGGGAAGCTCGAAGCGTTCGAGCCGGACCTCGTCATCTGCGCGACCGACAACCGGGCCAGCCGTCTCCTCGTCAACCGGCTCTGCCTGATCGGTGGCGTGCCGTCGATCTATGGCGGCGTCTTCCGGCGTGCGTACGGCGGCCAGGTTCTGCGGGTCATCCCGGGTCTGACCCCCTGCTACCAGTGCTTCGTCAGCGCCTTACCGGACATGGCCGCCGACCGCGAGATCGGCAGCGCCGAGGACGCCGCCGCCATCGCATACAGCGACCGGCCGGTCGCTGTAGAGCCTGGTCTGGCGAGTGACATCGCTCCCATCGCACTGCACATGGTCCGGCTGGCCCTGGTGGAACTGCTCGATGAGACCCCATCCACCTTGGACTCACTCCGGGCGGACCTGGTTGCGCCGCTGTATCTCTGGCTCAACCGGCGGGAGACAGGCACCGACTACGCCGACTGGACGCCCATGGCGACCGGCATCGACGAACTGAGCATCCTGCGCTGGTACGGCATTGATCTGCCTCGCAACGAACACTGCCCGGCGTGCGGCACGATGCAGATCCCGGCGCAGCCGGCCTACGCCGCGAACCGCAACACCTGATACTTGCCGTCCTGGGGGAACGAGCACGCCACTGCTGGAAACCCATCCGGCGCACGCCGACATGCATCTCGTCGAACATGAGGACTACATCTGGCGCAGGCACTGCTGGGCAGAGATGCGCGGTGGCGGATAGCGAGGCCAGATCATCAACCCTCGAGCTTCCTCCTGGGCTCGCTCGGGGGCCAGCGTACGGTCACCGCAAGCGCGCGACCTGCGGCAGATGCGGATACCGCGCTCGTGGTCCAGTGGCGCTTTGCCGTTGTGATGGGCTTGCGCCAGGCGCCGAAAGTTCGCATGGCATGCCGTGACCAGTTCACTCGGCATACCGGATTCGTATTGGTTTAGCGGGCGGCTTGCCGACGTTGGTGGACATCGTATGCAGGATGCCGGGTAGTTGCTCCAGCATTTTGGCAGGTAGGCCGCGGATCGTCTCCTCCGCAAGGGTGACCCAGAGCTGCCGGATCTGCTCGGTCAGTGCCTTGCCGCTGTCGGTAAGCGCGACGACGGTGGCGCGTTTGTCGGTCGGGTCGGGTGCGCGCTTGATGTGGCCGGAGGCCTCCAGTTTGCGGGTCATCAGCGTGACGCTGGGTGGTTCGCAGCCGAGCGCCTCGCTGAGCTGAGCCTGAATGCGAGGGCCGGTCCGGTCGAGCTCCAGCAGCAGAGCCTCTTGGCCGGGGTGCAGGCCGAGTGGCGCAAGCAGCTGTGCTGCCCGGGCGCGGTGACGCAGGCTGAGCAGGCGAATCGCCTGGTTGAGCGCGTCGGCGTACTCGTGGTCCATGAGCCCTCCTTGACAACCGCATTCGTTACGCGCATAAGATTATGCGCGTAACGAATGCTACACACCTCAAGGAGCCGACATGACGGTAAAGGTCGCGGTCATCTACTACAGCTCGACGGGCACGGTGCACGCTCTCGCGCAGGCCGTTGCCGAGGGTGCCACCTCGGCCGGGGCCGAGGTCCGGCTGCGTCGGGCCGCCGAGATTGCGCCCGCCGATGCCATCGACCAGAACCCGATGTGGCGTCGTCACGCCGACGCGACCGCGTCGGTCCCCGTGGCCGAGCTCGACGACTTGGCCTGGGCGGATGCGTTCGCGTTCGGCACACCCACCCGGTTCGGCACCCCGGCGGCGCAGCTCAAGCAGTTCATCGACCAGGCCGGCGGCCTGTGGCGCGATGGCGTGCTGGCCGACAAGCCGGCGACCGCCTTCACGTCGGCCTTCAACCGACACGGCGGGAGCGAGGCCACGATTCTGGCGCTGGGCAACGTCTTCTATCACTGGGGCGCGGTAATCATCCCGCCCGGCTTCACAGACGCGACGGTGTACGCGGCGGGCGGCAACCCGTACGGCACGGTCGCTACCGGTGGCGAGGGTGCCGACGCCGCAGCCCTGGAGGCCGCTCGCTACCAGGGCCGACGACTGACCGAGTTTGCTGTCCGGCTCAGTGGTGCCCCCCTCGCTGTAGGCGTGTCCCAGGCCGCCTGAGCCGCGGCCGGCGAAGGAGAAATCATGACGAGTACCTATACGGAAAACCAGTCGGTCAAGCCGGACTCCGGCCCGGCCCGGCTGGTCCTCGCGCTGGCGTGCGTGTGCCAGTTCATGGTCATCCTGGACGTGTCGATCGTGAACGTCGCGCTGCCGTCGGTGCAACGCGATCTCAGCTTCACCGACACCGGGTTGGCTTGGGTGGTCAACGGTTACGTGCTGGCGTTCGCCGGGTTTATGCTGCCGGGCGGCCGCGCAGTGGATCTGTTGGGCCACCGCCGGATGCTGGTCGCCGGGCTCGGCCTGTTCTCCCTGGCAAGCCTGGCCGCCGGCCTGGCGTCCACGCCGGAGATTCTGGTCGGCGCCCGCGCCGCGCAAGGTCTAGGTGGTGCGATGCTGGCCCCGGCCACACTCGCCGTAATCAACACCTGCTTCCCCGAGGGGCGGGAGCGGGCCCGGGCGTTCGGCGCGTGGTCCGCCTCGGGCGGCGTCGGGGGCATGGTCGGCGCGGTCGCCGGTGGTGTGCTGACCACCGGTCTCTCCTGGCGCTGGGTGTTCCTGATCAACGTGCCGATCGGCGTCGTGCTGGTCGTGGTGGCGCTGAGGTCCCTCAGCGAAGTGCAAGCCGGCCGGCGCGAGTCGATCGATCTGGTTGGTGCGATGACCGGCACGGCCGGTCTGGCATCGGTGATCTACGGAGTCATGCAGACCGCCGACCACACATGGGGATCCGCGCGGGTACTCGTCCCGGTCCTGGGCGGCGTGCCCCTACTAGCGATGTTCCTGCTGGTGGAGAAGCGGTTCGCGACGGCGCCGATGATGCCGCTGCGGTTGTTGAGGAATCGGAACGTGGCGATCAGCAACGGGATGCTGCTGCTGTTCGGTGGCATCGCCACCGCGATGTGGTTTTTCTCGTCATTGTTCATGCAGAACGTGCTCGGCTACAGCGCCCTCGACGCCGGGCTTGGGCAGACCCCCGCCGCGGTCGTGTTCGTCGTGGCCGCCAGGTTCGCCGCCGGCTGGCTCCCACGAACCGGTGTCCGCCCGCTCATCCTGGCCGGATGCGCATGCTTCGTGACCGGCTTCGGCTGGCTCTCGCAAGCCGACTCGGGCAGCTCCTACGCCGTCAGTGTGCTCGGGCCGACGTTGTTCGTCGCGATCGGCATCGGCCTGGTGTTCCCGACGCTGATGGCTTCCGCAACCGCCGATGCCCCGCCGGGTGACGCCGGCATCGTCGGTGGCTTGGCCAACACCGCCAGCCAGGTCGGCGGTTCGATCGCGCTCGCGGTGTACGCGACCGCAGCCGCTGCCCGGGCCGGCGCAAACCACAGCACGAGCGCCCTACCCGTGGCGCTGGCCGCAGGCTATGAACTGGTCTTCCGTCTAGCGGCCGGAGTCGCCCTGGCGATTGCCGCAGCCAGCCTGCTGCTACCCGCACGGCAGCGGAACTGATCCACAACACCAAACGACGTCCGTGTCGTCCCCGACGCAGTGATCCCCGTCGGCAACGCGGCGCTCTCGCCCGCGGTGCGGCGCGAACTCACTACTAGGCTCCGGACAGCGTCGCGTGCCGGTGGCAGGCCGTGTCAGGCATGGCAGCGCCCAGCCGAGGGAGACCGACATCAATGACATCGCATCCGTTGTCTTCGCGTGACTGAGCGCGAGACAACCAGGCTTATCGCCTGGAGCCGTGAGCTTCGCCAGGTGCACGTTCGCCTACGCGAGGCACTTGATCTCACCCGCAGTGCGGTGACCGAAGGCGTGTCCGCGGAGGCTTTCACGCGTGAGCTGCTGTTGTACTGCCACGGGTTCTGCGCTGCCCTGGATGGGCACCACAGGAGCGAGGATCACCTCTTGTTTCCGGCGATAAAGGCAGCCCATCCGGAGTTGGAGCCCGTACTCCGCAAGCTCAGCCAGGACCACTCGATGATCGCGCACCTTCTCGGCGGACTGCGGGCCACGATAGATCGGGCTGCACCGGTCGTCGAGTTGGATCGTCACCTCGATGGCGTCGCGGCCATCATGGAGAGCCATTTTCGATACGAGGAGCGGGAACTGCTCGGTGTGCTTGAAACACTCTCGCTGGACGCGTCGCCCGAGGAGGCACTGGGCCCGCTGTGAGCAATAGGGGCTTGGCCTCGGACCTGCTCCGCTCAGGGCAACTGGCGAATCGGCGTGCGGAGCCTGGTGCTCGATGCTGAGCCGCCTGCCCGATCGGCGGCAGCTCGGTGCGTTGACTCGTGCTGAGGCGCGCCAGCGGTCGTGGCGGTCGTGGCGGTCGACGAATCAAACACATCGCGGACCGAGGGCGGATTGCTGCGGGCCCGTAGAGCCGTGTGAACAGCGACAGCGCGAGCGACGGGATCGGCTTCGTCATCGCCGATCGCCTCGCCCCGGCAGGCGCAGAGGTGATCATGCCGGTCCGCGACCCGGCGAAGGGCGAACAGGCCGCCCGCCACGCCCGCGAACACGACTGGCTGTGACCAAGGAACGCCCGGACTCCTGCCCCCCGGCAGGTTAGATGGCGGTGATCGCGCCGGCTGCGGGGCGGGCTCACCCACAGCTCAAGGGTTGTCCTTCCCTTCGTGGGGTACGCCCGTTGCGCCACGCGGCGCCGTCGGATCAGCCGAGCGGGTCGGCGTGAGCTGTGCACACGCCGAGGGGCTGGTACCGGATGGATCAGCGGGAGGCGGGCGGGCGCGCCGGGGATCACGGTGTGGTGGAACTGCGGGTGCACGGGGTGTCCGCCACTAGCCAGGATGACCTGCTGGATCGACCGTACGTGCAGCAGGTGGCGGGTGACCACAGGGGCGGCTTCTATCGACTTCGGCCCGGAGACCACGAGGGCGGCGAGGCGGACGGGATGACGCTGGAGGCCTACCGCTGGAACAACCTGCCCGCTGGCAACGCGGCGCGAACGCTGGCGATGGTGATCCTGCTGCCCTTCATGCTGATCAACCTCGCCATCTGGATGCGTCCGGCCGGAAGCCGATCGGATCCGGTGATCAAGGCCCTGTGTCGGTTGTTGGCACTCACCCTGACCGGGATGTACGTGCTGAGCATCGTGGGGACCACGCTGGATGTGATCGCGTGGAAGTGCATGTCCTCGCCGGAGTGCCTGGCCGGACGCAGTTGGCTTTCCTGGCTCGGAGGGCGTCCGGCCGGACTGCGCCTCGCGGTGCTCGCGCTGGCGCCAGCCGCCGCCATCAGCCTGGTGTGGGCGATCAGCGCTCGCCCGGCATTCCCGTCTCACGTTCTCCGTGCGGCCGACCAGCCCCTTGCGGCGCACCGGCTCACCGCCGTCGGCCGGTGGGACGATGAGCCGCTCATCGGTCGACTGCGCTCGATTCACGTCGCGGCGGCGTTCGCCACGCTGGACCTCAGCCTGCTCGGCGCCCGGGCCGCACAAGGGTTGTCGATCGGCACCGTCACGCTGGCGGCAGCTGCCGGGCTCGTGCTGATCACCTGCGCGGTTTTGCTCTGCACTCCACCCCTGACCGCGCCCACGGAACGGCGGCTCGACCGGTTGGTCAGCGTGCTGCGCCCGATCGCCCTCGGCCTGACCGCGCTGGCCTGGATCCACGTTCTGACCAGTTCGGCCTCCTGGCCGGAGAGGAACGGACTGCCCGGCTACAACCTGACAGTCGTCGGGCTGTTCACCGGTCAGGCGGTGCTGCTGGCAGCCCTGGGGGCGGCGCTGTTCTGGCACCGGGATCGACAGCCGGATGTCGCGCCCTCACTCGGGTTCGGCGCCCTGGCGACCTCCGTCGCCGCGATCAGTCTGGCGCTCGCGTTCTCCGCCGAAATGGTCTATCGGGTGTCCGACGTCCTGAACCGGGGTGCGCCGACCGCGGGGACGCTGATTACCAGCCCTCCGCGCTCCTGCATCTGGGCGCTTCTCGGCTTTACGCTGGCGGTGCTGGTAACGCTGGCCGTCGCCGGCGTGGTGACACTGGCGTCACGACCGGGCCGGGTCCGTGCCGCGTCGTCGATCGTTGCTCGTGACTTTCCAGATGCGCCGAGCGATGCCACGACGCGGCTGCGGCAGGTGGGCAGAACCATCGCCCGTGCCCGGTTCACCGAACGGCTGGTGCCACTCGCGGTCCTCTACGCCTGCCTGGCCGGAGTCGGCGTAGCCGCGGTCGCGCTTGGCCTGCTGCCGACGCCTCCCGGCGAACTGGTCCAGCGCTACCTCGGGCTGCCGGCCAGTTCCGTCAACGTCGGCATCGGGGTCGGCAGCTATCTGATCGCCGCCATCATCGTCGGCCTGATCGTCGGTGGAATCTTCGCCTACCGCACCCCTGGATTCCGCCGGTACGTCGGCGTGCTGTGGGACCTGGGCACCTTCTGGCCCCGAGCCGCGCACCCGTTCGCGCCACCCTGCTACGCCGAACGGGCCGTACCCGAACTGACCTGCCGGATCACCCACCTCGTCGACTCCGGCAACACGGTGGTGCTCACCGGACACAGCCACGGCTCCGTCCTGCTCGCCGCGACCGTGCTTCAACTGCCGTCACGGATCACCAACCGGATCGCCCTGCTCACCCACGGCTCGCCCCTCCGCCGGCTGTACGCCCGACTCTTTCCCGCCTACGTCAGCGACGAGGTCATTCACGAGATCGCCGACCGAGTCGACTGGCGGTGGGTGAACCTGTGGCGAGACACCGATCCCATCGGCGGCCGCATTTTCCCGACGCCGCGACCCGACGAGGCGCCCGACGCCGTGGATCGAACGGCGGCGGTGGACCGCCGGCTTCGCGACCCACACGGCGTCACGGCTCCAACCGGCGACGACTTCTCGCCCCCGATCAAAGGACACAGCCCCTACGAATCCGACGAGGCGTTCGATGAGGCGGTGCGTAGCCTCGCCGACCAGCTTCGCTGAGCAAGCGGCCGCGAGCAGACTCCTCCGCGTCGTACACGCAGGGACGCACGGCCGCCGCCACAATGACATTGTTGACGATGGTCGCGGTGACGGTGCGGAGGACTGCCTCGGCGGCGGCTCCGGCGCCCCTATTGTGACGACACGCTCTGATCTAGTAGGTAAGTGAACGCCTCCGGTCACGGAGTGGAGCTGTCTCGGACCCGCTCCGCCAAACCTGCACCCAATCTGCTCCCCATCGCAAGGCCATGCCAACCTACGAGTCCTTAGCGCCTTGACCTGCGCACACCCGCAGCCGACATAGGGCGCTGCCGATCACCGCTTAGCGGGCCAGGCGGTCCAGCAGCTCGCCGAGCAGCGCGTGTTCGCCAGGGGTGAGGTCGCCCTGGTCATTGCCGACCAGCGCACGCAGCGTCAGTGCTGCGCTCGCACGAGTCGCGCGGGCGTCCGTGGGGGGCATGCGCAGGACTCCGGCCAGCGCGGCCTCGCGGACGCGTCCGGACAGCCCGAAGTCCGGCTCCGGCTGGCTGATCAAGGTGAGCGTGATGCCGACGTTAGCGGCCAACACCTGTTCGGCGGCATCGGCCGCCGGCACCTTGAGCAGGCCCCGGGCGGCGGTTAACCGCTCGCGCAACGCGGCGTGCGCGGGAGCGGTGACGGCGCAGGGCTTTCCCGGCTGGGCGCGGCCGTAGAGCAGCCCGTAGAACGACGGGTGCTCCAGCCCGAACCGCACGTGCCTGTCCCAGCCCTCGCGCAGGTCGTCCAGCGGGTCGCCAGAGCTCTCGACCGCCGTGTACTGGGTGAAGCCGTGGCTCGCCACGGCGTCGATCAGGCCCTGCTTGCTGCCGAAGTGGTGGTACAGCGTCGGGGCCTGCACCCCGGCGCGATCGCACACCGCCCTCGTGGACACCGTG
This sequence comes from Micromonospora sp. NPDC005203, assembly GCF_042872705.1. Taxonomy (NCBI): domain Bacteria; kingdom Bacillati; phylum Actinomycetota; class Actinomycetes; order Micromonosporales; family Micromonosporaceae; genus Micromonospora; species Micromonospora sp. NPDC005203. The sequence goes on along the minus strand of NZ_JBIAKV010000010.1, from coordinate 161,795 downwards.
CCGCCGCTCTCCAGCAACTCCGCCGCCGCGAGTAGGAGCCGATCCCGTGCGTTCTGCATGCTTGCTACATTACCTCATGTAGCGCTACATTGGTTTCTATAGCGATAGGAGAAGTCCATGAAGACTTGGTTCATCACTGGCGGGACTCCCGGAGGGTTCGGCCTGGTCTATGCCGAGGCGGCCCTGGAGCAGGGCGATCAGGTAGTGGTGACCGCGCGTCGGCCCGCTGAACTGCAAGAGTGGGCTGAACCGCACGGCGACCGCGTGCTGGTTCTCCAGCTCGACGTCACCGATGTCGATCAGGTGCGTGCGGCGGTCAAGACGGCCGAGGAGCGGTTCGGCGGGATCGACGTGCTCGTCAACAGCGCGGGCCGTGGCTGGTACGGCTCGATCGAGGGTGCCCCGCACGAGACGATCCGCCGCACGTTCGACCTCAACCTGTTCGCCGTGGTCGAGGTGGTGCGCGCGGTCCTGCCCGGTATGCGGGCACGCGGCGACGGCTGGATCGTCAACATGTCGTCGGTGGCAGGCCTCGTCGGCGCACAGGGGTTCGGCTACTACGCGGCGGCGAAGTTCGCGGTCGAAGGACTGTCGGAGACGCTGCGCCAGGAAGTTGAGCCGTTCGGCGTGCGCGTGCTCGTCGTGGAGCCGGGAGCGTTCCGCACCAAAGCCTTCACCTACTTTCAGAACGAGGACGTCAACGAAATCGTCGACGCCTACGTGCCGATGGTCGAGGGCGTCAAGGCGGCGTTCGTGGACCACAACGGCAAGCAGGCAGGAGACCCTGTTCGCGGGGTGCAGGCCGTGATTAGCGCGATGAACGCACCCGTTCCACCGAAACGAATCGTGCTCGGCAACTCCGGCTACGACGTCGTTGTGGGGATGCACGAGAACGCACTCGCGGAGCTGCGCGCGAACGAGAAGCTCTCCCGCGGAGCGGACTTCTGAGTCTGCTTCCCGACGTTGTGTCTGTGCCTCGCAAAAGTCGACCTTGCCGCGAAGCCCTTGTGTCCCAAGGACATGCCAGCACGCGCCCGCATCCTGGCACCTGAGAAAACTGGAGAGCAGAAATGAACGACCTCACCCTGCCCAAAGCCGTCGACAACCTCATCACGGCCACCAACGCGCACGACGCGACCGCGCTGGCCGCGGTCTTCGGCGACGGGGCCACCGTGCGCGATGACGGGAAGACCTGGGCCGGCGAGGCCGAGATCCGCGAGTGGATCCAGGGGCACCTGATCGACCCGAAGGTCGTGCTCACACCAACCTCGTTGGCGGACGACCGGCTGGTGGCCTCCGGGGACGGAGATTTCCCCGGCGGGCCTCTGTCGTTCGCATTCGTATTCGACATCAAGGACGACCAGATCACCGACCTCGCGATCGAGCCCGTCTGACTTGTCACCGGTCGGGGCTGCCTGGGAGCTGCCCCGGCCGGTGAACAGGCAACGGGCGCTCCCGCAGCCGCGTCGGTCAATCGGTGAGCACGCTCACCATCGTCGCGCCTTGTCAGCGGCGGATCCGGACACTCTCGCCGCCCCTGTGCTCGTACTCTTGGTCGCTCGGCGGGCGCTGTACCGCAACCGCCCGCAGGAGCGCCACGCCAAAGCCATCGGCATCTGGCTTGGCCCCGGTCAAGAAACTGTCAATTCGAGGAACGGCCGCTGGAAGTCGGCCTCCTTGCTGTTGAAGCCGACCCAGGGGCCGTGACCCGCCGCCAGTTGTGCGACGCCGATGCTGATGGGCTTGCCGGCGGCCAGTTGCTCCGTGACATAGGTGGTGAGATCGAGACGACGCCACATCCTCTGCTCGTCCGAGCCGATCACGCCGATAATCGCGCCCAACGGCGGGCGGTCGGCACAGTTGATTTCCTCCTCCACCCAATATGGATTCGAGTCGACCCTCAGGACGGCCGACGCGGTGAAGTCCACGACGGGGTCGGCGCCCATTCCGCCGTAGAGCCACAGGGTGGCGTTGCGGACCGTGCCGGTGACGGAAGTCGGCTCGAACCGGACATAGCTCAACCGCCGATAATCAACATCCACCGTCGGGTCGTTTGGGTGGTGGCGGATCTCCAGTTGCTTTCCGCGCCCGAACTTCTTGGCGGCGTCGTCACCACAGCGGACGAAGGCGTCGGCGGTCGGCGTCATCCGGCGGGTTGGCATGTCCGCGTACGCGTCGGTGGTGTTGGCGTAGATCCGGACCTCGGCGACCACAGTCGAGCTGGTAGACGAGTTGCCGCGCCCGACGAGGCGCACATAGCGGGCGGTGGTCGGCCTGATCGGGTACACCTCGGCGTTGTCCGTGGCGGCGGAGGAGACGGCTCCGATCGCGGCGGCCTGCCAGCTGGTGCCGTCGGTGGAGGTCAGCAGGTCGAATGCAAAGCTTCGCTGCGAACCGAAAGCGAAGGCGACGTTCATCGCGCCGACGGTGCGCTGCGAACCGAGGTCAACGTCGAGGGTCGAGCCGGCCCAGGTGGTGCCCAGGTCGGCGTCGATGGTGGCCGCGGCACGGTTGGCGGACTCGCCGGCGGTCACCGAGGCGATGGGCAGCGAGTTGCGGGTCTTCCCCGGCACCCGGAAGTGGACCTTATAGCTCGGACCGGCGGTCCCGTCCTGGCGGTAGGTGGCCACGCTGGCCGTGCCGGGCAGTTCGGTTGCTTGGCTCACCTGGGCGTATCCGCCGCTCTGGCTCACCGGCGTGAGCGGCGGTGGGATGGTGGTGCCGGGCGCGAGCACCACGTCGTACCGGAAGCGGTTCGGCGTGAAACCGGCCACCGGCGCGCCGTCGACGTGCAACCCGGCCAGCTGGGTCGTCGGTGGTGCCGGCAGAGACCAGTTGGCGAGCGGCGTCAGGGACGGCGCCGGCGGCGGCTGCTCGCCGCCGAACAACGGGGTCAGGCGCAGCGCCAGGGTGGCGTTGGTGACACCGGGCAGGTGTACGACGAGCTTTCGGAGCCCCGGCTGGGAGTTCTGCCCCGGCGGGTTGGGGCTGCCCGGCATCGGGGTGGGAAGCCCGATGGTCATCTTCGCGCCGGCTGGGCCAACGAGTTGTACCGCGAGACGCTCGTCGCCCCGGTGCAGGGTCGCGGACCGCCCGTCCGGGGCCAACACGACGTCGGCGCGGGTGTGCAGGAAGGACCGGTAGTCGATTGCCGTGGTAGACCGAATCTCGTCCTGGACGAGCACCTGACGACGGTCGTCGAAGAGTTGGATGCCGCGTCGGGCCTGCTGCACCCGGCCGCCGTACATGGCGGTCAGGTCGGTGATGGCATGCCACTGCTGGGGGGAGGAACCGGTCGACACGATCCGGGCACCCTGGGCCAGGGCGGTGGTCGGCGTCGGGCCCGCACCCAGCAGCATGGTGTTCTGCCCCTGCGGAGAATTCACGTAGTGGTCCCACCGGCCGCCGGTGTTGCTCTGCCAGGTGAAGTAGTTGGCCAGGTCGTAGTCGTCCGCGCCAAGCTCCTCGAACCAGCGTGTGCCGGCCGCGTCCATGACGAACGAACCGGCGTCCAGGTTCTCGTGGCCGGCGACCGGATCGAAGCCGGCTCGCAGCCCCTTCGTCGCGACATGGACGCCGTTCGGATCGTCCCAGTCGCTGCGCGCGGTGGCCACCTCCACATACCGGAAGTAGGCATCCGTCGCGACTGGATGGGTGGCTCCGGTGGCGGCAGCCGGGTCGTACCAGAGGATGTCCAGTGGCGTGGCCCCCTCGTCGGCCCGGGAGGCTGCCCAGGCGGCCCATTCGGGCCGCTGGTGACGCTGGGCCAGCCACATCAGATAGGGCGCCTGCCGACCCCCGGCGGTCAGTGAGTTGTAGAAGCCCGTACCGCCGTCGCCGTAGTTGAAGAGTGCTCCCTTCGGTCCGCTGACGTGAATGGCGAAGTCACCGGTCTTCGCCAGGCCCGGCAGGCCGGAGACGCCAAAGTCCGTGCCCGTCGCGGTGGTGAAGGCGGCCAGCCAGGTGACGAGGTATTCAGTGGCGAAGAGCCAGTAGGCCGGACCTTCGGCGTAGGCACCGTCGGGGCCGTACTCCGCGATGCCGTACTGGATGGAGCGCACACTGCCGACCAGCAGATTGTTGACCTTGGTGCGGGCCGTGTCACCGGCGTCGGCGCCGATCGCCAGCGCTCCGAGCGCGACACCGTTGCAGACGATGTTCCAGTTGTGTGGTGCGGTGAAGTTTCCTCCGCCCAGCAAGGGCAGGGTCGCATCGATGCCGTGCTTGATGATCGCGTCCCGGATCGTCGTCCTGTCGCTTGCGGACAGGAACTGGTAGAACCAGTCGTAGCCGATCGCGAGGGCGTGTGTCATCTGCGCGACGTCGAGGAACCTGCTGTCCGGGTTCCAGGTCTGCAGGCTGGCGGCGGCGAGCAGCTCCGCCCTCGCCCGTTGGGCGTACTCCTGCGGGTTGGTCCCTCCGCTGGGAGCGATGTTCCAGACCAGACCCAGCGCGTAGATCCGCCGCTTCACGTCGTCTGCGGTGACCTCTCCGCTCGTCAACCGCTCGTTGCTCGGCAGCTTCTCCGCGTCGGTGTCGAGCACCCGATCGGCGCGTTCCCGTACCGCGGTGAACCACCGCTGCGCCCGGCTGTCGGTCGCGAGCCGGTTGCGCGCGCTGTCGAAGGTTTCCGCGGTGGCGAGCAGCCGCGGATGCGGCCGGCCGGCGATCCGGGACACGATGTCGGCTGGCGGTTCGATGGCGGCCATCTGACTTGCTGCCGATCGGCTGACAGCTGGTACGGCCCCCGTGGCCGGGCCGGGTGCGGAGACGGCGACGAGGCAGGACGCGCCGAGCACCAAGACGGTCAGCCGAGCGCGCCAGCGGGCAGCCGCAGGCGTGATGACAGTCGACACAGACAACCCCCGTTGAAGCGTGACGAGCGCGATGACCGTATCGAGGGTGGTGTGTCGTCACAAGAGGCGGCCCCGCCGGGCTCGACGTTGATGCACTGATCGCCGACGGCCGAGAGGTGCAGGCCGTGCACCGCATCTACCAGAGTCGTGGGCACAAGATCCTGACCACTTCGGTGTCCAACAGGTCGCCGCACCGACTCTGACCTGCGGCAACGTGGAGCCGCAGGCAGAGCTGGGTGCAGTTGAGCGCCGTCCGATGCCGTTGGACGCAGTTCAACGCCGTTCAGGGCACACCCTGCGCCCAACCCGCTCCCCCAACCCGGCTCGCACCGGCTCGCCGACCGCTGGTCGCCGGCCGGTCGTAAGCTGCCGGCCCAGTGCTTCGACTGGCAACAGCGCTGGCTCGGGACGCACGTCGGACCTGGATGCCGGCACCTACCTGGCCGGCGTCGGCCTGCGGGCGGACGGCGACGCCATCACCGACGTCGCGGATGTTGACGCCTCGTTCAGCCACCGCGGCACCGTGTTTGAGTTCAGCGCAGGCTTCCGCTGGACCGAGCTTCCACCTCTACCACAACATCCGGCCCCACAGTCAGTAGCGCAGCCTGCTGCTTCTACCCAGCCCAGTGATGGGCTGTTGGCGGCGCAGTGCCCCGGCGGCTCGGCTCGTGGTGGGCCCTGTCCGCAGGAGCTTCGGCCTCTTCCCGATGTGCAACGACGCTCCGACCACCGCGCTGATCGCCGACGTACTCACGCGCCGTCATCGTGGTACCGGAGGGCATGGCCGGCGCGGAGGGTTGCCCGCGGCGCCGAGCTGGGCTCCAGCGACCGCACCGAGGCGGCCTGCTGGGCTGTGCGGCCATCCGCCGCCGGTGAGCGCGTTGAACGTCCCGGCCGCGAGCCCGACGCCGAGCGATGCCACTGCCGCCCAGGGGGTCAGTCCTCGTCGTCCTTCTTCTTGTCGCCCTCCTTCTTGTCGCGATTCGTGGCCAGGTCGAGCGCGAGGACACTGCCGATGATGAGCAGCGGGTCGACGCCAGCGGTGACTTGCACGGCGTAGGTGTCCCGGATGGTCAGCCACCGCTTGGAGACCGCGGCCACCTCGGTGCCGTCGCGTTCGATCACGTACTCGTGGTCGAGCAGGTCGCCCTTCATCTCCAGGTCGTCGGGCCCCGGCACGTCGATGGTGAACTTGTCGCGGAACGGCGTGAGCAGATTCTTGCGGACTTCCGCGGCCTTCTCTCCGCCGATCCGGATCTCGTACGTGGGACGCAGCGCCACCAGGTGCCGGTGCAGCGTGGCGACCTCTTGGCCGGAGGCGTCCTCGATGACGACCTTGTTGCGGACACTGAACACCTTGCCGTCGACGTGGAAGACCTTGGTGCCGTGCTCGTCGAGCACGTCGAAGTCGTCGCCGATCGAGAAGAACCGCTCCTTAATGACAAACATCTCTCGATTCTCACCCACCGCTCGGGGCAGTGCCAGGCGGGCGAGTCGGTGGGGTTGGAGCGGAGCTGTGGTTCCATCGTCATAAGCAGCGCGCCGCCGAGGGCAGGGCCGACTCCCTTGAGCACACGCATCACGCGCATCGCAGCACGGTCATCCTGACGGGGCCGCGCCCAACTTCGCCGCAGCGCTTCTAGGTCGCCCTGCACGTCGTCGACCCAGGCACTGGGCAACAGCGCCACGGCGCCGTTGTTTCCCGAATCAGCGCGAGCGGCAAGTGAAGGTCGGCGTGAGCGTCATGGCCCCGAGGCGCCGAGGACGAGCGACGGTGGCAGTGATGGCCGCCTACCCCCAGCGGCGGCGCCGATAGACCGGGACTTCACGCACCGGTATCTCGGACCAGTGCAGCGGCCGGTCGACGACGGGTCGGGCGAGGTAAGGGGTGATCCGGTCCCGTTCGTGTTCTTCGGCGAATCGTTCAGCTCGCATGGTGTCACCAGCGACGTCGAGACCTCTGATGAGTTGCACGACGAGGAGGTCGAGGCGGTGGTTCTCCGCTTCAGCGCCCGTGAGGCGTTCGTGAGCTACGACGGCACGGTGGCCGCACCATTGCCGCAAAAGTTCGTGCTCGGGCCGGACATGCTGGCGATACCACCGATACTCCCATTCCGGACTGGTCTCTTCGCCCTTGTGGATGGGATGCGGGCCGCCGTGTTTGCACTTGTGTCGGGCTTCGGCTTCCTCCTCGATCGCGTGCTTCAGGGTGGTGTGCGAGTGGGCTCGGCAGGCGGCCTCCCCGGTGATGACAGCGCCGGCGGGCGAGACGATCGTGGCGTCATCGGTGGTGAACCAGTGAACCGTCGCGAGGATCTCCTCTACGGGCACCTGAAGGATCTCGGTCAGCATCGCGCGATCCTTGATGATCGTTGCGTCGCAGCGGCTGGTGCTGGTTTCGGTTGGGCTGGTGTAGTGATGTTCCCGGGCGCCTGGTGGAGCTGGACGATGGCGGCGCTGTTCACCACGCTGGTCGCGTTGAGCCTGTACGCCCGACGGATCCTGGGGCTGTGGCCGTTCCGAGTGTCGATGTCCGGGCATCGTCAGCCGTCGTAGCTGACCTTTGCGGCGGGCGTTGGCGTCATCCGCGCATCCGTGTACCTAATATGACTGTTTGCCGCTGGTCCAGGTAGGATCCAATGGGAACCATGCCGCTGACACCTCGTGATCAGGCGAATACTGGGACCCTCCGCAGTGGGGCTGCGCCCGCTCCCGCACGGCGCTGGAGAGTCGCAGGGCAGTCTCCGTCCGGACCGCGGATGCCCCGTCCTTCCCGAGCGGCGTCGAGTCGGATAGAACTCGTGCCGGCAGGACCGATCGAGGTCAAGCCCGACCCATGGCAGCGGTTCGTGTCCATCGGTGGCCTCGTGACCGCCGTCGGCAGCATACTGTCGGTGCTCTTCGTGGCCATCGGCCTATACGTGACCAACGAGGCCAACCGAGAACAGCAGCGACTCACCGCCCAAGGGCAAATCACCGACCGGTTTACCAAGGCGGTCGAACAACTCGGGCAGCCCGGCACCGAAAAAATAGACGTACGCCTCGGCGCGATCTACGCCCTGGAGCGCATCATGCGCGACTCGGCCGTAGACCAACCCGCCGTCCTCGAAATCCTCGCCGCGTTCGTCCGCGTCCACGCGCCCGTGGCCAAGCGACCCACGCCAACCCCTACGGCCACAGCCTTATCGCCGAACGTCGTGACTCCAGGCCCTCGCCCAGCGGTCGATATTCAAACCGCACTGACGGTGCTGGGTCGACGCAATGCCACCCGTGTCAGCAGCAGCCCGACGCTCACGCCACATTCCGCCCCGCTCGACCTCACCAACACCAACCTGGCCGGCGCGAATCTGACCCGAGCGGACCTGACCAGCGCGAATCTGACCGGCGCGGACATAACCCACGCGAACCTGACCAGCGCGAACCTGACCAGCGCGAACCTGACCCGCGCGAGCCTGACCCGCGCGGACATAACCCACGCGAATCTGGCCGGCGCGAACCTGACCGGCGCGAACCTGACCAGCGCGAACCTGACCAGCGCGAACCTGACCAGCGCGAACCTGACCAGCGCGATCTTGTCCTACGTGTACCTCACCCGCGCGAACGTGGCCGGCGCGACGCTGACCCGCGCGAACCTGACCGGCGCGATCCTGAGCGGCGTCAACCTGGCCGGCGCGGACATGAGGTACGCGAACCTGACCGGCGCGATCCTGGACGCCGTGGACCTAACCGGCGGTGACCGTCCCGTCAACAACCTGGCCAGCGCGGACATGAGGCACGCGAACCTGACCGGCGTGGACCTCACCGGCGCTGACCTAACCGGCGCAAGGTTGACCTGCATCAAGATCAATCGCGACACCCGTTTACCCATGGGGGTGGTCCCCCCGAAACAGTGTTGACGGCATCGGGGGGACCTGGGTAGGGACGCCCCGCACCCAATCTCGTCGACGCGTGGTCCCCCGCCCGTGCGGCTGCGCACTTCCTCGGGATGATCGCAGCCGGCAAGACCCAGATCCAGATCGCCGCCGAACTGGATCTGACGGTCAAGGCGGTCGAAAGCCGGCTCAGCAGTTTCCGCAAGCGCGTGCAGTCTGCTCCCGACTACTCTGGCTGGGTGATGAGGCCTGGCCGGTGTGCACAGATGGCGATGCCCACTACATTTTCCGGCTCCAGACGCCGTTAACGGTCCGCCCCAGCCGGGAGATCTACGCGGCGGCGCAGGCCCGTGCCGACGCGACGGGCACTCGTTATGCCCTGACCGACGACGAGCGAGCGCAGTTGCCGAGCCTCGACTTCTAGCGCGCGGATCGCTGATGTGCGGACGCAAACATATCGACGGCCAGTGGAAGGACCTTGGTCAGCCCTTAACGGAGGGCCGAGGCGCTAACGAATGGTGAAGGTCAGCGGGTTCGAGATGCCGAGGCCGCCGTGGGAATCGTGGACCCGCACGGTGAAGGTGGACGACGTGCCGGCCGACAGGGCCGTCTGGAACTGGTAGCGCTGTCCGCTGTTGGTCGGCGTCACGGCCAGCCGGGTTGCGCCGAGGTACAACTCCACCCGGCTGACGAGGTCCCCGGGATCGGTGTCGGCGACGTCGGCGACGTCGGCGACCAGCGTGACGGTCGTCGGCTCAAGGAAGTAGGTCTGCCCGCCGGGGGTGCTCAACGCCACCGCCGGCGGGTGGTTGGTGCCGGTGGACGCCGGCGTCACCACCGTGACCAGCAACGGCGGCGCAGCGCCAGGCAGCGACTGGTCGGTGCCGGCCGAGACGTACAGCACGAAGGTGGTGCTGGTGCCTGGCTCCCCGATCGGTGGTGTCCACAGCGCCTCGTACCGGTCACCGGTCGTCCTCACCCCCCGGGCCACCGTGACGCCGTCCACCCGGAACGACACCGAGGTGATGCTGTGTCCGCCTCCCACGGTCGCGGTCGCCGCCAGCGGGACGGTTCCCGGCGTGGTGTACACCGCGCCGGCGGTCGGGCTGAGCCAGGTGACGATCGCCGGGTAGTCAGCGACCGGCGGTGTGGGCGTCCGGGTCGGCGTCACGCTGGGCAGGACGCCGCCGGTGCACGTGACGCCGTTAAGCGTGAACGACGCCGGCACGGGGTTGCTGCCCGACCAGGCGCCAACGAAACCGATGTTCGCGGAGCCATTGGTGCCCAGGGTCGCGTTCCAGCCCAGATTGGTCGCGCTGACCTGCTGGCCCGCCTGGACCCAGGTGGCGCTCCAGGTTTGCGCGAGCCGCTGGTCGACCGCAGGGAACGCGAACCGCAGCGTCCACCCGTTGACGAGGTCACCCAGGTTGGTGACCGCGATGTCGGCGTGGAAGCCACCGGTCCACTGGCTGGTGACGACGTAGTTCACCCGACACCCGGCCGCCGCGTTCGCCGCACTGGCGTGTGAGATCGCGGCAACCATCGCGACCATGGCAACAGCGATGGCGGCCACAGCAGTCAGCGACTTCCGCATGGCACACCTCGCCGTAGATAGTAGAACGTCTATGAATATGTCGACTGTCCTGCTGCTCCGCCTTCCTGTCAAGGCGCCACCGGCTTCTCTGGCAACGACGCCGAGATCGCCTCGATGGTCACCGGACCTGCCGGACGCATCTTCGTCATGGCGGCTTCCGGCGAGTTGAGCATTCGATCGCTGTGCTACGAACTCGCGGCAACCCGGACCATCGACCGGCGCCGGCCCGCAGTCCTGTGGCAACTCGAATCCGTCGGCTGGCTTGTGGTGGGGACCGAGCATCTCGCCGGCCCCCACCCCGACCTGTCGCCCAGCAGCACCGACCTGGATATGCTCCTCGCCACCCTGACAGCACTTCAAGAGACGCCGGCGCCTGGCGAGATGTGGTTCACGCCGGCCGCCCGGCTCGGGCTCACGCTCCCGGTGATGCACGGCGAGACACTCATCCACCCCGACCAACCTGATCGTGACACCACTCGGCCTGCGGCTCGTCGATTGGGCATGGGCAACCAAGGCCGCCGCATGGGTCAAACTCGCACTGCTCGCCCGGCCCAACGCCGCAGTCGGGCTGGACTACGCCGTTGGCCGGACGGGCTTCTCCGTAACATGTTCCGCCATGCACCGCATCGTCATCAGGCCACGCATCCAGATTCCGGTCCTAGTCGTGATCTTCGTGGTATGGACCCTGCTGGGCGTCACGTACTTCACCGCCGGGGACGTACTGGCCGAGCGCGACTGGTTCGGCATCGTGCTGGGATGCCTACTCGTCACGAGCGGCATAGCCGGGATCTGGCGGGCTCTTCGACTCGGGGTGGTAATCGGCGAAGAGGGTGTCCGTGTCCGCGGCTTCGACAGCCGTGACCAGGTCACACCGTGGAGGGCGATCCAGTCGGTCGACTGCGTGCAAATCGACGTACGGGTGGGCTTGCCGCTCTACGCTCCCGTCCTCAGTCTCGGTGACGACGCCGACGCTATGCCTCTCTCGGCGCTCGGCTCGTACTCACGCCAGGACACCGAGCGCAAGGTCGAACAGCTGCGGAGTCTCAAGGCCGGCGACGCGCGTTTCTGACCGGGACGCAGAGGCGGGCGCCCGACCTGCGGCATGAGCGCGCACCGGACTACGGGGTTCAATGAACCGTCAGCGTCAGCGCTGCCTGACGGGTATGTCCTTGGCGAGGCAGGTGGTTCCGTCGGGGCTGGCGTGTGGCACCGACTGGTATCCCTCGCTGTGGTAGAGGTCGATGTTCCGCAGGCTCTTCGCGCCGCTCGAGAGCACAACGCGGCGGCAATCCGGTTGGGCGCCGGCTTCGGCGGTGCGTAGCAACCACCGGCCCAGCCCCTGACCTCGCAAGTCGGGCACGATGGCGAGCCGACCCAGGTGCCAGTCGGTGTCGACGCGACGGGCCCGCACCATGCCGAGCAGTCGGCCGTCCAGCCAGATGCCCGTGGTCTGCCAGGTCGCCAGCCAGTCACGTACCTCCTCAAGCGACTCGTGCAGGGCCGGTATGGCCATGGTGTCGTTGACGACGGCCTCGTCCACCCAGCAGCACCGCTGCAGCACGGTGACCTCGGGCGCGTCGTCGGGGGTCAGCCGTCTCACGTACGACCCCGGCACCGGTCCGGACAGCGTCCCGGCTCGTGCAGGTTCGCGCAGTGGCCGTAGGGCGTGAGCGACCCGGACGAGTTCGTCCAGCATCCCGACACCCGCCGTGTCGCGGGCCGGGTCGGACCGCAGCCGCCCTTTCTCCATGGCGTCACCGAGGCGAATCGCGACCGTGGCGCCCAGGGGAACCAGGCGCAGCGTGGTCACCACCTGCTTGGCATGCTGAACCGACCGGGTGCCCGCCGACGTGTGGCCGTAGCTGACGAAACCGATCGGCTTCCACGCCCATTCGCGGCTGAGGTAGTCCAGCGCGTTCTTCAGCGTCGCTGGCATCCCGTAGTTGTACTCCGGCGTGACCGCGATGACCCCGTCCGCCGCGTCGACGATCGCGCTCCACCGACGTGTGTGCTCGTGCTGGTAGACACCCGACGACGGGTGTTCCTCCTCGTCGAGGAACGGCAGGTTCAGATCGCTGAGGGCGACCGGTACGAGCTCGACGCCGAGTTCCGCGGCACGAGGGGTGATTGTTTCGGTCAGCCACTGTCCCACGGCGGGGCCGAGGGCGCCTGGGCGGGTGCTGCACATCAGGACAAGGACACGAATCGATTTCGTTGACATGGAAACGAAGCCTAGATGCTAGATTGATTACATGTCAACTAAGCCGCCGCCCGGGACCGTACGCTGGTTGAACCCTGACGAGGAGCGGGCATGGCGGGCGTTCCTGCGCGTGGTGGTCGCCGTCCAGGCCGGCACTGCGCGGGATCTGGCCGCGGTCGGGCTCTCCGAACCCGACTACGAGGTACTGAGCACCCTGTCGGAGCGGCCCGACCACACCAGCAGCCTGGGGGAACAGGCCGACAAGATGGGCTGGTCACGCAGCCGGCTGTCCCGGCACGCCACCCGGATGGAGGCTCGCGGCCTCCTGAGCCGCGCACCCGATCCGACCGACGGCAGAGGCTGCTTGCTCGTCCTCACGCCGAAAGGTCGGGACGCACTCGAAAACGCCGCACCGGCCCACGTCGAATCGGTGCGACGCCACTTCATCGACCGGCTCGCCCCAGAAGACCTCATCGCCATCGAACAGATCGACCGGAGGCTGAAAGAACCCCAGGCTATGGCTCTGGCGAATGACGCTGACGGGGTGCCATGACCGGTTCGTGTCGCTGCGGGACGCCCTCTGGCGCATCGGAGTACCGCTGATCGTCGTCGTCGGTGCCGCAGCCGCTGTTTTCGTCGCGTTCTCCAACCCGCCCGACAAGTACTCCCGGCCACGTGGCTGGCAGTAGGCGTGGGTGGGGCTATGGCTGATGACGGCCGCTGAGGCGGCGTTCGGCGACGACAGAATCGTGGTTCGAGCGCGCCTGGAAAGGCGCCACCGCGCTGCTCGTTGCCGTGGCCGTCGCAGTCGCTGGGTGGCGCCACTACCGGTGGCGAAAGCATGTTCGGCTTGCGGACGACTCGCCTCCGCTCGTCATTCGGCCGCCTCGGTCGGACTCGTAGCCTGCCCGCAACTGCCTCTGCAGCCGCTTCACAAACCAGCGCGGCAGCGCCGGCAGTCATCGCGACAGCAGACATCCGCTCATCGGCCGATCCACGCACCCGCAGGCCGGCGTACTGGCTGATCACGTCGACGCAGTGTGACCGTGCTTCGGCAGTCGGCGCGTGTACTCAGCGGCATGAGCGTGCACCCGATCATGCGATCGGCCGGCGTAGTCCTACTGAGCCGGCTGCGCTCGGATTATCCGTACTTGACGAGTCCGGCGCGCTGGGCGAGGAGGGCGGCCTCTGTCCGGTTGGTGCAGCCGAGCCGGGTCAGGACCCGCGAGACGTAGCCCTTGATGGTGGCTTCGGTGAGGTGCAGTTGGGCCGCCAATTGGGCATTGGTCAGGCCGTGGCCCAGGCCGGTCAGGATCTCCCGGTCCCGCTCGGACAGGCTGTTCGGCAGGGTCACCGACGGGTCGGCGGGCAGCAGGGCCCGGGCCGCAGCGGGCGGCAGGATCGTGTGGCCGGCGGCGGCGGTGCGGATGAGGTCGGCGAACTCGCGCGGCGGGGTGCTCTTGAGCACGTACCCGCTGGCTCCGGCGCGCAGCGCGGCGGCCACGTAGCGATCGGCTGTGAACGTGGTCAGCGCAACCACGACCGGGGCCGGGTTCAGGGCGGTGATCTGGTCGGTGGCGACCAGTCCGTTGACGCCTGGCATGCGTAGGTCCATCAGGACCAGGTCCGGACAGTGCCGGATGGCGGCCTCGACCGCCGCGGCCCCGTCTGTCGCGGTGTCGACCACCTCGATGTCGCCGGCGCTCGCCAGGATTGTGCGCAGGTGCGCGCCGACCAACGGATCGTCATCGGCCACCACGATCCGGATCATGACGACCCGTCTTGTTGTACGCCGGGCAGCCGCGCATGAACCGTGAAACCGCCGCCGGGCTCGGGTCCGGCCGTGAACGTTCCACCGAGCAGCTCGACCCGACGTCGCAACCCGTGCAGCCCGGTCCCTGAGCCGGAAGCGGCCAGCCGCGCGTCGACCACCGACCGAGCCACCCCATTGCGGACGGACACCCGCACGCCGCCCCCCTCGTAGTGCATCCCCACCTCCACGTGGGCATTCGGCGCGTGTTTACTCACGTTGGTCAGCGCTTCTTGGACGACCCGCACCGCAGCCTGCCCGACCGCCGGGGACACCAGCACTGGGGTGCCCGTCACCTCCAGATCCGCCAGGCCTACCAGTGGTCGCAGATCGGGCAGCAGTGCCGGCGCCGGCTCCCGGACCGTCGGCTGCTCGGGCATGACCCGGACGAGGTTGCGAAGGTCGTCGAGCGCAGCGCAGCCGGCCTCCCGGATCCGCTCAGCGGCCACCCGAGTCGGCTCATCGGCTGCGGTCAGCCCGAGCGCACCAGCCTCCAGCACGATGAGGCTGACCCGGTGCGTCACCATCACCTGCGACGGCCCGCTCCGCCGCCGCGTACCGGTCAGCCTCCGCCCACCGGGCCCGCTCGCGCAGCATGTCGACCATGCGGCGGCGCGCCGCCAGATACAGGCCGAGGAGGACCGGCACACCGAGCAGCACCAGGCCGGAGCGTAGCCGTACCCAGGAGGGCGGCCACGGCGCCGCGGCCGCAACCACGAGAGCGACGACCGCTGCCCAGCCCGAAACGCGACGAGCCGCGTAGACCGCGACCGCGTAGGCCGCGAACGGGGCAGCCGGAGTGAGGAACATGATCGTGTTTTCGCCCGGCCGGATCGAGCCGCCCGGGCCGAGAGCTTCGGCAGCGGCCAGGACGGCGCTGCCAGCGAGAGCAACCCAGGCCACCGCGACCGGTGCGCTCCGGCGCCACCACAGCGCGCCCGCCGCCACGAAGACCACCGGCGTGGGGCCGTGGCCGCCCCACAGGTCGGCGGTCTGCCCGGCCAGCAGCACCAGGCCGGCGAGCGCCGTGACCGCCACCACTGCACCGTCGACCAAGCGCCGCCTCGGCCAGTCGTCCCGTCCCAGGACCGGCTCCGCCCCACTCCAACTGGCTCCCGCCACGTGGACAACGGTAGGTCGTTACCGAGACCCCGTCCTGCCCGTACCGACGAAAGTAGGTTCGGACCCGCACCATCGTCGTCACACCGACCGACGGCGGCCGCTACCACGGATCCGGCTCCGCACGTGCAATGGAGTCATGAAGGAAAACACCCCCATCCGGCGGCTCCTCGCGTGCGGCGCCGCCGCCGGGCCTCTGTTCCTCATCGTGGTCCTCGTTGGCGGCGCGCTACGGCCCGGATACCGCCCGATTCGCCAAGCCGCCAGCGAATTGGCCATCGGGTCGACCGGATGGATCCAAATCACTAACTTTCTCGTGTGCGGCTCACTGTTCGTGGCATTCGCCCTCGGGGTACGCCGTGCCCTGCGCCCCATCCGGTCGCCCGGATCGCGGCGGCCCTGACTGGGCTGCTCGGTGTTGCCCTCATCGCCTCCGGGCTGTTCGTCACCGATGTCGCCGGGCAGGCCCAGCGCACCTGGCACGGAACCGCACACAATGCCGCCGGCAGCGTTGTGTTTCTGTCCCTACCGCTCCTGATCTTCACCTGGGCGCTTCACAGTGCCCGGCGTCGGTCCTGGATCTGGGCGTTGGCCAGCACGATAGTCGGTGTGGCCATGCTTCTACTCATCCAAGGCCTGGCCGTCGCCGAATACCGCGGCCTGTACCAGCGCCTCACCATCGGGCTCGGCTGGGCCTGGATCACCGCCTTCGCCCTGCACCTCCGCCACACAACGCTCACTCAAGTCGCGGCGTCCCGCTGGCGGGTTGGCCACCGCGCCTTCCCGACCAGCCAATCTTCTACCCAGTGCTCAACCGCTGGTACGCCACGAAAATCGCGAAGGAGGCCCGGTGAACGTCTTCCCGTTCATCGCCGCAGAGCAGGCCGGTAAGCACAACGTCACACGTGCCTGAGAACTGCTCGAGGTCTCCCGATCCGCCTGTTACTGGCAGCGGACCGGCGCCCAGTCGCAGCGCGAGCGGGTCAGTGGCACCGCGCCAGGTCACCTGGGCCTGACGTACGACGCCATCAGGTTGTCCAGCTCGGGAGCGAGGTCGAGCGGGTCGATGTCCCCCTCGTAGACCAGCGCGACCTGGCCGAGGTCGAGATCGGGTGACAGGCAGTAGTGCAGGTTGCCGCTGTCCTTCGTGATGACCAGCAACCGGGTGGACGAGATGTCATCGCCGTCCTCCCAGCCGGGGATGCCCTCCGGGAAGTCCGCCCGTTCCGCGAGGGTCTGCATGTCCGACGGCGCCATCACCCCGAAAGACTCGTGGTCCGGGCTGGTGAAGCCGGCGTGCACCTCCCGCAGGAAGCGCTGCAACCAGGGCGGGAAGCTGTCCCAGAACCGGGGTGGCGCGGCGAAGCCGCGCGGATCCCGGCCCACCCAGCAGGTGTGCCTGCCGCTGTCGTCGGTCACCAGGTAGGCCAGCACGAAGCCGTGATCCGTCGCGCAGGCCCGGACGTCGACCAGGTGGGTGTCCAGCGCGGTCACCAGCTGCGGCAGCATCGCGGTGAGGTCGGCATTCCACAGCGCCAGGGCGGCCGGGCGGCGCTGTTCGGCGCCGACGGCGCTGGCGATCGGCTGCCACCGCTCGGGGAGTTCCGCGAACTCGGCGGAGTTGGCCGCGACGATCGTGGCCGCCCAGCCGGGCAGCGTGCCGGCCATGTCCGGCGGATCGAGCTGTGCCACCACGTACTCCCGTCAGCCCTGGCTCTTCAGCAGCTTCTGGATGGTATCCAGCAACTTCGTGCGGCGGCTGTTCTCCAGCGCCACCTGCGACGCCTGCCAGGCCGGGTCTACTCCGGCCATCGCCGCCGAGCTGCGTGAGGATTTCGACAGGTTCGAGCTGAACGACAGCCACTGCAGATTGGCCATGTGTGGTGAGGAATGCGGTGTCTCCCGGGTTGCCCCGCAGGGCGACGGGAGAGGAGGCGTCCGGGTACCGGCCCAGGCCGACGTAGTCGACGTGAGCCGCGAAGTCCTGGTAGGGGATTGGGGCAAGGTACGACCAGAATTGGTCGTCGCCGCCCAACCATTCGGGTGGTTCGGCGAAGCTGCTGGCCAGCCAGTGACTATGGAAGGAACAGTGGTGGACGATGAAGCCGTCATCGCGAGCCTGCGACCGTGGACGGACCACCCGCCGGCCCTGCTGAGGCCGGGCGTGGTCCCGCCGGGCGAGGGCCTGCTGCCGGCGGCGTGGCTGCCGGTCGCGGAGGCCACCGATTCCGCCACCCGCCGCGCCGCCGCTCTCGGACTTTGGCCCGGCGACCTGCTCGCCCTGCTTCCCCGCTTCGCCAGCGCGCTCCGCGACAGTCTCGCCGACGTGAGGGTCAGCCTGCTCGACGGCATACCCGCCCTGATCTATGTTTTTCCCGGCGCCTACGAGCCGCTAATCACCTGGGTCGGGTACGACTCCCGCTCTTTCGGCACCGAGCCGCAGTTCTGGGAGCACTTCCCGGAGGCCCTGCGGGTGTTCCTGCGCGAGGTGCACGCCGGGTTTACCTCGCGCAGTCCCGAGGAGTTCGGCGTGATGCGCCCGGCCTGGATGGTGACGCTCGCGGACATGGCTGGGATACCCGAGGCCATTGAGGCCTGGGACGAGGGGCAGGAGATCGCGTCAGCTCGGCTGCTGATAATCGGCCGGGAAGGAGAGCAAATGCTTTACTGTGTGTCCCCCGACCCTGAACCCGGTCACCTCCTCGAGATCTACGAGGGCGACGTCGATCCGCAGCCGTTCCCGGAAGTCTTCGACGACCTGCTGGCGCTGCGTTTCGAGGTCAACTGACTTCGGTCAGCTGGCCGCATAACGTGCTCTCCTCCATCCCGTCTGCCGCCGACCCGCCCTCCTGGGGAGCGGGCCGCCGACCGGTCCGCCACATCAAGCGGACCTTGACGCACGTACGGACGCTGGCGGGCCGATCGGTGGTCTGCTCGGCTCGCCCGGGTCGACGGGTGGTGGGATGGCCCAGCGCAACCACCCACGGACCGCAACCCGACCTACGCCACCTACGAGACGTTCGTCCGCCGCTACATCTCCCCCGGCCTCGGCGGCAAGCGGCTCGACCGGCTCCAGTCCCGCGACGTGCAGACCTGGATCAACCAGGTGGCCCGTACCTGCCAGTGCTGCGCCCAGGGCAAAGACGCCGCCCGGCCGAAGCACAAACGGCGCTGCTGCGCCGTCGGTCGCTGCTGCCAGGCCGTCCCGTCGACGCGCACGGTCAGCGACATCCGGGCCGCCTGCGGGCCGCCCTCACGCACGCTCAGGCCGAGGACCTCATCACCAAGAACCCGGCCGTGGCGGTCACCCTGGCCACCGTTCGCCGACGCCGGGGCAAGTCCTGGTCGAGTGACGAGGCACGGAAGTTCCTGGAGTCCGCGAGAGCAGACGAGGACCCTCTCCACGCCGCCTACGTCCTGGTCCTCGTCACCGGTCTCCGCAAGGGCGAGGCCCTGGGACTGATGTGGGAGGACGTCGACCTCGGCCGATCACCGTCCACGATGCCCGCCGCACCTGCGCCAGGCTGCTCGCTGACCTCGACGTCCACCCCAGAGTCGCCATGCAGGTACTGGGACACGCCCGCTTCTCCGTGACGATGGAGATCTATACGCAGGTATCACACAAGGCGACCAGAGACGCCCTCAAACGCCTCGGCGAATCACTCGGCCATTGAGCACGGCTGGTGTACTTAACTGCTGCACGACAGCAGAAAGGCCACCTCCCGAAGCCGGGAAGTGGCCTTTGACCTGCGTGGGCGATGCTGGTATCGAACCAGCGACCTCTTCGGTGTGAACGAAGCGCTCTCCCACTGAGCTAATCGCCCTCAGCGCCACTGACTCTACCCGATCGTGGAACGAGACCGGAAATCCGGGGTCAGTGCGTCGCGAGGTACTGCATCACCTTGGCGACCAGGTCGATGCCGAGGCTGAACTTGAGCGACAGCCAGAGCACGGTGGCCACGAAGACCAGACCGACGGACCCGAGCACGATTCGCACCGCCAGTGACTGTCGGGTCACCCACCGTGTCCAGCCGTAGACGTGTCGGCGGGTGAAGCCGAGCAGCCGGCGGGCCCAGTGGTATTCGACAGCCCAGATGCCCAATCCGGCGATCACCAGCAGCCAGCCGGGGCCCGGCAGGGGGATGAGTGCGATGCCGATGGTCACCACGATCGCTCCCGCGATCGCAATGAAGATCTTGAGGGCGATCCGGCCGGTGGGGTTGGCCCGGATGAGGTCGAGTGTCAGCGAGATCCGCTCCCGCCAGCGGGGGCGGCGCGGCGGCTCCCCGACGACGAGGACGCCACCGCGACGATCGACGTCGGGCGTTGGCCGATCGGCGCGTTCGTGCTGCTCCATCGGTGTTCCGTACCCCCGCTTTTCGGCTGCTCGGACCGCGACCTTCGGCGGGCTGGGCGCCGCGGGCCGATCCACTGAGGATTTCTTCGCCACCATTTCACCCCCCAGTGTCGCTCAGGCCCGTCACTGCAACGGCCGACTGGACGTTACCGGAGTAAGTCGACGACTGAACCACCCGATGCCGGGCGGGATCACGCACTGGGCAGAACCGGAAATCCTACATGAATGCTCACATTCACGCGGGCTTTCCGTCCCCCTTCCCACCACTGGGTGAAGTCAGCGTATGGCGGAGCGTAGCCAGGAGTAGCACCTGAGTATGGGAAAAGCGGGACACGCGCGTTCCGCAGCGGTGCCGGGGGGAGAACGTCCATGAGTGTCATCCGACCGACGACCGTAGAGGTCGAGACGTCGCTAAGGCTCGTCGCACCTGACGCCACCGCCTTGCCGGTGCGTGCCAGTCTGCGTTACGACCCTGCTGACCCGTATGCGGTCCATGTCCTGTTCCATGCCGAATCGGCAGGGGGCGAGGCGGTGAGTTGGTCGTTCGCTCGCGAACTTCTGGTCACCGGCCTGGACGAGCCGGCCGGCATCGGTGATGTTCGGGTCTGGCCCTGGGCCACACCGCGCGGCGACTTCGTCGCGCTGGCCCTCTCGTCACCGGACGGCAACGCCCTCTTCGAGGTGCCGCGCAGCGTTCTGGTGCGTTTCCTTCGACGGACGTACGTCGTCGTCCCGCGCGGCCGCGAAGCCGAGCACCTGGACGTCGACACAGCGGTGAACCGGCTGCTCGCCGGTCGCTGAGCACCGCCTGAACGGGGCAACACCGGCCATACCGGGGCCGCGCGGATCTGCCGAGTCCGCGCGGCCCTGGCACACCCGGGGGTACGCGGGCAGCCGGACCCGGGAATGGCCGGGGTTCAGCCGTGGGTGGTGATGCCGCCGTCGACGGGGATGACCGCCCCGGTGAGGTAGGCGCCCGCCCGCGACGACAGGTAGATAGCTGTGCCGGCCATGTCCTCGGGGCGCCCGATGCGGCCCAGCGGCACCTGCTGCTCGATGGCGGCCCGGCTGGCGGGGTCCTCCAGCGCGAAGGCCATCATCTTGCTCTCGAACGGGCCAGGCGCGATCGCGTTGACGGTGATCTGTTCGGCGGCGAGTTGGTGGGCCAGGCTGCGGGTGAGCATGTGCACGGCTGCCTTGGTGGCCGAGTACGCGTACACCTCCATCCACGGCACCCGGATGCCGTCGATCGACCCGATGTTGATCACGCGGGCCGGGTCGTCGGCGCTGGCGGCGGCGCGTAGCGCCGGCAGCAGCGCGGTGGTGAGTCGGAAGACGGCCTTGACGTTGACGGCCCAGAGCTTGTCGAACGCGGCTTCCGGGTAGGTTTCCAGCGGTGCGCCCCAGGTGGCGCCAGCGTTGTTG
Organism: Micromonospora sp. NPDC005203; assembly: GCF_042872705.1. Lineage (NCBI taxonomy): Bacteria > Bacillati > Actinomycetota > Actinomycetes > Micromonosporales > Micromonosporaceae > Micromonospora > Micromonospora sp. NPDC005203. The sequence continues at coordinate 140,562 of NZ_JBIAKV010000010.1, read as the reverse complement.
ACGAGCACGTCGAGACGGCCGAAGCGCTCACGCACGGCGGCGGCCAGCGCCTCGGCACCGGCGTCGTCGCCGAGATCGGCGGGGATGGCGTCGCACCGGCCCTCGGCGGAGAGTTCCTTGGCGACCGCCTCGCAGACGTCGGCCTTCCGCGACGAGATGATCACGTGTGCGCCGGCCCGCACGAAGCCCTGGGCGATCATCAGACCGATCCCCCGCGACCCGCCGGTGACCAGGACCGTCTTACCTTCGACCGAGAACAGTTGCGTCATGCCCATCCCATCGCGAGTCGGCGGGGCCGCCGACCGGTCCGGGGCCGGCGCAGCGCCGGGCGGACCGCGGACCGGACGGCACTACCGCCGGGTAACGTAGCCCGGCCGCCGGGACGGCGACAAGCCCAGCGGGCGGCGCCGATTCTCCGACCCACGTCGATTGGGATGCGGTGACCTGCGGTTCGGGCTACCGTCGCAGGCGATGGTCTTCACCGGTCCCTCCCCCGCGCCACCGATCGGTTCGGCTCCACCCGTACCCGACGAGATCGCCACGTTCGCGCTGGCCGACCTTGCCGGCGACCCGGGCTGGCGTCGGCCGGTGATCGTCGAGCAGGAGTTGCTGATCCTCACCACCCGCGGTCACGGCGACGCGGAACTCGACTTCCACCTGCTGCCGTGCCGGCCCGGCACGCTGCTGCGAGTGCGCGCCGGCCAGGCGCTGCGCTGCGCCGGCCCGCAGTTCGACGCCACGGTGGTCTCCTGGGATCCCCAGGCGCTAGGCGGCTTCGACGTCGACCCGGCCACGCCCGTCACCTGGCGGCAACTGGCCGGCGAGGACGAGGACGCGGTGATCACCGAGGTGAGCCAGTTGGCGGTGGACTGCCAGCGGCACCCCGACAGCCGCACCGCCCGCGCGCTGCTCCGCCACCAACTGGCCGTGCTGCTGCTGCGGCTCACCCTGGCCGGTGCCGACCGCCCGACCCCCCGGCCCGAGGATGAGACGTTCCACCGGTTCCTCCAGGAGGTGGAGCACCACTACCCGCACACCCGACGGGTGGAGGACTATGCGGCCGATCTCCGCTGCTCGGTGCGTACCCTGACCCGGGCGTGCCTGGCCGTCACCGGCCGCAGCGCCAAGCAGGTCATCGACGAGCGGGTCGCCTTGCAGGCCGGGCGGCTGCTCGCCGCGACCGACCAGCCGATCGCCCAGATCGGCCGGCAGCTCGGCTTCTCCGAGCCGACGAACTTCGGCCGCTTCTTCACCCGGGAGGTCGGGGTCAGCCCCGGCGCGTTCCGGGCCGCCCGCGACCACCGGACGACCGGCCGGGTGGTCCGGCCTCGACCGCCCGTCGAGCCGACGGGCGCCAACGGCGGCGGCAGGTTCCGCGCCGGCGCGCTCGGCGAACCGGCCAACGACGGCCACACCGGGCCGTCCGGGTCGCCCACCGGACCGGCCCGCGGCACCGGCCGGGCATGATGACAGGGTGCAGATCTCCGCGCGCGGCGACTACGCGGTACGGGCGGCACTGAGCCTCGCCACCGCGTACCCCTCGCTGCTGTCCACCCAGGCCATCGCCGGGGAGCAGGACATGCCCCGCAAGTTCCTGGAGGCGGTCCTCGCGGATCTGCGCCGGGCCGGCATCGTCCGCGCCCAGCGCGGCGCCGAGGGCGGCTACACACTGGCCCGCCCGCCGCGCGAGGTGACCGTCGGCGCGGTGCTGCGGGCGGTGGACGGCCCGCTGGCCGGGGTGCGCGGGCTGCGCCCCGAGGAGACCCGGTACGAGGGTGCGGCGGAGAACCTGCCCGGCCTGTGGGTGGCGGTGCGGGCGGCAGTGCGGCGCGTGGTCGACGAGGTGAGCCTCGCCGAGATCGTCAGTGGTCGACTGCCCGCCCACGTGCGCAAGCTCACCGCACTGCCCGACGCGTGGGAGCCACGCTGATCCACTCGCGTGTCAGAGCGTCCGGACCACGTCCCCGGTGGTCAGCCGGGGCAGCCGATCCCGCCAGGAGCCCGGGCCGGGACGGCCCACGTTCATGACCAGCAGCGCCTCGTGCCGCCCGTCGGGGAAGAACTCGCGGGTCACGCCCGCCGCGTCGAACCCGGCCATCGGACCGGCGGCGAGCCCCGCCGCGCGTACGCCCACCAGCAGGTAGCCGATCTGCAGGGTCGCACTGAACCGGGCCTGCTCGACCCGGGTCGCCCGATCGGTGAGCCAGTCGCGGGCCTGTGGGCGGTGCGGGTACAGCTCGGGCAGCCGCTCGTGGAAGTCCACGTCGGCGGCGAGCACCGCCACCAGCGGAGCGCTGGCGGTCTTCGCCCGGTTGCTCGACGACAGGTGGGGCAGCAGTCGCGCCCGGGCCGCCGCGCTGCGCAGCAGCAGCACCCGCAGCGGTTGGCCGTTGTACGCGGTCGGCCCGTACCGGATCAGGTCGTGGATCGCCGCGACCTCGGCGTCGGTGACCGGCTCGTCGGTGAACGTGTTGGCGGTGCGGGCCGCCCGGAACAGCAGGTCCTGGGCGGCCCGGTCCAACGCGAGCAGGTCCGGTGCGGTCGCTGCCGTCACCGGGGTACCGGCGCGGTGTAGCCGCCGCGGTGGTGCACCAGTGGCGCGCCGTCGCCGCCATCGCCGAGCGCCAGGGGCTCGGCGATGACGAGCGTGTGGTCGCCGGCGGGCACCCGGTGCACCACCCGGCAGAACAGTCGGGCCAGCACGCCGGTCAGCAGCGGCACCCCGAATGGTCCAGGCGTCCAGTCCGGGTACGCGGCGAACCGGTCGATGCCACTGGTGGCGAAGATCGTCGCGGCGTCCCGCTGCCCCGCGGTCAGCAGGTGTACCGCAACGTGCTCGGCGCGGGCCAGCACCGGCCAGCTCGACGACGCTACCCCGAGGCAGAACGAGACGAGCGGAGGATCCAGCGACACCGACGTGAACGAGGTGGCGGTGAAACCGGCCCGGATCGGCGCGCCGATCCCACCCCGGCGGGCAGGGTCGGTCGCGCGGGCGACAGCGGTGACCACCGCGACACTGGTGGCCTGTCGACGCAGCAGGGCACGGAACAGGTCCGAACTCACCGGTTGCAGCTCGGCCGCGTCCAGCGGTGGACGCTCCACGGTGGTCATGCCGACACCGGAGCCGGCGTCGGGTGTGTGCGGGGCGGGCCGGAGCGGCTCCGCAGGTCGGTGCCGCAGCAGCGGGCCGCATTGGTGAGCGGGGCGTCGGCGAAGCGGGGTGGGGACATGCGCAGTCTCCTGATCTGTCCACGGTGGGAGGCGGGGACGCTCGGAGGGGGTGGGGAGGCACGCTGCTCCGCGTTGAGCGGGCCGGCGGTGTGAGTGTGACGCTCGAGCCGAGCCGGGTGGACCGGTCAGCTCAACAGAGCGCGCTCGCGTGCCGGACCAGGTCGACGTGCACACGAGCGGTGAGGTGAAGCTCATCCCGCTGCGACATGACCTCATGTTGCCGGGACGGGATCGGTCGGTCAACGGTCTTCCAGAAGGTGAGAATTGCACCGTAGCTGATGCAACAAAGCACCCCTAGCAGGGCCTACCGTGGCAGAACACCTATCTGGTGAATAGAGATTGGCGGTGCGCGACCGGCACTGTCCAGGACGGACGGCGAGAGGGTTTCAAAAGTTGTCGGTTCGGGCATGTTCGATCTCGACACGGCAGGAAACGGTGACGAGGGGAGACCTCCGATGGGCCTCATGTTTCGCAAGCGCAAGAAGTACGGTCCGATCATCCTGAACTTCACCGAGAACGGCTTCTCCTCGTGGAGCATCAAGATCGGGCGCTGGTCCTGGAACTCCAAGGCCAAGGCGCACCGGGTCGACCTGCCGGGTCCGCTGTCCTGGAAGCAGGACAAGTCCCGGTCGTAGCCTCCCGGGAGTCGAGCGGGGTGCCGGTGGTTCACCGGCACCCCGCTCGGCGTCTGCGGGCTCTCAGCTCCGGCCCGGGGGCGGGGCGGGCTTGGTCAGCTTGGCGTTATCAGCTCGTCGCCGGCGAGCTTGCCGCCCTCGCGCTCACGTCGCGCGTCGCCCGCGTCGAGTAGGTCGGCGAGCGCCCGGTTGGCGTCGGCGGCACGGTAGACGGTCGTGGTGAGGGTGTGCCGACGCAGCTCGGTGACCGACCGTGGCCCGCCCCGCCGCAGCTCCGCCAGCAGCTCGCGGGCCAGCGGTTCGAGGTCGGGATCGCCGACCACGTCGACAGTCGCGCCGGCCGGGTCGCGGTAGCGCACGCCGAGGTCCGCGCCGACCGCCCAGAGCGCGTCGCGGACCGCCTCCAGACTCCGGTCCGAACGACTGCCGAACGCGATCACGCCGGCGGCCTCGTCATCCGGCAGCACCGGTGCCAGCTCGGCGACCAGGGGAAAGCCGACCGCGACGAGCGCGTGACGGGCACTGCTGCCCGCGTGCAGCAGCACCTCCCCGGTACGGCCGTTGGCGGCGGCGGTGAGCAGTTCCCGGCTGACCTCGCCGGGCACGTCCACGAAGGAGAACAGCGGCGAGCCGGCCGCGCCGGCCGCCTTCACGGCGACCGGCAGTCGGTCCGGGGCGCCGGGCAGTAGGTGCACGGTGACCTCGGCGGGCAGCTCCGCCTCGACCGGGCCGAGGCGGGCCGGCAGGTCGGGTGCGCCGTCGGCCAGCACCAGCACCGTCACCTGCCGCCCGCGCAGCTGGTCGGCGTGCGCGGCGACCAGCTGCAGCGCGGCCACCGCGCCGCCCGCGTCGGTGCCGGCGAGCGCCACGGTGGCCCGCCGGGAGCGGTGCAGGGCGGTGGGCAGCCAGGTGGTCAGCTGGCGGACCAGCAGCGCGCGGAGGAAATCGGTGGTCCGGTCGGTCGACATCGGTCCGTTCTACCGTACGGCCTGGTCAGGCCGGCACGGAGATCCCCACCCCGCCCCGGGTCTGCCCGCCGTAGCGCTGCCGCTCGGCGTCCAGGTCGAGCCGACCGATCTGCTTGCGGGCGGTCAGCGCGGCGTCGTCGAGCAGGTTGGCAGGGACCAGCCAGACGATCTCGAACTCCAGGCCGTCCGGGTCCTGCCCGTAGAGGCTCTTGGTCGTGCCGTGGTCGGAGGTGCCGACCAGCGCACCCGCGGCGGCGAGCCGCTCGGCGGTGACGGCCAACTCGTCGAGGGTGTCCACCTCCCAGGCGAGGTGGTAGAGGCCGACGGTGGCCCGGCCGGCGGTCGACCGCCCGGCTCCGGCGCCGATCTCGAACAGGCCGAGGTCGTGGTCGTTCGTGGAGTCGGGGGCCTGGAGGAAGGTGGCGCCCCGGAAGCCGTCCGGGGTCATCGCCACCGCACGGAAGCCCAGCACGTCCCGGTAGAACGCGACGCTGCGGGCGAGGTCACTGACGTAGAGGACCGCGTGGTTGAGCCGGTGGATACCCATGCACCCAGGTTAGCGCGCTTTGATTGAACGTTCAACTACCTGGGCTATGATGGCCGTCATGACCCGCTGGCTGGACCCCGACGAACAGCGCACGTGGCGCGCGTACCTCGCCGCGTCCCGGATGCTGATGGACACCCTCGACCGCGAGCTGCAGCGCGAGGCGGGCATGCCGCACGCGTACTACGAGATCCTGGTCCGGCTCTCCGAGGCCCCCGGCCGTCAGTTACGGATGAGCGACCTGGCCGAGGCCGCGGGGTCGTCACGCAGCCGGCTCTCGCACGCGGTGGCCCGGCTGGAGGCGGCCGGATGGGTGCGTCGCGAGGACTGCCCCACCGACCGGCGTGGGCAGATAGCGCTGCTCACCGACGAGGGTTTCGCCACCCTCGCGGCCGCCGCGCCTGGCCACGTCGAGGGGGTACGCCGACACCTGTTCGACGCGTTGAGTCCCGCCCAGGTCGACCAGTTGCGCCGAATCAGCGAAACCCTGGCCGACCACCTGAGGAGATCCTGACCAATCGACACCGGCGCGGGTCTTGTACTTAACGTCGTCGAATGAGCACGATGGGGCGTGTCTTCCGGCTTCGGCGAACTGACTGACCAGGCGCACCACCTCGTGTCGGCCGGCGATCTGGCCGGCGCGCAGCAACTGCTCGCCGACGCGCTCACCGACGCCGACCCCCGCCCGGCCAACGCCACCGGAGAGTTGGCCGAGGCGGCCAGCCTCCAGGCGAGGGTGTTGGTCGCCCTCGGTGAGCCGCACTCGGCCCGAGGATGGGCCGCCTTCGCGTACGCGGCCACCACCCGACTGCACGGCCGTTCCGACCCGCGCACGGTGGCCGCCGCGGCAACCCTGGCCGCGGTGTTGCACCGGGTCGGCAGCCACTCCCGGGCCGCGCGGCTCTACCAGGAAGTCATCATCGAGCTGACCGCGCAGGACGGCCCCGAGTCGCTGCGGGTGCTCGCCGCACACGCCGACCTGGCGACCGTCGAGTACGCCCGGGGCCAGTGCACGCTCGCCCGGGACCGGCTCCAGGACGCCTGGGAGCTGCACCGGGAGATCTACGGCGACGGGCACCCCAGCGGCATCAAGATGCTGGCGCGGCTCGGGGCGATGCAGCGCGACTGCGGGCAGTTCACCGAGGCGCACGACAACCTGGCGCTGGCCCGCGAGCTGTGCCGGCAGCACCTGCCCGCCGACGATCCGCTGGCCGCACAGGTGGCGGCCCTGGCCCGGGCGGCGGCCAATCCCGACCACGCCTGCGCCAACAACCCGCCCACCGCCCGGGACACGCCCGTGGTGCCGGCCGCCCGCGTCCCACCGCATGACGACGACCCGACGGAGGCCGACCACCAGCCACCGGCCCCCCACCAGGCCGGGTCGACGGCCGGCGGCACGGTTCCGAACCCCCGAACACCGGCCGACGAACCGGTCGGATCAGCGGGCACCAGGTGGCCACCCGAGACGGCGGACGAACCCTCGTCCCACCACACCGACCCACCGGTGCCTCCGTCGGTGATCGGGCTGGCCGGCGGCGCCGAGGAGCAGCCCGGGGTGTACCGGCTGCACCGCCCCGCCACGCCGTCCGACCCCTACCAGCCGGCCGACCTCTACCCGCCGGCCGACCCGTACACGCCGGCCGACCCGTACACGCCGGCCGACCCGTACACGCCGCCTGACCCGTACGCGCCGGTTGAGCCCTACACGCCGTCCCGTCTGCTGCCGGTACCCGTGCACCGGGCACCGGCGGCACAGCGCAACCGGCTGGTGCCCGTGCTGGTGGCCGGTGTGGTCGTGGTGCTGCTCGGCGCGGCCGCGGTGATCGCCGGGGTGGCCGGGGTCGACGGCGACGACGCGCCGACTCCGCCGCCGGCGAGCGGCTCCCCCACCGCCAGCGCGCCCGCCGCCCCCGCGCCCAGCTCGAGCAGTGCCGCGCCCACGCCGGCGGACGCCGGGGCGCCACCCGGCAGTCCGCCCGGCGCGGTGAGCCTGCGCGACACCCGGGACAGCATCGCGCTGAACTGGACCTACCCGGCCGGCAGCGAGGGCCCGGTGGTCATCGCGGGTGGCCGTACCGGTCAGGACCGCAACGTCTTCGCGACCCTGCCCGCCGGCACCACCAGCTACGTCATCTACGCACTCAACCGCACCAACGACTACTGCTTCACCGTGGCCGTGGTCTGGTCCACCGACACCGTCGCCAACTCCGAGCAGGTCTGCACCCGCCGCCGCTGACCTGACAGGCTAACGGACCGTGACCGCCGACCTGGCGATTCGGATGTGACAGCGCGTCACAGACGGCTGCTGCGGCGGCGTCCCTCATTCAACCTTTGCTCTGCTTCACTGCACGCACCAGCCTGTGACCAGCAGAAACGTCGCCTTGGTCGGTGCCACTGAAATTGGCGCTGATCACAGGACGTGACTGTTGCGTCGGTTGAAGCAGAGCAAAGGGTCCGAGGTGGGTGAGCGGGGCCACCAGCACCATCACGGTGCGTCAACCATGTGCCCCGGAGACGCCTCGGCCGGTGCAGCCGGCAGCAGCAGGCACACCCGGAGCCCGTGCCGCTGCGGTGCGTCGGTGAGGGTGATGCTGCCGCCGACGCGTCGGACCAACTCCCGGACGATGGCCAGCCCCAGGCCGGCGCCGCCGTCGTCGCGGGCGCGGCCGTCGTCCAGGCGGGTGAACCGGTCGAACACCCGCTCGCGGTCGGCCGCCGGGATCCCCGGGCCGTCGTCGGTCACCGTCACCAGGTGGTACGCCCCGACGCCGGACCCGACGGCCGGCCGCGCCGCCGACGCCTCGGCGGCGAGCACCACCTCGCCGGACGCGTGCCGTACCGCGTTGTCGACCAGGTTGGCCAGCACGCGCCGCAACTCGTCGGCGTTGCCGGTCGTCCAGAGCGACCCCGGCGGCATGGCCACCCGCACCGGCGACGCCGGGTAGCGGGCGGCGACCTCGGTCAGCACCCCGCCCAACTCCACCGCGCCGGTCCCCCGCGCCGGCGGAGCCTCGTCCAGGCGGGCCAGCAGCAGGAGGTCGTCGACCAGCCGGCTCAGCCGGTCGGTGTCGGCCAGCAGGTTGGCGGTCACCGCTGTCCAGTCCGTGCGGTCCGCGAGGCGCTGCGCCACCTCCACCTCGGTCCGGATGTTTGTCAGCGGACTGCGCAGCTCGTGCGCGGCGTCGGAGACAAACGCCCGTTGACGTGCTCGGCCGGACTCCAGCCGGTCCAGCATGCCATTGAGGGTGACCGCCAGCCGGTGGATCTCGTCGGCCGACGCGGGCACCGGCAACCGGCCGGTACCGGCCCGCCCGGTGATCTCCTCGGCGCCCCGACGTAACGCCTCGACCGGCCGCAGCGTCGCGCCCACCACCCGCCACGCCACGCCGGCCAGCACGGCCACCAGTAGCGGGAAGGCCACCAGGAGGATGACCCGGACCACGTGGGTGCTCTGCCGCACGTCGGCCATCGAGCGGGCGACCAGCACGGTGAGCGGGTCGTCCGCCGTGCCGGCCGGCACGGTGACCACCAGGACCGGACCGGCGAGCCCGACCCGCTCCGCCGGCACGTCCAACTGCTGCCGACGGTCACGGTGTAGCCGTTCCGGGCGGACCATCGGGACGAGCCGATCGGCGTCGATCGAGGCAGCCCTGATCCGCCCCTGCCCGTCGACGACCTGGACGCGGACCTGCCCACCGGCCACCGGCAGCGGGTCGGGCAACACGTCCTCGGCGGCGAGCAGGGCGACCGCGTCGGCGGTCCGGAAGGCCTCGGTGTCGACCGTGCGCTGGAGCACGAAACCGAGCGCGCCGAGCAGCACCACCCCACCCAGGGCCAGCCCGATGGTGAGACCGACCACTCCGATCGCCATGAGCCGCCCCCGCAGCCCCAGCACCGGCAGCCAGCCGTTCAACGCACGACGGGCCGGCGCCGGGCCGCCAGCGGTCACGTCGCCAGCCGGTAGCCGACGCCCCGAACCGTCTCCAGCCGGTCCCGGCCGAGCTTGCGGCGCAGGTAGCCGACGTACACCTCGACGATGTTCGGCGCGGTCTCCAGACTCGCGTTCCAGACGTGGTCCAGCAGTTCGATCTTGGAGATCACCTGACCGGGCCGGCGCATCAGGTAGTTCAGCAGCGCGAACTCCCGTGCGGTGAGCGTCACCTCGGCGTCGGCCCGGGTCACCCGTCGGCGGGCCGGGTCCAGTCGCAGGTCACCGACGGCCAGCACCGCCGGGCGTTCCGGCGCGCCCCGACGCAGCAGCGCCCGCAGCCGGGCCAGCAACACCACGTACGAGAAGGGTTTGGTCAGATAGTCGTCCGCGCCGCAGTCGAGGCCGTCGGCCTGGTCGTACTCGCCGTCCTTGGCGGAGAGCATCAGCACCGGCAACCAGTGCTGCTCGGCTCGCAGTGTGCGGACCAGCTCGTAGCCGGAGAGGCCGGGCAGCATCACGTCGAGGATCATCGCGTCGTACCCGCCGTGCCGGGCCGCGTCCAGGCCGGCCGGGCCGGTCCGCGCCACGTCCACCGCGAACCCCTCGGCCCGCAGGCCGCGTTGTAGGGCGGCCGCCAACCGGGCCTCGTCCTCCACCACCAGCAACCGCACGGTTCAAGGGTGCCACCCGGGTCAACAGGTGCCGACTCGGCGTCCTCAGCACGTTCTCAGGCCCGAGGGAGGAGGATGGCAGCAGGAGGTGCCACCATGTCCGTCCTGAGAAGCCGTCCCGTCCTTCGTTGGCTGGTTCCGGCCACCGCAGCCGTCGCCGTCATCGGCGGTGGAGCAGCGATCGGCACGTTCGCCGCCGAGGCCGAGCCGAGCCTGCCGCCGCGTACCGCCGCCCAACTCCTGGTCGACCTGCAGACCTCCCGGCTGGAGGGGGTCTCCGGGACCGTCGTGCAGCGCGCCGACCTCGGCCTGCCGTCACTCGTCGGGCTGATTCCCGGCAACGACCTGACCAGCATGTTGACCGGCACGCACACCCTGCGGGTCTGGTATTCCGGCCCGGAGCGGCAGCGGGTCGCGCTGCTGGACACCCTCGGCGAGCAGGACGTGATCCGCAACGGCCGGGACCTGTGGACCTGGGAGAGCCGGACCAACACCGCCCGCCACCGCACGCTTGGCGACGCCGAGACTGGACGGGCGGCGTCCGAGGCGCGCCCGAGCCTGCCGGCCACTCCGCAGCAGGCCGCCGACCTGGCGTTGGCCGCGATCGACCCGAGCACCCAGGTGAGCGTCGGCCGCTCGGCGACCGTCGCCGGTCAGGACGCGTACGAGCTGGTGCTCCAGCCGCGCGACGAGGGCTCCCTGGTGCACCAGCTGCGGATCGCCATCGACGCCAAGCAGCACGTGCCGCTGCGCTTCGAGGTGCTCGCGAAGGGCAGCGACCAGCCGGCGTTCGAGATGGCCTTCACCCAGATCGACTACCGCCGGCCCGAAGCGGACCAGTTCACCTTCAACCCGCCGCCCGGCGTCACCGTCACCGAGGAGAAGGCTGAGCGGCCGGCCGGAGGCAGGCCCGGCCACGTCGAGCCGGCCGGTGATCCACAGGTGCGCGCGGTGGGCACCGGCTGGACGACCGTGCTGGTCGCCCGCCTCGACGAGGCCGTGGGCGGTAAGCCGGCCGTGGGCGGTAAGCCGGCCGTGGGCGGTAAGCCGGCCGTGGGCGGTAAGCCGGCCGTGCCACCGGCCGGCGCCGCACCCGACATGGACCTGTCGAAGCTGCTCGGCGGGCTCGCGGCGGTCAAGGGCGACTGGGGTAGCGGTCGTCTGCTCACCAGCAAGCTGTTCAGTGTGCTGCTCACCGACGACGGCCGGGTCCTCGCCGGCGCGGTCACTCCCGAGCGGCTCTACCAGGCTGCTCGCGGCTGATCCTCCGGTGTCCGCGCCGGGTCGACCCTCGTGGTTGGCCCGGCGCCACCGTGTCCGACCCTGCCGCGCGCCGGGGGCAGCCACCGGTGTCGGCGGGCGCCGAGTCAGCAGGCGCCGAGGGCGCTGAGGTAGGCGTCGGCGAGGACCGCGTGGCCGGGCAGGTACGGGTGCACGCGGTCGTCGGCCCAGCGCGTCGACGGGCTGACCGCGAGCACCCGGTCGAACGCCGCCTGGTTGGGCACGTGCACCGCGTCGAACTCGGCGGCCAGCCCCGCCACCACCGCCGCGTACCGGTCGGTGTCGGCACGTTGCGGGACACCGCGGTCGGCCTCGATGAGGAACGGGTCACCGAGGATCAGCCGGCAGCCGGTGGCGGCGACAGCCCGACGGAGCAGGTCGCGCAGCGTGCGCTCGTACTCCTCGATCCCCACGGCCTCCTCCGGCCGGTCGCCGTAGTGCCGCCAAACGTCGTTGATGCCAATCAGCACCGCGAGCCAGTCGGGCCGCTCGGCGATGGCGTCGTCGTCCCAGCGGGCGGCCAGGTCCCGCACCGTGTCGCCGCCCACACCCCGGTTGACCCAGGTCAGCTCCAGCTCCGGGTGCCGGGCGTCGACAAACGCGCGGACGAGACTCAGATAACCGGAGCCGTAGGGCGCGGCGACGTCGCGCCGACCACAATCGGTGATGCTGTCGCCGATGAAGACGACGCGCTGCCCGGCCCGCAGAATCATCCGACGCCACCTCGCGATCACCGGCGCCGACCCGCCGGGCTTGGTGAGAACCGGCGAAACGCGCTATCTTCAACAGTTCGAGGACACAAAAAAGAACGGCTAAAAGCCGTTCCTGCAAAGGATTCTAATCTTTAGGGAGACGGCTTGTCAAGGCACTCCGGCGGTTCCGGCGAATTGCCGCTCGACGACGAGATCGGTCGCGAGCAGGAGTACGTCTCGATGCTCTACGACCGGCTGGACGGGCTGCGTGCGCAGGCCGCCCACCGGCTCACCGCCGAACTGCGCAACACCGGCGGCACCCTCCAGGACCGCTCGCAGCGCGACAGCTCGGTAGCGATGTACGCCGATCAGGTCGAGCAGTTCTCCGCCGTGGAGAACGGGCTCTGCTTTGGCCGTCTCGACGGTGACGACGACTCCCGCCACTACATCGGCCGGATCGGCATCTTCGACACCACAGGTGACTACGATCCGCTGCTGATGGACTGGCGGGCCCCCGCCGCCCGCGCCTTCTACCTCGCCACCGCCGCCAACCCCCAGGGCGTACGCCGTCGCCGGCACCTGCGTACCCGGCAGCGCAAGGTGACCGGGCTCAACGACGAGGTGCTCGACATCGACAGCGCCTCCCCCGGCGGCCACGAGGAGCTGACCGGCGAGGCGTCCCTGCTCGCGGCTCTCAACGCGGGCCGGACCGGCCGGATGCGCGACATCGTCGAGACCATCCAGGCCGAACAGGACGACATCATCCGGGCGGAGCTGCCGGGCGTCATGGTGGTTCAGGGCGGCCCCGGCACCGGCAAGACCGCCGTCGCGCTGCACCGGGCGGCGTACCTGCTCTACACCCACCGCCGCGAACTCTCCAGCCGGGGCGTTCTGTTGGTCGGGCCGAACGCGACATTCCTGCGCTACATCTCCCAGGTGCTGCCGACGCTGGCCGAGACGGGCGTGCTACTGCGTACCCAGGGTGATCTCTTCCCCGGGGTGAGCGCTCAACGGACCGAGCCCGCCGAGACTGCGGCGCTCAAGGGCCGGGCCGTGTTGGCGGAGGTCCTGGCGCTGGCCGTACGGGACCGGCAGTGGGTGCCGGACGGGCCGCTGGAAATCGAGGTCGAGCGGGAGGCGCTGAGCCTCGACCCGGAAACGGTGCGCACCGCCCGGGACCGGGTCCGGCGCGTCGACCGTCCGCACAACCTGGCCCGAACGCTGTTCGCGACGGAGATCGTGCACGCGCTCGCCGACCAGGTGGCCGAACGGATCGGCGCCGACCCACTGGGCGGGGACAACCTGCTCGACGAGGCCGACCGGGCCGAGATCCGTCGCGAGCTGCGCGAGGAGTCGGAGGTCCAGGCCGCCCTCGACCGGCTGTGGCCGGTGCTCACCCCGCAACGCCTGCTCGCCGACCTGTACGCCGATCCGGACCGGATCGCCGCCGCCGCGCCGATGCTCACCGACGACGAGCGGGCGCTGCTGCACCGCGAGCCGGGTGGCTGGACGCCGGCCGACGTACCGCTGCTGGACGAGGCCGCCGAGCTGCTCGGCGAGGACGAGCGCGCCGCCGCCGCCCGCCGGGACCGGATCCGGATGATGGAACGGGAGTACGCCGAGGGCGTGCTGGAGATCGCCCGGGGTTCCCGCTCGATCGACGTCGAGGACGAGGCCGAGGGCGGTGAGATCCTCGGCGTGACCGACCTGATCGACGCGGACCGGCTGTTGGAGCGGCAGGAGGAGGCCGACCGGCTGACCACCGCGCAGCGGGCCGCCGCCGACCGGACCTGGGCGTTCGGTCACGTGATCGTGGACGAGGCGCAGGAGCTGTCCCCGATGGCCTGGCGGCTGCTGATGCGCCGCTGCCCGAGCCGGTCGATGACGATCGTCGGGGACGTGGCACAGACCGGCGCGCTGAGCGGCACGCCGTCCTGGGCGGACGCCCTCGCCCCGTACGTGGCGCAGCGGTGGCGGCTGACCGAGTTGACGGTCAGCTACCGCACGCCGGCCGAGATCATGGCGGTCGCCGCCGATGTCCTGGCGCAGATCGACCCGACGCTGCGTCCGCCACGCTCGGTGCGGGAGGGCGGTGTACCCCCGTGGGACCGGACGGTGCCCGCCGGGCGGTTGGCGGCGGAGCTCGTCGCGGAGGCCACCCGGGAGGCGACCGCGCTGACCGAGGGTCGGCTCGGGGTGCTCGTGCCGGCCGGCCGGGTGGGCGAGCTGGGCTCCGCGGTGACCGCCGCGCTGCCGGAGGCCGCCGTCGGCGAGCATCCGGAGTTGGAGAGCCGGGTGGTGGTGCTGACCGTCGCGCAGGCCAAGGGGTTGGAGTTCGACTCGGTGCTGGTCGTCGACCCGGACCGGATGGTGGCCGAGTCACCGCGCGGGCGCAGCGACCTGTACGTCGCGCTCACCCGAGCCACCCAACGCCTGGGAGTCCTGCGCCCCACCCCCACCCCCACCCGCTGAGTCGATCATGAGGTTGACGTGGACGGTGATCTCTCACCGCCGCGTCAACCTCATGATCACACGCGCAGCGGTCAGTCGGTGGTGGAGTGGTCTTGGACCGACTTGGCTGGTTCTGGGGCGGACGTGGACTGGTCGCTGGTGTTGCCGCTCAGCGGCGTGCTGAGGCCGCCGGTGGTGGCGTCGCCGGTCGTCGTCGGGGCGACCTTGCCCCGGTGCCGCTCCGGCTGGCGGGCCACCCGACGCACACTCGCCGGACCGGCGGTGCCACCGGTGGTGGTCACCGCGCCCTGCCCGCCGACCGGTCCGCCGTCGCGCAGCACCTGCGGGTCGATCCGTTCTTTCGCCGGATCGAACGGGTCGTCGCGCTGGATCTGACTCTGCACATCGGTACGGGGAAGCGTCACCTCGTCGACCGCACCCTTGCCGTACACGCCTCCGGCGATCCGATCCTCGGCCTGGCGGGCGGCGTCCTGCCGCATGTCGTCCTCACGCACGATCATCACCTCGCAGAAGCTGTGGAACTGACTGCGTGCCCGACCACCGGCCGACCAAACCCGGGGTGACCGGGAGGTCGTCCACGGTGGTTCACCGCCGCGCCGCCCGCTGGCCGCCTGCCCGCCGCCCGAGATGTCCATGCTGTCCGGCGACCGGCGGGAGATGCCCACCGGCAGAGGGGATGACAGCGTGCGCACAGTACGCCGTACCGCCGTCGCGGCCCTGGTGGCCGCGACGGTGACGACCGGGCTCGCGGTGCCCGCCCAGGCGAAGCCGCGACCGGACCGGACATTCGACGTGCAGGCCCACCGCGGCGGCCTCGGGTTGCGGGTGGAGAACACCCTCGCGTCCTTCGGCAACGCCCTCCAACTCGGGGTGACCACCCTCGAACTGGACGTGCAGATCACCGAGGACGGCCAGGCCGTCGTCACCCACGACCGGAAGGTCAGTGCCGCCAAGTGCGTCGACACCGCCCCGGTGACGCCCGGTGACCCGGAGTTCCCGTACGTCGGGAAGTACGTCAACACGCTCAGCCTGGCCCAGGTGCGCTCGCTCGACTGCGGCTCGAAGACGCTGCCGGACAAGCCCGGTCAGCTGGCCGTCCCGGGCGCCCGGATGCCGCTGCTGCGTGAGGTCTTCGCCCTGGTGAACCGCTACCGGGCGAAGGACGTGACACTCAACGTCGAGACCAAGGTGGAGGCCGGGGCACCGACCGAGACCGCGCCCCGCGACCAGTTCGTCCGGGTCACCGCTGCGGAGATCCGTGCCGCCGGGCTGCTCAAGCAGGTCACCATCCAGAGTTTCGACTGGGGCGCGCTGATGCGCATGCGCCAGGTCGAACCGAAGCTGCCGCTTGTCGCCCTGACCAACTACGACTTCCTGCAGACCGGTCAGCCGGGTGCCTCGCCGTGGCTGGGCGGGTTGGACATCGACGACTTCGGCGGCGACCCGATCAGGGCGATCCGCAGCTTCGGCGCCAGCGCCTTCTCACCGGTGCACGGCATGCCGCAGAACGGCACGGTCACCGACCCGGGCTATCAGCCGTACGTCACCAAGGAGATGGTCGCCCGGGCACACCGCTACGGGATCAAGGTGATCCCGTGGACCGTCGACGACGTGCCGACCATGGCCAAGCTGATCGACGACGGTGTGGACGGCATGATCACCGACTACCCGGACCGGCTGCGGGGCCTGCTGGCGCAGCGCGGTTACCGGCTGCCGAAGGCGTACGCGGCGCCGTTCGACATCCAGGCGCACCGCGGCGGTCGGGCCACCCGGCCGGAGAACACCCTGCCGGCCTTCTCCAACGCGCTGTCCAACCGGGCCATCTCCACGCTGGAACTGGACACCGGCGTGACCGCCGACGGCAAGCTCGTGGTCCTGCACGACCGCACCGTCAACGGGTCGCACTGCGTCGACACCCGCCCGGTGCACCGCGGCGACCCACAGTTCCCGTACGTCGGCAAATCGGTGCACGAGCTGACGCTGGCGCAGCTCAAGACCGTCGACTGCGGCACGAAGACGCTGCCCGAACTGCCCGCGCAGGTGCCCGCGCCGGGCGCCCGGATCCCGACCCTGGACGAGGTCTTCGCCCTGGTGAAGGCCAGTGGCCGCAGCGACATCGGAATGAACATCGAGACGAAGATCAGCCCGGTGGTGAACGACACCGAGCCCTACCGCGGCTTCACCCGCAAGCTGGTCGACGCCATCCAGCGCGCCGGCTTCACCAACCGGGCCACCATCCAGTCGTTCGACTGGCGCACCATCACCTACGCGCGGCAGCTCGACCGACGCATCGGCACGGTCGCGCTGGTCTGGCAGTACGGCCCGGCCGAGTGCGCGACCCTCGCCGACGAGTGCTCGTTGCAGGCGGCGTACGGGAACCCGTCGGTGAAGAGCCCGTGGACCGGTGGGCTGGACTGGTGGAAGTACCAGGACCTCGGCAAGCTGACCCGGGCCGCCGGTGCCGGCACGGTGTCGGCCAACTGGCAGGTGCACGACCCGAAGCAGGGCACGGTCGCCTCGGACGACTGGTACCTGCGGGAGAACCCGGCATACTTCCACGGACCGGACGTACGCACGCTCCAGGCGCGCGACGGACTGAAGGTGATCCCGTACACCGTCGATGACGCCGCGGTGATGCAGCGGGTCATCGACCTCGGTGTCGACGGCATGATCACCGACGACCCGGACCTTCTGGTGAGCGTGGCCAGGCGCAACGGCCTGCGCTGACCCGGTCGTCCATCCGATCGCCGGCCGGATTTTTCCGGCCGGCGATCGGTGTTACCTGCTCCGGGGCCTCGGGTAGTCGGGGGTTGTCCCCGCCACGAAAGCGAACCGTGCCGTGGCCGAAACGCGGTAGCGGGGCGAGGGAATGCAGGTACGACTCATCGCATCCTGAGGAGGACCAGATGAGCACGCAGGCTGCTTCCACCCGGCCGATGAACCGGCCCATGAACGACCCGCAGAATCCCGCGTCGATGCGGGACATGCCGACCCAGCAGATGCCGTCCATGCGGGACGGGCATCGAGACCCGATGCCGTCGCCGGGCACGGAGACCAAGCAGGCGTTCCTGACGACGGAATTCTGGGTCTACGCCGCCGCGGTCGCGCTCGTGGTGATCGCCGCGTTCTGGAAGGGCACCACCGCCAACGGGCTGAACATCAACAACCCGAACCAGGCGTGGCTGTTCCTGACCATCCTGACCGGTGGATACCTGGTCAGCCGTGGTTTGTCGAAGGCCGGCTCCGCACGTCGTTCCGGCCGGGAACGCAACAAGCACTGACGACTCACGCGTGCAGCAGTGGCCTCCGGGAGCATCTCCCGGAGGCCACTGTCGTCGTGTGGGGACCGCTACTCGTCGCCGCCGAAGTCGCCGCCGAAGTCGCCCTCGAACGCGTCCTCGATCATCTCGCCGGCGACCATGCCGCCCGCGACGCCGAGCGCCGCCCCGGCCACCATGCCGCCCATCCCGGGCCCGCGGCCACGACCGTGACCGTGACTCGAGCCGTACTGCGAACGCAGGCTGCCGTAGCGCGACGTGGTCTCGCGCAACCAGCCGTCGACGACCTGCGCCCAGTCCACCCGGTCGACGTCGGTGTGCGACACCTGGAAGCGGCCGAACGCGTCGTGCCCGGCACTGAGGAAGCCGCCGCGCTTGTCGCACTCCAGGATGACCTCGACGCCGCGCTGGCTGGTCACGAAGGTCAGCTCGACCTCGTTGATCGTGCTCGCGTACTGCGGCGCGGCAAAGAACTCGATCTCCTGGTAGAACGGCAGCGTCTGCTGCACGCCCCGGATGTGACCGCGCTCCAGGTCGGCGTGCTTGAACCGGAAGCCGAGCCGCTGGAACGCCTCCAGGATCCGCTCGTGCACCGGCAGCGGGTGCACCGCCACCTGGTCCAGGTCGCTCTTGTCGACCGCGCGGGCGATCGCCAACTCGGTACGCAGACCCATCGTCATGCCGTGCAGGCGCTGGCCGTACACGTCGGTGATCGGGGTCTCCCACGGCACGGGAAGCTGGAACGGGATCGAGAGCTGCTGCTTCGGGGCGAGCAGGAACGCGCCGCTGACCGCCATCCGGTGAAACTCGAGGGTGCCGGAGTATTCGGCGTCGTGCCCCTCGACCTCCACCCGGGTCACCAGACCGATCACCACCTGCTCGATGGCCGCCTCAGCGTCGCCGCCGACGAGGTTGACCTGCCCGTCGAGGGTCAGGCCGGGCCGGGTGTTGGGGTTGGTCAGCACAGTGTCCACACTGGGACCGCCCACACCGAACGCGCTCAACATCTTCTTGAAGACCATCGGAACTCCTGTGCGACGCCGACCGCTCCTGGTTGGAGTCGGACGTTGACTCGACCGGCACCCTATCCAGCACCCCTGTGAAGTGGCTGTGAAGCGCCCGCGAAGACGCCGCCGGCCTCGGTGCCGCTTGATCGACTCGGTTTCCCGGAAGTCGGGGCATCACCACGACCGGGACACCCCGCCTTCCGGGAAGCCGAGTCGATCAGCCCTCAGGGCGCGAAATCGCCGTCTCTGACCCCGTTGACGAAGGCCATCCAACCGCCGGCCGGGTAGACGAGGGTCGCCGCCGGGCGATCCTTGCTGTCGCGCACCGCCACTCGGCCGGAACCATCCAGGACCGGCCCCGCCTCGACGCAGCTACCACCGTTGCTGTCACTCTTACTGCTGATGTGCCAGGCGACCTCGGACATGATCTCGCTCATGACAACTCCTCCGCGATGCTCGTGATCAACTTCGTTGACTCGCTCTCGCTGAGCGCAGAATCCAGCAGACGACCGAAGACGCGAACGAAGCGCTCAGCCTTCGGCGACTCCAGGTAGAGCCGCCCACCCAACGACTCGACGTAGGCAACCGCAGGATACGGCTCCGGCAGACGGAATATCCAGAACGTGCCGTCGAGCCCCTGGTGCAGAGCTACACCGAATGGCATGACCCTGATTGCCACGTTGCACAGCCGTTGCGCCTGCGCGAGGTGGTGTAGTTGTCGGCGTAAGACCTCCGGCCCGCCGACCATTCGACGCAGCGCCGCCTCATCGATCACCGCGGAAATCGTGAGTGGGCGGCGTCGTCTCAGGACCTCCTGGCGGGTCATCCGAAGTGAGACCCAGCGGTTGATCGTCGCCTCGGTAACCCCCGGTTCTGCCGCATTACGGATCACAGCCTCGGCGTACTCCTTGATCTGAAGCAGCCCCGGCACCAGGGTGAGATGGAAGCAGCAGACCTGCTCAGCGCGACCTTCCAGCCAGGGGTATTCGATGAAGGACGCGTCCACGACGTCGCCATAGTCCTCATCCCACCGGTCCGTGCGCCACACCTCCTCGGCAAGCGCCAGCAGACGGGACCGCTCGGCTGCGTGGTGAAATCCGTAGAGATCCATTAGCGCGATCACATCACCCTTGCGGATCGGCCAGTCCGCGCGTTCGTAGCGACCAAGCGCGGACATGTCGCGTTGCAGATGCTCAGCGACCAACTTCAACGTCATTCCTCGCTCCTCGCTCCTCGCTCCTCGCGCAGAGCCCGCAACTGCTGACCCAGCCATTGCGCGCGAAGTGTCCGGATGAACGGCTTGTGCGGCATGGTTCACCTCTCAATGTGTTGGCGAGGCCCGTGTAGGAACCATTGCTCCAGTTGCAAGCGACTGGAAACGTGGCCTTCGGGTGAGGGTGATCGCCGGCCCCCGGGGAAGCCCGGTGCAAACACGGCAACCGCGGCTGCGCCAACAGCCGAGAAGGTGACGAGAGACGGCCTCGCGAGTGGCAGTCGCATACCGGCTCTCGTCGGGTCTCAACTAGAGCGTCGGGAGGTGCGACTCCCGGCTCCGAACCGACTTGAAGAAATACGTACCACGTCAAGGGGCGCCGTCGCGACCCTGACTCACCCATTCAGCGACGACGAGAGTGTGACCGATGACCAGAGGCACAATGTACGACGGCGGCCGGCTGCATCCGCGGCACGTTCGCGACCGTCAGTTCGCCACCGTCGGCTTCGGCCGGCGAGGGCTCAACCCCGTTGAGGTGCGGCGGTTCCTGCACCGGATCGCGCTCGACCTGACCGCGCTGCACCACGACCTGGCGCAGCTCTGTGCGGAGAACGCCCGGATGAAGCGGGCACTGCGTGCCCGGCAGAGTGCCTGGTCCGAGAGGCGTCGGCCGTGATCCCGCCGTACGAGTCACCCGGCGGGATCTTCGTGCCGCTGCCTCGGGCGGCCGTGCTGGCGTTCACCGAGTCGACGGAACCGTCACCCCGACACGTGATCCACCTGCCGGTGGCGGTCCCCGACCTGGCCCGAACGCTGGATCTGGCCCGTACGCTCGCTTCGTCGCTGGCCTCGACGCCACAGGTCGACGTCGGCGGCACAACCGCCTCGGCCGAGGACGCGCAGGACGTACGACACTGGGTCTTCTGCGATCGGATCATGCCCGATCGCCGCCGCTGCGCACGGCAGGCCGACCACGACGAAGCCTGCTCACCGGTAGACGATCCGTAGATCGACATCTACCGTCCCGGACGATGGGAGCGGGGAGACGGGCACGCACGTTGGCCGAGCAGTTCGAGCTCGTGCCGTTCGCCGCCGGTGAGGCTGAGTTGCTGCACTCGCGCACGCCTGTGCATGGTCGACTCGGGTTTCTGGAAACGGCGGTGTCCAGAGGACCGGGACACCCCGCTTTTCAGAAAGCCGAGTCGACCAAGCTTTGGGCACGCGCGTCGTCGGCTGTCTAACCGACCTCGACGATCACCAGCTCGCCCACCTGCTCGCCGATCGTGGTGCGTGCCTCCGTCGGTAGCCCACTGTCGATGATCAGCACGTCGGCGGCCTCCAGGGGGGCGATCGTGGCGATGCCGATGGTCTCCCACTTGGTGTGGTCGGCGAGCACCACGAGCCGGCGGGCGGCACCGATCAGGCACCTGTTGACGCCCGCCTCCAGCAGGTTGGGTGTGGTGAATCCGGTGCGTGGGCTGAGCCCGTGTACGCCGAGAAAGAGCAGGTCGACGTTGAGCGCGCTGATCGCCGCCTCGGCCACCGGACCGGTCAACGCGTCCGACGGGGTGCGGATGCCGCCGGTCAAGACGACCGTCTGGTCGGCGCGCGGGTCCTGGTAGAGCGCGTCGGCCACCGGGATCGAGTTGGTGACGACGGTCAGCCCTCGCACGTCGGAGAGCAGGGTGGCCAGCGCGGCGGTGGTGGTGCCGGCGGAGAGCGCGATTGCCATCCCCGGCTCCACCATCGTCGCCGCCCGCTCGGCGATGGCACGCTTCTCCGCCTGCTGGCGGATCGACTTCGCGGCGAAGCCGGGCTCCTCGGCCGAACCCGGCCCGGCGAGTGTCGCGCCGCCGTGCACCTTGTCCACCAGGCCGCGCTCGGCCAGTACCTCCAGGTCACGGCGGATCGTCATGTCGGACACGCCGAACCGGCTGACCAGGTGGCTCACCCGTACGCCGCCACGTTGGCGGATCAGATCGAGGATGGCGGTCTGCCGCTGTTGGGCGAGCATGGGGAAGGCTCCTTCGCGCCGTGAACTGTCGTCAGAGTCAGGTCCGATCCTCACGGACGACCGCCACCGCACCGGCCGGCAGCGTCAGCTCACCGGAGCACCGTTCGCCGGTCAACAGGTCGGTGCCGCGCACCGGGAGCCGGGCCTCCGCCTCGGTGTGGTTGAGGACGAACAGCCACGTGCGTTCGCCGTCGCGCCGGCGTACCACCTCCACGCCGGGCGGCGCCGGCACCGCCGGGCGCACGCCGGCCTCGTCGACGAGCCGGGCGACCAGCCGGTCGGTGGCCGCGTCGTCCAGCCGGGTGCCGACATACCAGGCGGCGCCGTCGCCGACCCGGTGCCGGGTCAGCGCCGGCACACCCGGCAGGGGCCCATCGATGTACGAGGCGAGCACCTCCGCGCCGTTCGGGTGCAGCCACTCGGTCCACACGTCGGCGGTGCTGCCGTCGTCGAGGCGGACCTGCTCGCCCTCGCGCAGCGGGAAGAACTCCTCGGTCCGTACGCCGAGCAGTTCCCGGAACGCGCCGGGGTAGCCGCCGAGGCGGATGTGGTCGTTGGAGTCGACGATGCCGCTGAAGTAGGTCACCGCCGCCGTGCCGCCGTCCTCGACAAAGCGGTGCAGTGCCGCGACGTCGGCGTCCCGGACCAGGTAGAGGGTGGGCACCAGCACCAGCCGGTAGCCGCTGAGGTCAGCCGAGGGGTGGATGATGTCGGCGGTCACGCCGGCCCGCCAGAGTGCGCGGTAGAGGGCGTTCAGCCGGTCGTCGTAGGTGACGTCGGCGCTGGGGTGGGAATCCAGCTCGACACCCCACCAGGCCTCCCAGTCGAACAGGATGGCCACGTCGGCGTCCACCCGACTGCCGCGTACCTCGGCGAGGGCCTTAAGGTCGGCGCCGAGTTGGCAGACCTCGCGGAACACCTTGGTGTCCGGCCCGGCGTGCGGCACCAGCGCGGAGTGGAACTTCTCGGCGCCGGCCCGGGACGCTCGCCACTGGAAGAACAGCACGCCGTCGGCGCCGCGGGCGACGTGCGCCAGACTGTTGCGGCGTAACTGACCGGGCATCTTGGCGACGTTGCGCGGCTGCCACTGGACGGCGCTCGTGGAGTGCTCCATCAGCAGCCACGGATCGCCGCCGGCGACACCCCGGGTGTGGTCGGCGGCGAGCGACAGACCGAGGTGCGCCTGCGGGTCGGCGGCGGTCAGGTAGTGGTCGTTGGACACCAGGTCCACATCGTCGGCCCAGGAGTGGTAGTCCATGTGCTTGACGCCCATGCCGATCATGAAGTTGGTGGTGATCGGCTGGCGGACCAGGGCCTTGAGCACCTCGCGTTCGGCGCGCAGTTGGGCGCGCAGCTCGTCGGAGGAGAAGCGCAGGAAGTCGAGCTGCTGCGTGGGGTTGGCGAAGGCCGTCACCGTGCGCGGCGGATTGATCTCGGCCCAGTCGCCGTAGCGCTGACTCCAGAACGCGGTGCCCCAGGCGTCGTTGAGCTGCGCCAGGTCGCCATAGCGCTCCCGCAGCCATCCACGGAACGCCTCGGCACTGACGTCGCAGTAGCAATTCGCGTTGTGGCAGCCCAGCTCGTTGGAGACGTGCCACATCACCACGGCGGGGTGCTCGGCGTACCGGCCGGCGACCGCCCGCACCAACTCCAGCGAACGCTCGCGGAAGATGGGCGAGCTGGGGCAGTACGCCTGTCGGCCGCCCGGCCAGAGGATCGTGCCGTCGGCCTGTCGGGGCAACGTCTCCGGGTGCGCCCTGGCCAGCCACGGCGGCGGGCTGGCGGTGGCGGTGGCCAGGTCGACCTGGATCCCGCCGTCGTGCAGGAGGTCCAGCACCCGGTCCAGCCAACCGAACTCGAATCGGCCCGGAGTGGGCTCCAGCAGCGCCCAGGAGAAGATGCCGACGGAGACCAGGTTGACCCCGGCTCGGCGCATCAACTCGACGTCCTCGGACCAGGTCTGCTCGGGCCACTGCTCAGGGTTGTAGTCGCCGCCGAAAGAGATGCCGTTCCCGTGCCATTGCCGCATGAGAGCTGAGGGTGCACCCCGCACGACGCGGAAGTCAACAGGTTCCAACATCGATTCGCTTTCCAACGTTTACCGCGTTACGGCCATATCACAACTAGGTTATCGAAGGTGAACCGCCCTCTTGACAGCGCCTGACTGAGGGGTAACTTGAGGCCCCAATGGCCGTTCGTGTTGACCAATGTGGATTCTCGGTGGATCCCGATGGGCGAACGAGTCCCGCACCGCTACCCCACCTCTGACGGCCCAACTCATCGCACCTCTTCACCGCAGGAGGCACAGATGTCCCGTCCCCGAACCCACGCCGAGTACCTCGCTCGGCTCGTACCGCCCTCCGTCGCCGGCATCAACGACGCTCCCTGCTGGCCGGCGCGGCCGGCACGGGTGCGCTGCTCGGCACCGGGCTGCTCGCCGGCTGCGGCGACGACTCCGGCTCCGGCGGATCCAGCAAGGACGTGTCGCTCGGCTCGAACCAGTCCGACCCGAAGCCGAAGGACGTCCTCGTCAAGGTCACCGACGGGTTCAAGACCGCGTCCGGCGTCCAGGTCGCGGTGAACACCGTCGACCACAACACGTTCCAGGAAAACATCAACAACTACCTGCAGGGCAAGCCGGACGACGTCTTCACCTGGTTCGCCGGCTACCGGATGCGCTTCTTCGCCCAGAAGGGCCTGGCCAGCGACATCAGCGACGTGTGGGGCAAGATCTCCGGCTACTCCGACGCCTTCAAGAAGGCGTCCACCGGTGACGACGGCAAGCAGTACTTCGTGCCCGCGTCCTACTATCCGTGGGCGGTGTTCTACCGCAAGTCGGTCTGGCAGCAGCACGGCTACCAGGTGCCCACCACCCTGGACCAGTTCACCGCGCTCGGCGAGCAGATGTCATGCGTACCGGTGACAAGTTCCCCGTCACCAGCTCGCTCAACAACCTGCGCGGCGAGTTCTTCACCGACAACAACCTGGTCTCGGCGGGCAGCGTGCTCGTCGCGATCCCCACCCTGGTGATCTTCTTCATGCTCCGGCGGCACTTCGTCCGGGGCCTGACCTTGGGGGCCTCCAAAGGATGACCATCCTGCACCTGCGCCGCGCGCGGACCAGCCTGGTGCTCGACGCGCGCGGCCCGGGGCTGCCCCGGATCGTGCACTGGGGCGGCGACGTCGGCGACCTCGACGACGACGCGCTGCGCCACCTCGCCGAAGCGACGGTGCCGCCAGTGGTGCCGAGCAGCTTCGACGAGCCGCCCGCGCTGTCGCTGCTGCCGGAGGCGAGCGCGGGGTGGAGTGGCCGGCCGGGGCTGGCCGGGCACCGCGACGGACGAGACTGGTCCACCTCCTTCCGCCTCGACGGGTGGGACGTGCGGGACATCGGCACCGACCCGGGCCACCCGGCTGCGGGCGGCGAGGCGGTGGGCGTACTCCCGGCCGACGGTGGGCACGGCGGACCCGGCGCGGCGCGGCTGACCGTGCGGGCGTCGGACCCGGCCGCCGGGCTGACCCTGACCAGCGAGATCACCCTGGACCCGCACGGCCTGCTGACCGTTCGCCATCGGCTACGCAACGACGGCGACACGGCCTACGAGCTGCGGGAGCTGACGCCGGTGCTGCCGGTGCCGGCGGTCGCCACCGAGGTGCTCGACCTGACCGGCCGGTGGTGCCGGGAACGGTCGCCGCAGCGGCACCCGTGGCCGCACGGCGCCTGGGTCCGCGAGGGTCGGCACGGGCGGACCGGGCACGACGCCACGCTGCTGCTGGTGGTGGGCACCGCCGGGTTCGGCTTCGGCCACGGCGAGGTGTGGGCGGTGCACACCGCGTGGAGCGGCGACCACGTCACCGTCGCCGAACGCCGGCCCACGGGCGAGTCGACTCTCGGCGGCGGTGAGCTGCTGGCCCCCGGCGAGATCCGGCTCGGCCCCGGCGAGTCGTACGACACTCCCCTGCTCTACGCGGTCTGGTCCGACGTCGGGCTGGACGGGCTCAGCGACGTACTCCATTCGCACCTGCGGGCCCGGCCCGCACACCCACGCTCCCCCCGGCCGGTGACCCTCAACGTCTGGGAGGCGGTCTACTTCGACCACGACCTGGACCGGCTGCGGGCGCTCGCCGACCGGGCCGCGCAGATCGGCGTGGAGCGGTTCGTGCTCGACGACGGTTGGTTCCGCGGCCGGCGCGACGACACCGCCGGTCTCGGTGACTGGTACGTCGACGAGGGCGTCTGGCCCGACGGCCTGCAACCGTTGATCGACCACGTGACCGGCCGGGGCCTTCAGTTCGGTCTGTGGGTCGAGCCGGAGATGGTCAACCCGGACTCCGACCTGTTCCGGGCGCACCCGGACTGGCTGCTGGCGGTGCCGGGTCGGCTGCCACCGGCGTGGCGCAACCAGCAGGTGCTCGATCTGGGCCGCCCGGAGACCCACGCCTACCTGCTGGAACGCCTCGACTCGCTGCTCGCCGACCATCCCGGCATCAGCTACCTCAAGTGGGACCAGAACCGGGACCTCACCGAGGCCGGGCACCACGGCCGTCCCGGCGTGCACGGGCAGACCCTGGCGGTCTACCGGCTGCTCGACGAGGTGCGCCGCCGGCATCCCGGCGTGGAGATCGAGAGCTGCTCGTCCGGCGGGGCACGGGTGGACCTGGCCATCCTGGCCCGCACCGACCGGGTCTGGGCCAGCGACTGCAACGACGCCCTGGAACGGCTCAGGATCCAGCGCTGGACCGGGTTGCTGCTGCCACCGGAGCTGATCGGCACGCACATCGGCCCGCAACGCTCGCACACCACCAACCGGGTCCACGACCTGGGCTTCCGGGCGGCGACCGCGCTCTTCGGCCACCACGGCATCGAGTGGGACATCGCCTCGATCAGCGCCGCCGAGCAGACCGAACTGGCGGCCTGGGTGGCGCTGCACAAGCGGCTGCGCCCGCTGCTGCACACCGGCCGGGTGGTCCGGGTCGACCACCCGGACCCGGCCGTCTGGGCACACGGCGTGGTCGATCACGACAACACCCGGGCGGTGTACGCGGTGGCGCGCCTGAGCACCTCGGTGACGCAGACCCCGGGCGCGGTCCGACTGCCCGGCCTGGACCCCGGGCGGCGTTACCGGGTGCGACAGGTGGCGGGCGTACCGGCCCCGGCGACCATCGAGCGATCCGCACCGGCCTGGCTGGCGAGCGGGGTCACCCTCAGCGGGGCGGCGCTGGCCCGGGTGGGGGTGCAACTGCCGGCCCTGCACCCGGAGCAGAGCCTGGTGCTGGAGGTCGACGCCGTCATCTGAAGATATTCTGGGAAATCTTCGGTCGGGGTGTCGAGAAGGGCTTTGCCTGTTTCTACCTCAGGGTGAGAGCACCGACGACGACGGTGCGCGGGCGTGAGGAGGCACCAATGAAGTACATGCTGCTGATGCAGTTCAGCGCCGCGGGGACCGACTTCCCGAGCCTGGACACCTGGACCCCGCAGGAGGTCCGGGCGCACATCGCGTTCATGGGCGAGGTCAACGGCAAGCTCACCGCCGCCGGCGAGTGGGTCGACGCGCAGGGCCTCGGCGGCCCGCAGCAGGCCCAGATCGTGCGCGCCGGCGACGGCGGAGCGCCGGTGGTCACCGAGGGGCCGTTCGCCGAGACGAAGGAGTTCCTCGCCGGCTACTGGATCGTCGACTGCGACAGCCCGGAGCGGGCGGTGGAACTGGCCGCGTACATCTCCACCGCACCCGGCCCCGGCGGCCAGCCGCTGAACATGCCGATCGAGGTGCACCCGGTGATGTCCGCCCCACCTCAGGAGCTGTGACGGCTGATCACCGATGCCCGCACCGAGGATCTGCTGCGCGAGTTGGCGCCGCAGGTCCTCGGCGTGCTCGCCCGCCGTTTCGGTGACTTCGCCACCGCCGAGGACGCGGTGCAGGAGGCGTTGCTGGCCGCCGCCACGCAGTGGCCCACCGAAGGGTTGCCGGCGAACCCGCGCGGCTGGCCGATCCAGGTTGGTTACCGCCGGATGATCGAGCTGGTCCGCGGTGCGCAGGCTCGGCGTCGCCGGGAGGACCTGGTCGCCCGGCGCGACCCGGACGACCGGCAGTACGCACCGGCCGCGGACGAGGAGTTGACCGCCGAGCGCGACGACACCCTGGTCCTGCTGATGCTCTGCTGCCATCCGGCACTCGCCCCGACGTCGGCCGTGGCGCTGACCCTGCGCGCCGTAGGCGGCCTGAGCACCGCCGAGATCGCCCGCGCGTTCCTGGTGCCCGAGGCGACGATGGCGCAACGGATCAGCCGGGCCAAGCAGCGCATCCGCGCGTCCGGGCTGCCGTTCCGAATGCCGGACGAGGCGGAGCGCGCCGACCGGCTCACCAGCGTCCGGCAGGTGCTCTACCTGGTCTTCACCGAGGGACACACCAGCACCACCGGCCCGGACCTCCGCCGGATCGACCTCGCGGCCGAGGCGATCCGGCTGGCCCGCGCACTGCACACGCTGCTGCCCGACGACAGCGAGTCGACCGGGCTGCTGGCGTTGATGCTGCTCACCGAGGCACGCGGTCCGGCGCGGACCGGACCCTCCGGTGAGCTGATCTCACTGGCCAACCAGGACCGCGGCCGATGGGACGCGGCGGCGATCGCCGAGGGGGTCGCCCTGGTCACCCGTGCGCTGCCGCGCGGGCCGGTCGGCCCGTACCAGGTGCAGGCCGCCATCGCCGCCCTGCACGACGAGGCGCCGAGCACGTCGCAGACCGACTGGCCGCAGATCCTGGCGCTCTACGAGGTGCTGGAACGGCTCGTCGGCAGCCCGGTGGTGGCGCTCAACCGGGCCGTGGCGACCGCCATGGTGCACGGACCGGCGGCCGGACTGGCCGCTCTCGACGCGCTGGCCGACGACCCCCGACTGGCCGGGCACCACCGGCTGCCCGCCGCCCGCGCCCACCTGCACGAGATGGCCGGCGACCGGGAGCGGGCGATGGCGGGCTACCGCGCCGCCGCCGCGTGCACGAGCAGCCTGCCCGAACAGCGGTACCTGACGATGCGGGCAGCGCGACTCGCCGCCGAGCCCGTCGACCTCCCCTGACGCGACGCGGTCCACCAGGCCCGGCGCGGCGCGGTTCACCACGCCCGGCGCGGCGCGGTTCGCCACCATAGTTAGCGATCTTGGACACTTTCCGTTAGCGCGGAACGGAAAGTGTCCAAGATCTAGCCGGCCAGCCCTCACCGGGGCGGCCGTTTTGCCGGTTGGTCGGCAGGTCGGGGACACCGCCGGCACTAACCTCAGCAGCGACGCGTTCATCGAGCATCGAACACCAGGGAGCCGTATGGCGTACGTGCTGCTGGGGATCGCCATCCTCGCCGAGGTGCTGGCGACCAGCCTGATCAAGAGCACCGCCGGGTTCAGCCGCCTCTGGCCGACGCTTGGTTGCCTCACCGGGTACGCGCTGGCGTTCCTTCTGTTGGCCCAGGCCGTGAAGGAGATACCGGTCGGCGTCGCGTACGCCCTCTGGTCGGGTCTGGGCACCGCGGCGATCGTGGCGATCGGCGCGGTGTTCCTGGGCGAGTCGGTCGGGCTGGTCAAGCTCGCCGGCATCGCTCTGATCATCGCGGGAGTGGTCATCGTGAACCTGACCGGAGAGCACTGACCGCAGCCCGGCGTGGTGGCCGGGCGCGGTGCGGGCCCGGCCACCTGGCGTCGGTCAGCCTGCCGTGCAGCTCACCTCCGGGGTGGGGTTGCTGCCGGTCCAGCCGCCGAGAAAGCCGAAGCTGACGCTGGCACCGGCCGCCAGTCGGCCGTTGTAGTCCGTGTTGCGCGCGGTCACCGCGGATCCGCTGGTGGTCACCGTCGCGTTCCAGGACTGGGTGACGCTCTGGCCGTTGGCGAGGGTCCACCGGGTGGTCCAGCCGGCGATCGCCGTCGCGCCGGCCGTCACGCGGATCTCGCCCTGGAAGCCGCCCTGCCACTGGTGTGTCACCGTGTACGACGCCGTGCAACCGCCTGCGGGCGGCGGCGTGGTCGGCGGCGGCGTGGTCGGCGGCGGCGTGGTCGGCGGCGGCGTGGTCGGCGGCGGCGTGCCGCCGAAGACGCTTGCCTCCCGGGCGGTCTGCCGGATGCCGTTCGCGCCGTTGAAGAGCCGCTGGCCCCAGGTGGTCAGGCTGGCCGGGTTGAAGTTGGTGGCGAGGTCGAGATATTCCACCCCACCGCCGTTGCCACTCCACGACCAGCCCAACCAGCCGATCCCGTTGGCCTGGCTGTACGCGAGGATGGTGTCCTCGTCCGGGTCCCCGTCGGAGTGGTTGAAACCGAACTCACCGACCACGATCGGCAGCCGGGCGGCACGGAACCGACCCAGATAGTCGCTGATCTCGGCGGCGGTGTCGAAGACCCCGTACATGTGGATGGAGAAGACGGTGTTGCGGGCCGGGTCGGCGGCGAACACCGACGCGGCGTTGTCCCGCATGGTGAAGGACCAGTCCTGACCCCAGTTCGGGGCGTCCACCATGATCGTGTGAGTCAGCCCGCCGTTACGTAGGCGCTTGATCGCGTTGGCGTTGTCGGTGGCCCACGAGCCGTAGGTCTGGTTGCCGTACGGCTCGTTGCCGATGTTGACGATGACGTATCTTTCCTGGCCGACGAGGACGTCGGCCAGGCTGAGCCAGTAGTCGACGGCCCGGTCCAGGGTGATTGCCCCGCTCTGCTCGCCGTACCCGGTGGTGTCGTGCACCTCGAGCACGCAGATCAGCCGGTTGGCCCTGCACGTCGAGATGACGGTGGCGATGTCGGCGTTGGTGTTGCGGGTCCACCGGTCCCCGTTGGAGAGCACCACCCGCACGGTGTTCGCGCCGAGCGCCTTGACGTCGGCGAAGGAGTTGGTCTGCTGCGGATACCAGGTGTGCGCGTGGTTGACACCCCGCATGACGAATTCGGTGCCGTTGGCGTCGTACAGCCTGCCGTCCGCGACGGAGAAACCGGCCGCGGCGTGCGCCGGCTGGCCGAACGCCAGCACGGTGACGAGCAACGCGAGCAGGGCCGCGCCGGCGGCGGTGAGTCGAGTCTTCATGGTCTTCCTCAGGGAGGACCCCCGGTGCCCGACAGGGGTGGGACGTGACAGGGGGAGGGCGGCTGCAGCCCGGCAGCCGCGCCCGACTCCCGGCGCGCACGCATCAGCGTATGGCGATGGATCGACCTCCGCAACCGGTTCAGTTGAGCGGCCCGCACCCCGGACAGCCGCAACGGCCCACGCGAGCGCGGGCCGTTGCGGGGCGATCATCCCCACCACAGGATGTGCGCCACCTCCGGCTCTTAACCGGTTAAGACCGACGGTAGGCAGGTCACCCGTCATCCGTCAAGCACCGCCCATCCCGAACCGGACGCGAGGGTTGACGGCGGCCGAGCGGGGTATCCCGGGAACGATCAGCCAGTGAGAGGGGATACCAGGATGGTCAGCGTCGGCTACACCCTGATGGGCGAACAGGCCGGTCCCAAGCAGTTGGTCGACCACGCGGTCCGGGCCGAGGCGGCCGGCTTCGACCAGTTGGTGATGTCCGACCACTACTACCCCTGGCTGGACTCCCAGGGCCACTCCCCGTACGCCTGGTCGGTGCTCGGCGCGGTCGCCCACGCCACCTCCCGCGCCCAACTGATGTCGTTCGTGACCTGCCCGATCCGCCGCTACCACCCGGCCGTGGTCGCGCAGAAGGCCAGCACGATCGGGGCGCTCTCGGACGGCCGGTTCACCCTCGGCCTGGGCGCCGGGGAGAACCTGAACGAGCACGTGGTCGGTGGCTGGCCGCACGTGCAGCAGCGGCACGAGATGTTCGAGGAGGCGCTGCAGATCATCCGGCCGCTGCTCAACGGAGAGACGTTGACCTTCTCCGGCAATCACTTCGACGTGCCGGACGCCTACGTCTGGGACCGCCCGGAACGGCCGGTGCCGATGGCCGTCGCCGCGTCCGGCCGGCAGTCCGCGACGTTGGCCGCGGAGTACGGCAACGGCCTAATCTCCACCGAACCCGACCGGCACATCATCGAGATGTACGACGACGCCGGCGGCGCCGGCCAGCCCCGCTACGGGCAGGTGGCCATCTGCTACGGCCCCGACGAGGCGGAGTGCCGCAAGATCGTGCACGACCAGTTCCGCTGGTTCGGGATGGGTTGGAAGGTGAACGCCGACCTTCCCGGCCCGGAGTCCTTCGCCGCCGCCACCCAGTTCGTCCGGGAGGAGGACGTCGCCGAGGGCGTCCCCTGCGGCCCGGACGTCGACGCGCACGTCGAGGCGTTCCGCAGGTTCGTCGACGCCGGCTTCACCCACGTGGCGATCATCCAGGTCGGCGGAGAGACCCAGCCGATGTTCCTGGACTGGGCGCAGGAGCAGCTCCTGCCCCGGCTGCGGGAGTTGTGACGCCGATGCCCGGCGGCCACTTCGGTCCGACCGAGCTACGGCTCGCCATGGCCGCGCCCCGGCCGGCCGCCGGGTTGACGAGCGAGTGGCGGCTCGTCGACGTGCCGGACGCGAGCCTGGTGGTCGTCCCCGGCGTCGCGCACAACGTGGTCACGACCGCCCCGACGCAGGTCGCGGACGCGTGCCGCTGCCTGCTCGCACCGCAACCCGCACTCTCGGACAGGTGACCCCATGCGTCTCGGCAACACGGAGATTCGCCCGCTCGGCGGTGGCCTCGGCTGCCTGCTGATGATCCTCTTCTCGATCCTCGCCTCGGTGGTGCTCACCGTCCTGCTCAACCTGGTGCTGTGAGGACGACCGCGAGCACGACCTGACCGGCGCGCACCGCGGGCGGGTCAGCGCGAGAAGGGCGGTGGCCCGTGGCGGGCCAACCAGACAAGCGGTGCCCAGAGCAGCCGCCGAGCTGCCCGCCCCACTGCCGATCCCATCGCGGCCAGCACTCCGGCGAACCAGACCACCAGCCGGCCGGCAGCCGCGGTCAGCTCCCAGAGCAGGCGTACCGGCAGCACCACGACCAACGCGACACCCCGCGCGACCGCCGCGACGAGCGGGAGCGCGACGGCGGCCGGTTCTGCCGGGTCCACGGCGGAGGGTGGACGCGCCGCCGTTGGTCCGGCGGGGTGCCCGCTCGGCGGGTCGGGCAGCGGTGAGCGGACCGGCAGGGGGCGCTCACGGTAACCGACCCGCGCCACGCCTCAGCCGGTGGTTGCGGCCGGATCGAGGTCGAGTGTGGTGAGCAGCGGATAGTGGTCCGATGCGGTGTCCGCCGTCCCGCCCCGGACGACCCGGCACTCCCGCGTCCGCCGCGCCACCTCGCGGGTGCCGAGCAGGTAGTCCAGTCGCATCCCGGCGAACTCGGCCCCACCGAAGCGGGTGGGGACGGTACGGCCCTCGGCCTCGGCCGCTCCGGCGTTGACCGACGGCCACAGGTCGACCAGGTCGGCGGCGAGCAGCCGGGCGATCGCGCGGGTGTCCACGTCGCCACCGCGCCGGCGAAGGTGCCGCCGTCGGTAGAGGGTCGGCATCCCGGCCAGCCGCTCGGTGTGGTCCACGCTCGGGTCGAGCGCGTTGAGGTCACCGGTGACAAGCGTCAACGGACCCGGGGTACGTCGCACCGCCCGGACCAGCCAGTCGGCCTCCATCCGCCGCCGTCCCCCTGAGTACGGGTAGAGGTGGGCACCGAGCACGGTGAGCGGGCCGGCGGCGGTCGCCACCACGGCACGGGCGGCGGCGTGGTGGAACGGCCGGCGCACCGGCCCCGCGTCGACGACCTGGTACGGCGGCCGGACCAGCACCGCCACCGGCTGCCCGAGACAGGAGCGGGCCAGGTACGGCGTCATCCCCACCCGACCCGCCACGCCTGCCATCAGCCCGTCGCGGTCGAAACCGCGCAGCTCCTGAAGCGCCAGCACGTCCGGCGCCTGCTCGTCGATGACCTGGACCACCTGGTCCAGCCGGTCGGCGCGACCGCGATCCCGACCGCCGGTGCGGATGTTCCAGGTCATCAACCGCAGCACGTGGGCGCTCAGTCGGCTCGGCCGGCGCGCGCCAGCTCGTCGTCGAGGGTGTCCACGTCCTCCGACTCGATGGTCGGTTGGTTGCCTTCCTCCAGGTCGGCGTTCGGGCGGATGACGAGGTAGAGCACCCCGATCCAGAGCGCGGAGAGCAGGATCGCGCCCATGAAGTCGGTCGGGTGGTGCATGCCCCGGTACATCCGGGAGGTGGCGACCCCGACCGGCATGATCACGGCCAGCGCCACGAAGATCCAACGCCACCACCTGTCGGTACGCGGGAACACGATGACCGTGATGGCCAGCCAGACGCAGATGGTGGCCGCGATGTGCCCCGACGGGAACGACGAGGTGGGCATCTGCCCGTCGAGGTTCTCCACCGCCGGGCGCGGTCGGTCGACGGCGCGGGCCGAGGCGAGGAACAGGGTCAGCTCACCCACCATGGCCAGCGCCAGGAAGAGCACCGGACGCCAACGCCGCCAGACCGCCAGGATCAGCGGGCAGAACACCAGCGAGATGATCAGGATCGCGTGGGTGTCGCCGAACTTGCTCCACCACCAACTCACGTCGGTCAACACGTCGGTGTGCCGTTCGGCGAACCACCGCGGCACGTCAGTGTCGAGGGTGTCGAAGAGGGTGCCCTTGGCGTGGTAGCTGACGTACGTGCCGAAGGCGTAGAGCGCCCCGAACACGAGCACCCACCCGACCAGCAGCTCGGCCACCGCCGAGCGCGGGTGCGCCAGCACGTGCTCCTCCGCCGGGGCGGGGGCGATGTCGTGCCCGGCCTCGGGCTCCAGGCCCTCGCTCAGCGGCGGTACCGGCCGCCCGCGCTCACGCCGCCACAGCCGGAAGGCGTACGCGGTGACGCCGAGCCAGGCCGCGCCGAGCAGCCAGCCGGCCAGCACGTCCGAGACGTAGTGCACGCCCAACGCGATCCGGGTCAGGCCGATCACCGCCACCAGCAGGCTGAAGCCGACGATCGCGGGCTTGCGCCAGCGCGGCGCCATGGCCGGCAGGAACACCAGCAGCAGAGCCCCGTACGCGACGATCGAGCCCAGCGCGTGCCCGCTCGGGAAGCTGTTTCCCGGTGCGCTGGCGATCGGCACGTCCACCACCGGGCGGAGCCGTCCGACAAGCGCCTTCAGCGACGGGTCGAGGATCAGGCCACCGATGCCGGTGACGATCAGGTAGACGGCCAGCCGTGGCTGTTTGCGAATGAGGAGCCCGACCACGGCGACGCTCACCAGCCAGATGTAGATCGGTCGGCCACCCAGGTCGGTCACCGCCTGCAGGACGGTGACCAGGGCGTGGTGCGGGGCGACGAGCCCGTTGAACCACTCGGCGACGGCATGGTCGCCGTCCTGCAACGGGCTCCACCGCACCCGGACGAGCAGCAACAGCAGCCCGAAGGCCACCCCGGCGCCGAAGACGGCCGCCAGACCCGCGATGCTCCGCTCGGCGAAGTGACCGATCGGACGTCGCGCCATCTCCTTGACCGCGGTCACTCCGCACCTCCCTTTTCTCTCTGGCGAGGCGCTTTACCCGATCCGCGTCCGTCGTACACGCCGGTGCCGTCAGAGCGCCGTCATGTCCCCGGTGTCGAGCAACTCGGCACGGTCGGTGTCGGGCTCCCAGAGGTCGGGTTGGGCCGGCTCTCGCGCACCGATGCGCAGCGCCTCCAGCTGGGCGGCGAAGGCCAGCCCGCCGAAGAGCGCCATCCCGGTCAGGTTGGCCCAGAGCAGCAGCGCCATCATGCCGGTCAACGCGCCGTAGGTCTGCCCGAAGCCGTCGCTGAACCGCACGTACGCGGCGAGCAGCAGGCTGGCCAGCCACCACAGGACCGTGGCGATGCCGGCACCGAAGAACAGCCAGGACAGGCCCGGCTGGTTGCGTCGTGGCGCGTGCCGGAACAGCACGGCGACGGCGAGGACGGTCAGGCCGAGGCTCAGCGGGAAGCGGACCACGTCCCAGATGCCGTTGGCGAGCGCACCCCACTCGTAGTGCTTGCGCACCGAGTCGCCCATCGCGCCGCCACCGACCAGGATCAGGAAGCCGGCGAGCGCGGGCAGGCCGGCGGTGACGGCCAGCACCGCGGCGCGGAGGTACTTGCGCAGTGCGGGTCGGTCCCGTTCGACGCCGTAGATCCGGTTGGCACCCCGTTCGATCTGGGCCATCGTGGTGGTCAGCGCGAACAGACCGGTGAGCAGACCGAGGGTGAG
The DNA here is from genome assembly GCF_042872705.1 of Micromonospora sp. NPDC005203. NCBI lineage: Bacteria > Bacillati > Actinomycetota > Actinomycetes > Micromonosporales > Micromonosporaceae > Micromonospora > Micromonospora sp. NPDC005203. The sequence continues at coordinate 104,445 of NZ_JBIAKV010000010.1, read as the reverse complement.
TGCGAGCTCTCCCGCGTCCTCGACGCGTTCGCCCTCACCCAGCAGCTCGGCGACCATCTGGGCGCTCTGGCCCGGAGTCAGCGCCAGGACGGTGTCGGCCACCACCTGACCGCCCTCCTCGACGCCCAGCTCGCTGATCAGGCCGGTGAGGGCGATCAGGAACGGCACCACGGCGAGGCAGAGTTGCAGTGCGAAGGCCCGCGAGTGGCTGAACCCGTCGCCGTAGCGAAACCGGATGAAGGCGTCCCGCAGCAGGTGCCAGCCGCCCTGCCGGCGCAGCGTGTGCCAGGCGTCGTCGGCGGACAACTCCTCGTCCGCCATCAACCGGGTCTCCGGCACGATCCGGGTGCTACTCACGACGTGCGTCCTCGATCAGCTGCTCGCCCCGCTTCCCGGCGCTTCGCGCATCATCGGCCAGGTCGGGGGCGTCCTCGGGTTGGGGGACGCAGAGCCAGAGCGCCTCGGGCCGGACTTCCGCCTGCAACCGGCGGTCCGGGGAGATGAGGTCGCCGTCCAGTTCCCTGGGCTGGGCCCGGTTGCTGGTGACCACCACGCGTTTGCCCCGGAACACCTCCATCCGCGGCACCTGGCCGCTGCGGCGGACCACCGCCCAGCCGAGCGCCAGCCAGTGCCGCAGGCTGTGCGGGGTGAGCACGGCGACGTCGAGCCAGCCGTCGTCCGGCTCGGCCTCGGTGAGCAGGGTGACCCCGCCCTGGAGGCGGCCGACGTTGGCGATCAGGACCGAGCGGGCCCGGCGGCGCACCGGCGGGCGGTCGTCGATGCGGATCTGCACCCGCATCGGCCGGTCCCGCAGGTGGCGGGCGGCGCCCATGACGTACGCCGGCCAGCCGATGCGGGCCTTGGTGGTCTCGTTGGTGGCCTCGAGCATCTGGGCGTCGAAGCCCATGCCGGCCATCACGGTGAAGTATTTGTCCTCGACGGCGCCGACGTCGAGCAGTCGGCGGCCCCGCTCGACGGCGACCTGGAGCCCGGCGGCCAGGTCGGTGGAGAGACCGAGGTTGGCGGCGAGCAGGTTGCCGGTGCCCTGCGGCAGCACGGCGAGGGCCACGTCGGTGCCGACGAGCGCGCTGACGCAGGACATCACGGTGCCGTCGCCACCGCAGGCGAAGACCAGGTCGACGCCTGCCTTCACGGCCTGCTCGGCCTGACCGCGGCCGGGGTCGTCGACGGTGGTTTCGTACCACTGCGGCTCGGGCCAGCCCGCCGCGTTGAGCGCGTCGTTCACGGTACGGCGCAGTTCGTCGAGATCGTCGACCTTCGCCGGGTTGACCACCACGGCGGAGCGCAACCCGCCGTCGCCCCCCGAGGGCCGCCTGTCCTGTCCAGCATCCACGGGCGCCAGTGTGCAGCACCGGGGCACCTTCAGCGACCCAGCGGGGGGCTCGCGTCGAAAGTGCCACAGACACGTTTCAACGCGAGCACGCCCGTCAGGCCGCCGCCCGTAGCGCGCTCTCCACCCGGCGGCGCAGATCGTCGAGGTCGATGCCGGCCTCGGTGAGCACCAGCGCGCCCAGCCCGTGCCCCTCCCGGAGCACCCCGAGCAGGATGTGCTCGGTGCCGATGTGTTTGTGGCGCAGGCGCAGCGCCTCGCGCAGGGACAGCTCCAGCGCCTTCTTGGACCGGGGCGAGAACGGCCCGCCGAGGTGGCGCTTGCGCCCCCACCGGCGGCGCGGCGCCGGCACGGCCTCGCGCAGCGCGTCCGGGCCGAAGGACTGCTCGATGCGGGCCACGATCGCGGCCAGGTCGATGCCGATCTCCCGCAGGGCCGCCGCGTCCGCGTCGCCGAGGCCGGCGCCCCCGCTGACGGTGTGTCGGCGGACGCGCTCGCGCAGGTCGTCGGCGCGTACGCCGGCGTCGGCCAGCACCCGGCTGGCCAGACCGGCGTCGTCGGCGAGCAGGGCGAGCAACAGGTGCTCGGTGCCGACCGGCCGTTGGCCCTCGGCCCGCGCCTCCTCCAACGCCCGATGCACCACGCCGCGCGCCCGGTCGGTGAACCGTTCGAACATCACGCCTCCCAGGATGAGTTGACCGCCGGTCGCCCGGCGTGCTTCTTGTGCACCGCCTGCCGGCTGACCTCGAGCGCGTCGGCGATCTCCTGCCAGGACCAGCCCTGTCGACGGGCGTTGTCCACCTGGACCACCTCGAGCCGCTCGAGCAGCCGGCGCAGCGCGCGGACAGCGCGCAGCCCGACCCGGGGGTCGGTGCTGCCGGCTGCCGCCGCGAGTTCTGTCGCCTGACTCATATCGTCAACATACGTTGACAACGCAGGACGTGTCAACCCTGGTTGACGATCGAAGGGTGCCCGAATCCGCCCGCCGTCGCCAGCCTCGGACAGCTCTGGATCCTGACTCAACCCGATGGCCTAGTGGTGATGCCGCCCTTCAGGATTCGAAGACGGTCTCAACAAGCTCGGTGATGGCGACCTTCGGATCGATGTCGCCCCACGGCGTGACTGCCACGGTGAGTTGGCGGCCGTTGTCTTCAGCGGTCCACGACTCGGCGTAGTAACCGAAGATCTCGCCACGGTGGCCCCACAGCCGGGTACCTCCGAGGGTGGACCTGGTCATCAGGCCCAGGCCGTATTGGTAGTCGCGCCTCGTAGCATGGGCGATCTTCATCTGCTCCTGTTCGGCTGGACCCAACAGCCGCCCATCGACCAAGGCGCGGAAGAAGATGTTCAGGTCCTTCGCTGTGGAGGTCATCTCCCCGGACGCGCCGGCCACCGAAGGATTGAACACGGTGATGTCGACCGGCTGGTCGACGCCGTCGTGTTCCACCGCGAGGTAGCCATGCGGGTGCACGCCGGCAAGAACGGGATTGGCGCCCGGAACCCGGGTGTGCAGCAGCCCGAGCGGGCGAAGGATCCGGCGGCGCACCTCGGCTGCGTAGTGGACGCCGGTCACCCGTTCGACAACCATGCCGAGCAGGACAAAGTTGGTATTCGAGTACTCCCACGAGCTACCGGGCTCGAACAGCAGTGGCAGGTCGTCGACGAAGGTGACGAGTTCCCGCGGTGTCCACGTCCGGTTACGCATCCGGACGATGTCCGCCTCCGACCGGTAGACGGCGCGGAACGACGCGGCGTTCGTGTAGTTGACGACGCCGCTGGTGTGCTGCAGGAGTTGACGCACTGTGATGCGCGAGCCGTCGGGAAGGATGCCTGGCAGCCATCGCTGCAAAGTGTCGTCCAAGGTGAGGCGCCCCTCGCCGGCGAGTTGCAGTACGACAGCGGCGATGAAGCACTTGGTGATGCTGCCCACCCGGAACCGTCCCTCGGCCGACACAGGTTGACGGGTGCCCAGTCGCGCGACGCCGCTGGCGCCCTTCCACACCTGTGCGCCGTCGTTCACCTCGGCGAGAACGCCGACCGCCGCCGTTGCGGCGATGTCGTCCAGCGCCGCCTGCATCGTGCCGACGTGCAGGGTCCGGCCCGTTGTGGCGCTTCGTGCCGGCGCTCCGGCAGCGGCGCGGGCCGGCGCGGCGAGCACGTCGGTGGTGCCAGTGGCCGCAGCGAACAGGCCGGCCGCGACGATGTGCAACAGACTCCTACGAGTGACCATTCACGCCTCCTGTGTTATGGGTTACGCCTGCTCCGACGCATCTTCGGTGACAGCGGATCAGCATCTACGGCGGCTGGGCGTCCGCACCTACCCTGTTGTACTACGACCATAGGACAGTGAGGCAGGCATTCAGGGGTGTCAACGCGATGCGGGGGCCACTGCGGATCAGCTTCGGGGAGAACCCACCCGCCACCGGAGGCACCCGACTACCCTCGGTCAGGGACAGCGTGGTCGTGCCGGGCGCGACGCCCGGGAGGTGATATCGATGGCCGCAGCCACCGACGCCGCGGTGCTTGTCGGCCTCGGCTCGAATCTCGACCTCCCGGTCGTCGAGCAGGCCGCGCAGGAAGCCGCCGGGCACGGCCGGCCGCTGCACCTGCTGCACACCTTCGACTGGCACGCGGCCTTCGCCGCGGACAGCGTCGCCGCGCCCCGCGAAGAGGCCGAGAGCCTGATCACCCGGGCCGCGCAACTCGCCCACCAGGTCGAGCCGGAGCTGACCGTGGGCGGCGAGATCGTCGAGAGCGCCACGCTGGCCACCCTCATCCGCCGGTCGGAGACGGCCTTCCTGCTGGCGGTCGGCGACAGCGGAATGGCCGGCAGCGGCCAGTGCGTCCCGGCCGAGACGCCCGCCGTGCAGTTGGCCGCGCGGGCCGGTTGCCCGCTGCTGGTGGTCCGCCGCGAGCCGCCGCCGCAGGGCCCGGTGCTGGTCGGGGTGGACGGCTCCCCCAGCTCGCACCTCGCGCTGCGGTGGGCGATGGATTGCGCGGCCCGAAGGGGCGCCCGCCTGCTGGCGCTGCGCGTGGTGGAGTACGACGAGGACACCGACGCGGTCGCCGAGCAGCTCAACGAGGCCATGGCCCGGCACGCCGGCCGCACCACCCCGGTGCCCACCGAGTGTCGTGTCGTTCGCGGGGACCCCGCGCAGGTGCTGATCGACATGTCGCGCACGACGCAGGTGACGCTTGTCGCCGCCCGCGGTGACGAACCGGCACGGGCCATGCTGGGCGCCGTCGCCCAATCCCTGCTCTACCACTCCCCCGCCCCGGTGGTCGTCGTCCGTGGCCTGGCCGAGGTGCCGCTGACCGGGCCCGACGCCCGGCCGGCACGGAACCAACGGCCCTGACCCGGGGCTGTGCGCAGCGGCGAAGCCGACGCCCCCACTCCTACCCGCGAGAGGCAGCCTGATGGACACCGCTCTCGACGTGCGAAGCGCCCTCACCGACGACGAACTGCGCCGGCTGGACGCCTACTGGCGCGCCGCGAACTACCTCACCGTCGGGCAGATCTACCTGCTGGGCAACCCGCTGCTGCGGGAGCCGCTGACCCGCGACGACATCAAGCCACGCCTGCTCGGGCACTGGGGCACCAGCCCTGGGCTCAACCTCGTCTACGCCCATCTCAACCGGGTGATCGTGGCGCGTGACCTGAACGCCATGCTGGTCACCGGCCCCGGGCACGGCGGCCCGGCCATCGTGGCCAACACCTGGTTGGAGGGGACCTGGTCCGAGCGTTACCACGACGTGGCGCGCGACGAGGTCGGGATGGCCAAGCTGTTCCGCCAGTTCTCCTTCCCGGGCGGCATCCCCAGCCACGTGGCGGCGGACGTGCCGGGCTCGATCCACGAGGGCGGCGAGCTGGGGTACGCGTTGAGCCACGCCTACGGCGCGGCGTTCGACCACCCGGACCTGGTGGTGGCCTGCGTGATCGGCGACGGCGAGGCGGAGACCGGGCCACTGGCCGGCAGTTGGCTCTCCGACGTGTTCCTCAACCCCGCGCGCGACGGCGCGGTGCTGCCCATCCTGCACCTCAACGGCTACAAGATCGCCAACCCGACCGTGTTGGCCCGGATCCCCGAGACCGATCTGCTCGACCTGATGCGCGGGTCGGGCTATCAGCCGTACGTGGTGGCCGGTGACGACCCGGCCGTGGTGCACCGCGTGCTCGCCGCGACGATGGACCGGGTGCTGGACGAGATCGCCGAGATCCAGCGGCGGGCCCGCTCCGGCGGCGTCGTCGAGCGTCCCCGCTGGCCGATGATCATCCTGCGGACGCCGAAGGGTTGGACCGGCCCGCAGGAGGTGGACGGCGTGCAGGTGGAGGGCACCTACCGCGCCCACCAGGTGCCGCTGTCGGGAGTCCGCGACAACCCGGCCCACCTGGCCGAACTGGAGCGGTGGCTGCGCGGCTACCGCCCCGAGGAACTGTTCGACGCCACCGGCGCGCCGGTGGCGGAGCTACGGACACTGCCGCCGCGCGGAGACCGGCGGATGAGCGCCAACCCGGTCACCAACGGTGGCGTGGTGCTGCGCGACCTGGCCCTGCCCGACTTCCGCGACTACGGCGTGGACGTCGGAGAACCGGGCCAGCCGATGGCCGGTGCGACGGGAGTGCTCGGTCCGTGGATCCGCGACGTCATCAGCGCCAATCCGGAGACGTTCCGACTGTTCGGTCCGGACGAGGTCGCCTCCAACCGGCTGGGCGCGGCGCTCGAGGTGACCGGCCGGGCGTGGGTCGCCGCCACCGTTGCCGGCGACGACCACCTCTCCCCCGACGGCCGGGTCATGGAGGTGCTCTCCGAGCACCTGTGCCAGGGCTGGCTGGAGGGTTACCTCCTGACCGGCCGTCATGGCGTCTTCACCAGCTACGAGGCGTTCATCCACATCGTCGACTCGATGCTCAACCAGCACGCCAAGTGGCTGAAGGTGACCCGGGCCATCCCCTGGCGGCAGCCGATCGCCTCGCTGAACTACCTGCTGTCCAGCCACGTCTGGCGTCAGGACCACAACGGCTTCTCCCACCAGGACCCCGGCTTCATCGACCACGTGGTCAACAAGAAGGCCGAGGTGGTCCGGATCTACCTGCCGCCGGACGCCAACACCCTGCTCGCCACGATGGACCACTGCCTGCGCAGCCGGCACTACATAAACGTGGTGGTGGCCGGCAAGCAGCCGGCGCCGAACTGGCTGACGATGACCGAGGCGATCCAGCACACCCGACGCGGCCTGGGGATCTGGGAGTGGGCCAGCAACGACGGAGGCATCGAACCGGACGTGGTACTGGCCTGCTGCGGGGACGTGCCCACCCTGGAGACGATGGCCGCCGTCGAGCTGCTCCACCAGCACCTCCCCGACCTACGGGTGAGACTGGTGAACGTGGTCGACCTGATGCGACTCCAGACCGACACCGAGCATCCGCACGGCCTGACCGACAACGAGTTCGACACCATCTTCACCCAGGACCGGCCGATCATCTTCGCGTACCACGGTTATCCCTGGTTGATCCACCGGCTGACCTACCGCCGCAACAACCACGAGAACCTGCACGTACGCGGCTACAAGGAGGAGGGGACCACCACCACCCCGTTCGACATGGTGATGCTCAACGACCTGGACCGTTTCCACCTGGTCATCGACGTCATCGACCGGGTACCCGGGCTGGCCGCCCGCGCCGCGCACCTGCGCCAGCGGATGGTCGACGCCCGGCAGGCCGCCCGCGACTACACCCGCCGCTACGGCGAGGACGACCCCGAGGTCGCCGAGTGGCGCTGGGTCCGCGAAACCGACCCGACGAACCCCTGAGGAGAACGACGTGCGCGACGCGGAGATCCTGGTCGGCTACGACGGCTCCACCGACGCCACGGTGGCGCTGCGGTGGGCGCTGGAGGAGGCTCGGCACACCGGCCAACCGGTGCGGCTGGCGTACGTCTTCGAGTGGCTGACCGTGGCCGGCTGGGTCGGCCCGGGTGTGACGCCCGGGGTCTGGCCGGACGAGACCGCCCGCCGCCAGGTCGAGGACCTGGTCGGCAAGGCCGCGGCGGACGCCACCGCCACCCACCCCGGGCTGACGATCACCAGCGACGTGTACGACGGACCACCGGCCCTGGTGTTGCAGGAACGCTCGGCCGAGGCCGGCATGCTGGTGCTCGGCAGCCGAGGCCACGGCGGATTCGGTGGCCTGCTGGCCGGGTCCACTGCCGTGTCGGTGGCCGCCCACGCCCACTGCCCGGTGGTGGTGGTCCGCGACGGAACGGGCGGCGCACCGGACGGCCCGGTGGCGGTCGGGGTGGACGGTTCGGGGCCGTCGCTGGTGGCGCTCGGTTTCGCCGCGGAACGGGCGGCCCGCCGGCAGATGCCGTTGCGCGTACTGCACGCCTGGACCCCGGGCCCCGCAGCGGCGGCCGGGGTGCCCGACGAGCGGGCCGCGGTGGAGCAGGCGCTGGAGCCGTGGCGGCGAACCTTCCCGCAGCTCAGCGTGACCGTCGACCTGATCTCGGGCAGCCCGGCGGCGATGCTGATCGGGGCGAGCCGGTCCGCGCAGTCGGTGGTGGTCGGCAGCCGGGGTAGGGGTGGGCTGGCCGGGATGCTGCTCGGCTCGGTCAGCCAGCAGGTGATCCAGCACGCCAACTGTCCGGTCGCGGTGGTCCGGGAACGCTGACCGCCCACCGTCAGGTGAGCAGCCGATCCAGTGGTGGTGGGATGGCGTCCGGGTCGAGGGCGTGGACGAGCGCGCGAGCGTAGCGGGCCTTGCGGCCGCTCATCGTGCCCATGAAGCGGCGCAGTTGCCGCTCGATCGTGCGTCCGCGCTGCGCGGGCTGGTTCTGGAAGACCCGGAACTTTCCCAGGTCCCGCTCGGCGTCGATGACCCGCTCGACACCGTCGCTGCCGAGCGCGCGGATCAGCTCGTCCTCCAGGTCGGTCACGCAGACCTGGAAGCCGAGCGCCGCCAGGTCCGAGCGGGTCAGGTCGCCACCGAAGCCGGCCTGTTCCAACCCGCGCCGGAAGAAGCCCTCCTCGGCCTCGTCGCAGAGCCCTCGTACGGTCGGTGCCAGCCCCTGCGCGCCGAAGAGCCGCAGGTAGCGGGCGACACTCATCGCGCCGCCGATCGGCAGGACACACACGCCCTCGCCGGCCAGGTCACGGCCCCGCCGCTCGGCCAGCGCCTCCACCGCGCACTGGTCGCTGAAGCCCTCGACGAGCACGACCGTGCTCAGGTCGCCGGCCTGGGCACGGGCCACCGTGGCGGCTGCCGCGGCGCCCGCGCCACCGGCCGCCCAGACCTGCACGGCACCTCGGAAGCGGTCCGGTTCTCGCACAGGTCGAAGTCTCGCAACCTCCGATGAGGACCGCCACCGGATTGGGTACGGCAACGGCTCGCCGCCGGGGTTGCGATGACGAGAAGTTTTCTGCGGTGGGCGATACTGGCGTGCCGCAGCCTCTCGGGGCCATCCCAGGCTGGCTCGACGTCGGCACGACCCGGACGGAGAAGGGTATGTCCAGCACACCGCTGTCCCTGCCGCAGCCATCCGCGCGGGCACCCGAGTTCGGCCAGGACGCGCTCATCGTCTGCGAGAACCTGGTGCGGATCTACCAGACCGGTTCGATCGAGGTGCAGGCGCTCCAGGGACTGGACCTGGCCGTCGAGAGCGGTGAGCTGATCGCCGTCGTCGGTGCCTCCGGGTCGGGCAAGTCGACGCTGCTCTCCATCCTGGCCGGCATCGACGCCCCCACCGCCGGGCGGGTCCGGGTCGACAGGTGGAACCTGCTGGCGATGTCCCGCGCGGACCGGGTGGACTACCGGCGGCGCACCGTCGGGTTCGTCCGGCAGCAGACGGCGAGCAACCTGATCCCGTACCTGACCGCACGGGAGATGGTGGACCTGCCGATGACGGCGGCCCGCACCCCGAAGCGGGAGCGCCGGGAGCGCGCGGCCGAGCTGCTGGACAGCCTCGGTGTCGCCGACTGTGCCGATCGGCGACCCGGGCAACTCTCCGGTGGGCAGCAGATGCGGGTCGCGATCGCGGTGGCGCTGGCCAACCAGCCGCGGGTCCTGCTCGCCGACGAGCCGACCGGCGAACTGGACGCCGCCACGTCCGCGGAGGTCTTCGGCGTGCTGCGGGACGTCAACCGCCGGTACGGCGTGACCGTCGTCGTGGTGACCCACGATCCGGCGGTCAGCGGCCAGGTCGAACGCACCGTCGCGATCCGGGACGGGCGCACCAGCAGCGAGGTGCTGCGCCGCACCACCACCGACGCGGAGGGTGACCTGCAGATGATCGCCGAGGAGTACGCGGTGATGGACCGGGCCGGGCGGGTCCAGGTCCCCCGCGAGTTCCGCCAGGCGCTGGAGCTGACCCGACGGGTTCGGCTGGCCCTGGAACCCGACCACATCACGATCCGCCCCGACTCGGGTGGCGGCGAATGAGCGGCGAGCCGCTGCTTCGCGTCCGCGGCGTACACCGTCGCTTCCGCACCGGGCCGAGTGTCGTACACGCCCTGCGCGACGTGTCGTTCGACGTGGCTGCCGGTTCGATGGTGGCGCTCGTCGGCCGGTCCGGCTCGGGCAAGACCACCCTGCTCAACGTCATCGGCGGCCTGGACCGCCCGGACGCCGGCACCGTGCACGTCGACGGCACCGACGTCACCGCGCTCGACGAGGACGGCCTGTCCCGGCTGCGGCGCGAGAAGGTGTCGTACGTCTTCCAGAGCTTCGGGTTGATCCCGGTGCTGTCGGCCGCGGAGAACGTCGCGGCCCCACTGCGGATGGCCCGGGTCGACCCCACCGAGCGCGAGCGGCGGGTCGAGTTGCTGCTGGAACTGATCGGCCTGGCCGACCACGCCCGGCAGCGGCCGGCCGAGCTGTCCGGCGGCCAGCAGCAGCGCGTGGCGATCGCCCGCGCGCTGGCCGCGTCTCCCCAACTGGTGCTCGCCGACGAACCCACCGGGCAACTGGACGCCGAGACCGGCCTGTCGGTGATGGCCCTGCTACGCGGGATCGTGGAATCCGAAGGCGTCACCGTGGTGGTGTCGACGCACGACGCGGTGATGATGGCCCTGGCCGACCGGGTGATCCACATCCAGGACGGGCACCTCGACGAACAGGACGCCGGGTGACGCGATGATGAGGCTGGTCAGCCGGCGCGCCCGCGCGCAGTGGCCGTTGCTGGCAGCCCTCCTCGGGGTCGTCACGATCGGCGCGACCCTGCTGGGCACCTGCACCCTGCTGGTCACCCGCACCGCCGAGCGGGCACTGGAGGTCGCCATGGCCCGCGCCGCGCCCGCCGCCGTCGACATGACCGTCTACACCGGCACCGTCGAGGGCCCGCACACGTCGTCGGTCGCCGCCGACACCCGTGAAGTGGTGGCCTCCACGCTCGCACCGTACCCGGTGTCGACGACCGCGCGGGCGTCGACAGTGCTGCGGGCGCTGCCGCCCACGCTCGCCGAGGGCACCACCGTCGGAGCCCAGGCGTACCTGTCGGGGCTCGACGACCTGCCGGCGCGAGCCGAGCTGGTCACCGGTCGCTGGCCACAGGACCCTGGCGACACGGTGCTGCTGGAGCCCACCGCCCGACTGCTCGGCCTCGCCCCCGGTCGCCGGGTACGCCTCGGCGCCGAACTGGCCCACGCGCCCGTCCCGGCCATCGACGTGCTCGTCGTCGGTGTGGTACGCCCGCTGCCGGAGCGCGGCTGGGACCGCGATCCGCTGTCTGCCGAGGGTGCCCGCACCGGCTATCGGGACGGCCGCTTCCTGCAGCCGGTCAACGCCTACGGCCCGTTCCTCGTCGACCTCGACGACCTGCTCACCACCGGTGCCACCGTCGACCGGATGGAGTTCACCGCCCATCCGGACCTGTCCCACCCCAACCGCCACGACCTGGAGACCGTGGCCGGGGCCGTCCGCGACGCCGACAGCCGGCTGGCGGGCACCCTGGGCAGCCGCGTCCAGCTCGCCCGGGTCTCCTCCGAGCTGCCGCTGACCCTGCGGGCCGCCGACGACCAACGGCACGTCACTGCCGCCGTCGTGCTCGCCATCGCCGTCCTCGGCGGCGTCCTGGCCGCAGTTGCACTCGTCCTCGCCGGCCGGCTGACCACGGGCATCCGCGCCGAGGAGACCGCCCTGCGGTCCGCCCTGGGCACCAGTCGTCGGCAACTCGCCGCCACCGCGACACTCGAGGCCGGACTCGTCGCCGCCGTCGCCGCCGCGCTCGCGATACCGGCCTCGTCGGCCCTGCACGCCGGCCTGACCCACCTGCCGCCGCTGGACGGCGCGGGCCTGACCGTCCGGCCGGCCATCGCCGGCACCCAGATCCTCGCGGTCACCGGCGGCGCGCTGGTGCTCGCCGCGGTCCTCACCATCCTGGCGATCCGGCCCGTCCCGGCAGCCGGCGACCAGCGCACCCGCCGCGAACTGCTGGCCCGATCCGGCGTCGACGTGCTGCTCGCGGTGTTCGCCGCCGCCGGGTGGTGGCAGCTGTACGCGCAGCCCACCGCCGCCAGCCCACGCGTCGACGCGGTCCGGGTGCTCGCACCCGCGCTGCTGCTCACCGCAGGCGCCGCCCTGGCCCTCCGGGTGGTACTGCCCGCGCTTCGCGCCGCCGACCGCCTGGCGTACCGCGCCCGTGGGCTGGCCCTGCCGCTGGCGGTCGCGGAGGCCGCCCGCCGGCCACAGGCGGTCGCTGCCGGGCTGCTCGTCGGGCTGGCCTGCGCGGCCGGCACGTTCGGCCTCGCCTTCGACACGACGTGGCACGAGTCGCAGCGCGACCAGGCGGCGCTCTCCGTCGGCACCGACCTGGCACTCACCCTCCGCACGGCGCCGGTGGCCGGCGACGGCGCGCTCGTCGGCGCGGCCACCACGGGGGTGGTGAGTCCGGCCCTCAACCGTGGTGTCACCGTCGGTCAGTGGCTCGGCAGCGCCGGCACTCCGCCGCAGCTGGTCGCCGTCGACACCACCCGCGCCGACGCGCTGCTGCGCGGGCGGCTGGGCAGCGACCGCGAATGGGCGGACGTGGGCACCACGCTGGCACCACGCACCCGGGTCGCCGGCCTCCCCGTCCCAACCGGCGCCCCGCTCGTCCTGAGCGGGACCGCCGCCGGCGACACGTCGCTCACCGTGACGCCCCGGCTGCTGCTGCAGGACGCCACCGGCCTCCGCACGTCCTGCGGCGGTCCCGCCCTACCGCTCGACGGCCAGGAGCTTCGGCTGCCCAACTGCGCGACGACTGACGGGCTGCGCCTCGTCGCGGTCGCCCTGCCGGTCACCACCGACGCGGTCGGGGGACCCGTCGCCGTAGCCGTCACGCTCACCATCCCGCCCGCCGGGCCGGCGGCGAGGCCCACCGACGGATCGGACTGGACCGCCACGTCCGCGCCGCCGATCCCCGGCAAGCTGACCGACCCGACCGTCACGCTGTCCGCCACGCCGACGGGAACCGCGCTGCGGATGGCCGCGATCGTCAAGCTCGACGGCGGCGCCGAGGACGCCGCCCGGACTCTCGTCGCCACCGCCTTCCCCGACCCCGGCCCGGTGCCCGTCGCCGCCTCCGCCGCCTTCGCCAGCGAGGTCGGCGCCAACAGCGGCAGTCAGCTCAGCGTCACGGTCGGCAGCACGCCCGTCCCGATCGTCATCACGGGGGTCGTGCCGACCGTACCGTCCGCCCCCGGCGCCATCGCCGTCCTGGCCGACCTCGACACGCTGTCCCGCGCACGCGCCGTCCGAGGTGACCTGACGTTCCCGGTCGACGCCTGGTGGGTCGGCCACCCAGCCGGTCCTGACGCCGCCGAGCGGGCCGACGCCCTTCACCTGGGCACCGTCACGACCCGCGAGGCGGAGACCGCCCGCCTCACCGGCGGCCCGCTGCGCGTCGGGCTGCCGGCCGCGCTCCAGCTCACCGTCCCGGCCGCGGCCCTGCTGCTGCTCGCCGGCGTCGTCCTGCACGTGAGCTGTGACCTACAGGTCCGCGCCGTCGAGGTGGCGCGGCTGCGCGGTCTGGGGATGTCCCGACGCGGCATCCGGGCCGTCCTGCTCGGCCAACACGCAGGCGTCCTGCTGCCCCTGCTCGCGGCGGGTGCGGGCCTCGGCGCGCTCGCCACCCGCGTCGTCGCTCCCCTGCTCGTGCGCTCCGACATCGGGGCCGCGCCCGTCCCGGCCGCCCGACCACACTGGCCGTGGCCAGCCGAGGCCGCACTGCTCGCCGTCCTGCTGGCCGGATGCCTGCTGGCGGTCGCCGTCGTGGTCACCGTCCAGGTCCGCCGGGCCGACGCCGCGCACCTGCGGGTGGCGCCGTGAAGCGGTGGCTGACCCGCCGGTGGCCGGCGCCGCACTGGCCCAGCATCCGCGGCCGTGGCCGTACCGACGCCGGACCGCTGCTGCTCACCGCCGCCGTCATCGCGGCCGTCACGCTGCTCGCCGGGGCCGTGCCGACGCTGCTCCGCGCCGCCGCCGACGATGCCATCCAGGACGCGGTACGCCGCTCCGGGCAGGACTCGAACGTCCTCGTGAATGCCCACTGGGAGCGCGACGACGGGTCGAACAACGGGCGGGTCCGGGTGCCCCGCCTCGCCGAGGACGTCGACGGCTTCCGCACCCGGGCGACGTACGCGCTCGGACCCGAACTGGACGCCGCGCTGCTCCCGCCCGTCGTCGTCGTCAACGGCCCGGTCCTCAGCATCACCGACGGCAACGCGCCGCGTACCTTCCAGTTCACCTACCTGGACGGTGACTCGGGCGCCCCGGACGTGACCTGGATCGCCGGCAGCGCGCCGGGCGCCGCCGTCACCGATGAGTACGTCGAGATCCCCTACGACGCCCCACCCTGGCCGGTGCAGGTCGGCCTCTCCGACGCGGACGCCGCCGCACTCGGCCTCGGCCCCGGCGATCGCATCCCGGTCAGCGACAACAAGGGTCATGACCGAGACGTCCGGATCAGCGGGATCTACCGACCCGCGGACAGCACCGACCCCGTCTGGCGACTCGCCCCGGCGCTCCTGCGCCCCGTGCCCGGCGCCGACGGCGTCGGGACCACCCGGATCGGCGGCCTGCTGTCCCGTAAGTCGTTGCCGGACGCCCGGCTCGCCGTGGACGAGGACCAACTGCGGCGCACCGTCCATTTCGCCCCCGACCCCGCCGCGCTCACCTGGGATTCCACCGCGGCGCTCGCCAGGCAGGTGGTCAAGCTCAAGGCGACCTCCGGCTCGTCCGGCGACCGCGACAGGTCCCTGAAGTGGGAATCGCGGCTCGACACCACTCTGCGCGACGCCAGTGCCCGCAACAGCGTCGCCGCCGCACAGGCCGCCGTCCTGCTCGCCGGGGTGCTGACCGCCACGGTACTGGTGCTGCTGCTCGCCGCCGACCTGCTGGTCCGCCGCCGTACCCCGACGCTGAGCGCCGCCCGTCAGCGTGGGGCGGCGCTGCCCGACCTCGGTACGGAACTGGTCATCGAGTCCACAGTGGTATCCCTGTCGGCCGCCGCCGTCGGGCTCGCGCTCGCCCGCGCGGCCGCTCCGGGCGTCTCCTGGACCTGGGCCGTTCCCGTGGTCCTGGCCGGCGCCGTCGCCGGGCCGGCGTTCGGCACCCTCGCCGCCGCCCGCGCCAGCCGCGACCGGCGCCAACCCGCCAACCGGGCCGCCCGGCGCTGGATCCAGACCACCGGTCAGCTGCGCCGCGCCGCCGTGGAGGCTGCTGTCCTGGTCGCCGCGGTCGCTGCCTTCGTGGCCCTGCACCAGCGCGGGCTGCTGCCCGTCGGCCCCGACGGCGACACCGGTGGGCTGACCGGAGACCTGGTCCTGCCGATCAGCGCCCTGACTCTGGGCGCGCTCGTCGGCGCGCTGGTCCTGCTCCGGCTGCTGCCCCTCGGGGCACGGTTCGCGCTCCGACAGGCCCTGCGCTCGCGCCGCCCGCTGGCCGTGTTCGGTGCCGCCCAGGCGGCCACGACGGCCGGGCGCGCACTGCCGCTGCTGGTTGTGGTCAGCACCACGGCGCTCGCGTCGTTCGCGCTCATCCTCAGCCCCACCGTCACCCGGGGTCTGAGCGACGGCGCGTGGAGCACCGTCGGCGCCGACGCCCGGCTCAACGTCGACACCGACGCCGCGACCGCCACACCCGCACTCGCCGAACGCATCGCTGCCGCACCCGGGGTGGAGCAGGTCGTCGTCGCGCAGGTGACCGCCTCGGCGGCCGTCTTCACCGAATCGACACTGCTCACCCCACTCCTGGTCGTCGTGGACGCCAACGCGTTCCAGCGCCTGCTGGCCACCACCCCGTTGCCCGACGCGCCGGCGCTGGCCCGGCTCACGGCACCCGGCCCCGGGGACGTCCCCGCGCTGGTCCGATCGAGCGACGGCGGGCTGCGGACCGGCATGCGGCTGAAGCTTCCCCGGGACGACGCCCCGGCGATCCCCCTTGCCACGGTCGGTACCGCTCCCTCCGTCGGCGGCACCAACGACGTCGTCATCGTGGACGCCACGGCCCTCGCCGCCGCCGGGCTGCCAACCGCTCCGAACACCATCTGGGTGACCGGAACCGGCGCGGAGCGGGCCGCGTCGAACACCGGCGTCGCCGCCGAGGTCGTGCTGCGCGCGGACGTCCTGCGGGCGCAGCGGGTGGCTCCGCTCACCGCGGGGCTGCTACGGCTGGCGTGGACGGCCGCCGCGGTGCTGGTGGCGCTGGGGTTGCTCGGCCTCACGCTCGCCGCCGCAGCCGGTGCGTCGGCGCGCTGGCAGACCCTGACCCGGCTGCGGACCCTCGGCCTGCGACCGCGCGACGTCCGCTGGGTGGCCGCCGGAGAGCTGCTGCCGCCGGTCGTGGTCGCCGCGGTGTGCGGTCCGCTCCTCGGGGCCCTGCTCGCACGTCTGACGCTCGGCCCACTCGACCTGCGGCTACTCACCGGCCAGACCGCCGACCCGGTGCCGGTCCTGCCGTGGTGGCTGCTGGGCCTGGTGGGCGTGGCGCTGATCGCGACGGCCGCCACGGTCGTACCTGTCGAGTCGGCGCTGCGGCGACGCGACCGGCTGAGCGAGGTCCTCCGCGCCGGCGAGTAACCAAACGGTGGCCGGACCGAGCGGTGGCCGGCGGCCAGGTGCCGCTCGGCCGAATCGCCTCGGGCACCGTCGAGCCGGGCAGGAACGGCGACCCCGCGGTCCGGGTCAACGGACCACCTGATCTGTCGGTATAGATGGTGGGCGATACTGGGTTTGAACCAGTGACCTCTTCCGTGTCAAGGAAGCGCGCTCCCACTGCGCCAATCGCCCGTGGTGACCGCCGAAACCGGCTGTCAGCCCCCGTCGGGGCGAATCACGAGCGGACGACGGGATTCGAACCCGCGACCCTCACCTTGGCAAGGTGATGCGCTACCAGCTGCGCTACGTCCGCACGTCCCCGACAACCGCCGGCGACAGGTGAACTCTACCCGACGCCAAGATCGCTTGGCGCGGCACCCTGGACGGTGACGGTTGCGCTGGTCCGCGCCGGGGTACTGAGGGGCTCGACAGCACACCACACCCCCCTAAGGAGGCTGTCATGGGTATCGGCACCAGCATCTTTCTGATCGCGCTCGGCGCGATCCTCACCTTCGCGCTCGACGCGAGCGTCGGCGGCATCAACCTCGACGTGGTCGGCTGGATCCTGATGGGCGCCGGTGTCCTCGGCCTGATCATGACCGCGCTGATCCTCGGTCGCCGCCGTCAGGTGGTCACCACCACCGAGCAGCCGGTGGAGTACGCGCGGGTCGAGGAGCGTCGGGACATCGCCCCGCCGATGTGACCCGACCACACGTCGCCGCCGGCGCAGCCATCCACGGCGCGATGCCGGGCGTGCCGGCGGCCACGAGGTGAGCAGCCGGCATGCCGCACGCGACCCTCAACGGCGTGCTGCGCGTGGCCGGACGTACACCGCGGGACGCGCTCGTCTCGGCCCGGCAGCACCTGCACGGCGTAGCCCGGGTCTGGTGGGTCGGCCCGGACAGCGACGCCGGAACCGCCGACGGTCTGCTCTCCCTCGGCGCGGCCGAGATGGCCCGCCTGCCGACGGCACCGTACTCCGACTGGCCGGTCACCTGGACGACGGCCAGGTGGCCGCAACGGCCGTCGCCTGGCTCAGCCACGGACTGGTCACGCTCTACTCGTGGGTACGCAGCCCGAGCACCGCCGCCGGGGCAGCGACGCCGGCCGGGCCAGTCCGGGCTAGGGCGACGGCTCCGCCGCCATCGGGTTCTTCCGGGGCGGGGCGGCGGTGTAGGCCGGGTGGGTTCGGTGCAGCGCCCGGAACGGCAGGTAGCAGAGCATGATCAGCCGGCTGGTCAGCCAGGCCCGCCAGTAACTGGCGCTACCGGCCCGCCCCGAGTGGCTGGCGAAGGAGACATCGATCATTCGCAGGTACGCCCAGAAGTCGGCCGGGTCGTTCCGGAAACGGCGCGCTGAGGTGCCGGCCCGGAGCCCAGCGGCGAAGACCACCCGGTGGCCGGCCCGCCGCAGGTGGATGCCGAGGTCGAGGTCCTCGTGGTAACGGCGATCGTCGCAGAGGTCGGGCCGGATGGCGTGCCAGGCCCGGGCCCGGACCGCCATGTTCGCTCCGAACAGCCAGTCGAGCCGCCGCCGGCTCGGCAGTGTCCACGCCCGGCGCAGCGTCCGGTCCACCGCGTTGAGGGCCGCCGGAAAGCGGATGTCGTAGTAGGTCACCGGACCGGTCACCGCCGCGACGGTATCGTCCGCGAAGACCCGGCGGACCGCCTCCACCCAGTACGGCGGCAGCCTGGTGTCCGCGTCGATCCGCCCGATGACGTCGCCGGTGGCCGCTGTCAGGCCGCGGTTGCGGGCGGCCAGTACGCCCAGCCGCGGTTCGGTGAGCAGCACGACCCGATCGGCGTAGTCGGCTAGCCGGGCCCGGGTCGCGTCCGTGGAGGCGTTGTCCACCACGATGATCTCGTCTGCCGGCGTCGTCTGCCGGAGAACCGCATCGAGGCACGGCCCGATGGTCTCCTCCTCGTTGTGCACCGGCACAACGATCGAGACCCTCGGTGCGCGGGCCGCACCCGCTTCGGCGCTGTCGGGTGGTCCAGCCGCCCCGGTCATGGTCCGCCCCCGCCATTGCGAATCCGATGGATCGTCGCGCTGGAAGCGTGCCATGCGAAGCCGCACCGGCGCTGTCCCGGAGGCTGAACAGCAGCGGCTCGTCACCGGAATCCGGTGACGAGCCGCTGATCTGCTGGTGGGCGATACTGGGTTTGAACCAGTGACCTCTTCCGTGTCAAGGAAGCGCGCTCCCACTGCGCCAATCGCCCGTGCTTGTTGCCGAGGTGGGGACGGGATTTGAACCCGCGTACACGGCTTTGCAGGCCGTTGCCTCGCCTCTCGGCCACCCCACCGAGGTTGCCCCCGTCGTGCGTGGCGGCAGCTCCGAGCGGACGACGGGATTCGAACCCGCGACCCTCACCTTGGCAAGGTGATGCGCTACCAGCTGCGCTACGTCCGCACGCCCCCGGACGTTCCCGGGTGACGGATGAGAACTTTAGCCGAGCCGGTGAGAGACTGCCAACTCGGGGTCATCTCGGCGCGTCCCACCTCTGCCGGGTGGGGATCGGGACCACCACGGGCGGGCTTCCTAGGGGGCTGACCTGGCGCCGGTGACCGCCACCGACCGTCACGCTCGGGCACGAGCGGACGATGATGGCCATCGTTGCGCCGCACGCCGCACACCAGGCACTTCGTGCATCATCCACGCGCGGCGACCTCGCTGAACGGTCGCACAGGAACGACTGACCGCACCCCGAGGAAGTGTCCGGCTTCCGACTGTCGCATCGCGGATCCGGCCGTAGCGGTAACTGTTCGTGTTCAATCGGATGGGCTACGGTAACGGTCGTGACGAGACGTGCGGCCGAGATCCGCCTGGATGCCCTGCTGCGCACCGCCTGTGACGTGATCGTGGAGCGCGGTCTGGCCAACACTCGGACGGCCGACGTGGCACAGGCCGCCGGCGTGAGTCAGGCACTTGTGTTCTACCACTTCGCCACCAAGGATCGCTTGCTCGCGCAGGCCTTCGCGTACGCGGTCGAGCAGGATCTGGCCCGACTGGACACGGTGACCCGCTCCTCGGCTCCCCCGCTGACCAAGCTCCGCCGGATCCTCAAGCTCTACACGCCGGCCGGGCGGGCAACCTCCTGGTCCATGTGGATCGACGGCTGGTCCGAGTCGCTGCGTACCCCGGAGTTGGAGAAGGTGTCCCGCCGGCTCGACCTACGCTGGCGACAGGACCTGGCTGCGGTGATCTCCGCCGGGGTGGCCGACGGCACCTTCCAGTGCGCCGACCCGGACGGGGCCGCCTGGCGGATCAGCGCGGTGATGGACGGCCTCGCCGTCCAACTCGCCGTGCACGACCGGGTGATCTCCCGTCGGCAGTTCGGCGAGTGGGTCCGGCTGGTCACCGCCCGGGAGCTCGGCCTGGACCTCACCGACCTGGACTGAGCCGGACAGCCGGCGCAATTGCCCCCACCAGGCCCGGCAAAACGGCTCGGCCCGCCCCGCCGACCGGAACAATCGGCAGCATGGATCTGCTGGAGGCGTACCGCCGGAGCCTGGCCGAATTCGTCGACCGGGTGGACCAGGTCGGGCCCGGCCAGTGGTCCGACCCGACACCCTGCTCCGACTGGGACGTGCGCACGCTTGTCAACCACGTGGTGAGTGAGGACCGGTGGAGTGTCCCGCTGCTCGCCGGCCGGACCATCGACGAGGTCGGCGACCGACTCGATGGCGACCAACTCGGCGACGACCCGATCTCGGTGGCGCGGGAGGCAGCCGCGCAGGCCGAGATCGCCGCCACCCATCCGGGCACGCTCGACCGCGCCGTGCACCTGTCCGGTGGCGAGACCCCGGCCGCGGAATACCTCCAGCAACTCCTCGCCGAGCATCTCGTGCACGGCTGGGACGTTGCGGTGGCGATCGGCGCGCAGCCGCGGCTCGACCCGGAAGCGGTGCACGTGGCCGCCCGGTGGTTCGCCGGCCAGATCGACGACTACCGCCGGGACAACCTGGTCCAGAGCGGGGTGCGGGTCCCCGACGACGCCGACGAGCAGGACCACCTGCTGGCCGCCTTCGGGCGCGACCCCGACTGGGCGCCGGGCGACTGACCGCTACGAGCAACCGAGCGCACGCCGAGCGCTGAAGCGTTGGGCGCCTGAACGCGCGCGGCGCGTGACGCCGCTGCCGGCCCGCCAGAGGGTGCCAGCCGCCTGACGCGTTTCAGAAGAGGCCGGCTTTCGTGAAGTCGAGCTATTTCCGTTCAGTTGGCCCGCCGGACCCCCCGGGACCTTGCCGCGATCTCGATCGACTGATATCCACAGATGCGCATGCGTTACCGCGCATCGACGGTCGGCGACCGCCGGCCCTTCCGCTCCCACGAGGAGGTCCCGTGCCACTACCCGAATGGTCACCCCCGATGAGCCGGCGTCGACGCCGGCTCGTCGCCGTCCTGGCGACGACGGCCACGGTCGCCGCGCTGCTCCCCACCGGCGTGAGCACCGCGGCCCCCACCGGCGGCGCGGCGTCCGCCGAGCGCCGGTCCGGACCGTTCAGCGTGGGGCACGAGCCCGCCGACGCCGACAACCGCACCGGTACGGCGGCACCCGACGCCCGCCAACGCGGCCTGGCCCGCGCCGCCGACCCCGACGTCCGGTGGAACCGACTCGGCACCCCGCAGGCCCTCGGCCCCGGCCGCGCCCCGCTCGCCACCGGCCTGCCCGCCGACCCGGAGGCCGCCGCCCGCGCCTACCTGGGGGCCAATCGCGACCTCTTCGGCCTGGACCCCGCGGCGGTGGCCAGCATGGAACGCGTGCTGGTCCGGCCGATCGGCACCGGCGCCGTGGTCACCCTCCGGCAACGCTTCGGCGACCTGCCCGCCGGGCCGGACGGTCTCGTCACCCTCGCGGTCGCCAAGGGCACGGTGCTCTCGGTCAGCTCCTCACTGGCCCGCCACACCGGTACGCCCGCGCCGGCCACCCGCACCGCCGAGCAGGCGTACGCCGCCGCGCTCGCCGACGCCGGGCTGACCGTCGCCGCGGTGGCCAGCCACACCATCCGGCCGGTGGCCGTACCCACGCCGCTGGACGGGCCCCGGGCCGCCTACGAGGTGACCATGATCGGCGCGGACGCCGACGACCCGGTCGCGTTCACCAGCTACGTCGACGGTGGCACCGGGCAGGTCCTGGTCCGGGAGGACCTCGTCGACTTCGACTCCGACAACCCGAGCTGGGCGGTCTTCCCGGCCACCCCGCCGGGCGACCTCGGCCCCGGGCAGGACCCCCGGGTGCGCTGGTGCGGCGACCCCGCGCCCGGCTGCCAGGCCGCCTTCCGCGACCCGGCCACCGGCCAACCCTGGGACATCGACGCGGCCACCGGCACACCCACCCTCACCTCGCGCGGCAACTCGGCCAACACGGTGCTCTCCTGGGGTGCGGGCACCCCGATCGTCCCGGCCACCACCAGCCCGGAGCGCCGCTACGAGTACCCGTTCACCGACCAGTGGCACCAGGCGAAGTGCAACCCCGAGGTGTTCACCTCCGCTGCGCGCAACGACGCCGACGCGTCGATCGCCAACCTCTTCGCCATGCACAACCGGATGCACGACTGGTCGTACCAGTTGGGCTTCACCGAGTCGGCGTGGAACCTCCAGGCGGTCAACCTCACCCCGGCCGGGCTGGGCGGTGACGCCGAGCAGGGCCGCGCCCAGCAGGGCGCGCTGACCGGCAACCGGAACAACGCCAACCAGGGCACCGGGCGCGACGGGCAGCCGCCGACCACGAACATGTACCTGTGGCAGCCGCAGGCCGGTGGCCCGTACCCGCCGTGTGTGGACGGCGACTACGACATGACGGTGATCGGCCACGAGTACACCCACGCGATCACCAACCGGATGATCGCCGGCCCGGACAGCGGGATCGGCGGCCACCAGGGCGGCGCGATGGGCGAGTCGTGGGGCGACCTGCTCGCCGCCGAGTACCTCTTCCAGAACGGACTGCGCGCACCCGGGGAGACGCCCTTCGTCACCGGCGGCTACGTCACCGGCAACCTGGTCAGCGGAATTCGCAACTACGACCTCAGCCGCAGCCCGCTCAACTACTCCGACATCGGCTACAATACCGGCGGTCCCGCCGTGCACGCCGACGGGGAGATCTGGGGCGCCACCAACTTCCGGGTCCGCGCCGCGCTGGTCAAGCGGTACGGCCTCGGTACCCCGCAGCGGCAGCTCGACTGCGCACAGGGGAAGGTCGCCGCCGACAAGTGCCCCGGCAACCGGCGCTGGTCGCAGTTGGTCTTCGACTCGTTCCTGCTCCAGGCCGCCAGCCAGGTCAGCATGCTCGACATGCGCGACAACATGCTCACCGCCGATCTGCTTCGCTTCGGCGGCGCCAACCAGGACCTGATCTGGGCCGAGTTCGCCCGCTCCGGGATGGGCCGGGACGCCGCCACCTTCGGCGCCGGCGACACCGACCCGACGCCGAGCTTCGCCTCGCCGAGCGGCGGCAACGCGACGCTCACCCTGCGCCCGCGCGGGGACAGCGCCGACGCGCCGATCCGGGTGTACGTCGGGGCGTACGAGGCACGGGCCACGCCGATCGCCGACACCGACCCGGCGACGCCGATCCCGGACACCGTGGAGCTGGTGGCCGGCACGTACGACCTGCTCGCCGTGGCTCCCGGCTTCGGGCACCAGCGGCTCAGCGTGGTCGCCAGGGCCGACCAGGACGGGTTCGTGGACCTGCGGATGCGCCGCAACCTGGCGTCCACCGCGTCCGGGGCGACGATCACCGGTGACGGGGTCAACCTGGACCGGATCGCCGACGACACCGAGGCGACGAACTGGGCCTCCCTGGACGGGGTGGCCGGCCGGCAGCTCACCGTGGCGCTGCCCGGCGGCGCCCCGCAGACGGTCAAGCGGGTGAACGTCAGCGCGATGCTGCGCCCGGCGATCACCGGCGACGCCGACACCGGCAGTCAGAACGCGCTCAGCGCGCTGCGCTCGTTCGCGGTGTCCGCCTGCGACGCGACGACCACCGACTGCGCGGACCCGGCCCGCTGGCAGCGCATCTACACCAGCGCGGGCGACGCGTTCCCCGGCGGGGCGTACCGGTCGTACAGCCGGGACATCAACCTCCGCACGTTCACGGTGCCCAGCACGCTCGCCACCCACCTGCGACTGGAGGTGCTGGCGAGCCAGTGCACCGGCGGCCCCCGGTACGCGGGCGAGCAGGACGACGACCCGGTCACGACGACGGACTGCGCAACCGCCAGCCCGGCCCGGACGCAGGTCCGGATCGCCGAGTTCCAGGCGTTCTCGGGGTGACACCGTGGGGGTCGGCGGACCACCCGCCGACCCCCACGTCCCTCGATCAGCGGCGGGCCGGCCGCCAGCGGTCGGCGGCAACCGGCCGTTCCCAGCGCCGGTCCACCGGCGGGTCCTCGGCCTCGTCGGGCGTGGCCCGGGTCAGGTGTCGCAGCCGCAGCAGCAGACCCATCCCGAGGAAGAGCAGCAGCCCGCCGAGCAGGAACGCCGCGTGGACCACGCCGAACCCGCCGGACTGCGAGGCTGGGCGGCCGGCCGGTGCGGCCGCGTCGGCCGGATAGTCACCCGCCGGGTCCACCCCGGACGTGTCGTCCTCCTCGGCCGGCGCGCTCGCCGGCACGCTGGACCGCGTCGGGGTGGCGCGCGGTGTCGGGGTGGCGCTCGGGGTGACGCCCGCGCCCCGCACCGAACGGGTGGCCGTCTGCCGGGCCAGCAGGCGCGCGTTGGCGTCGTACGCCTCGGCGGCGAGGGTGACCCTCCCCTGGGTGGCGTCCTCGGCGAAGGCCACCCGGTAGCGTGCCGTGACCGTGCGGCCCGGGCAGAGCGTGCCCGGGTCGAGCTGCCGGTCGGTCAGCCGGGCCACGTCACCCTCGGTCTGGACCTCCAGCGGGAAGTCGCCGGTCTCCTCCACCCGGTCCATCTTCACCTGGTCGAGTCGGATGCCCTGCACGCTGAGCACCATCGACCAGCGCACCTTCACGCATCCGCCGCGCCGGTCCGTCTGGGACACCACCGCGGAGATCGTCCGCACCTGATCCCCGGCGGTGAACCGGGCCGGCAGGCCGCTCAGCTCGGTGGCGAAGGCCGCCTGGGCCGGCGCGGCCAGGGTCAGCACCGCCCCGGTCACGCCGGCAACCATCGCCCCGACCCGCAGCGTGTACCGCCACACGATCACCACCACCTCGCCTCTTCTCGTCACTCCCGGGAAACGCTAGGAGGAAACGGGCGGGCCGGACAGACGGGTGTCTTCGCAGCGGACGCCAAGGACGAGTGGTGATTTCACCGAGGGTGGTGAACCCCTCACCCGTACCGGTCCGCCTCCCCGCGCCGCCCGGCATCACCGGTGCGCGAGAATCGCCAGGTGTCCGAGCTCTCCAGCACGTTCGTCCGGCTGCACGCCCGGCTGTCCCCGGTCCCCTTCGTCCCCGAGGTGCGACTGCACCAGGCCGACGAGCCGATCGGGCTGTGGGAGCTGACCGAGGGCGAGTTCTCCACCGACCGGCCGCCGCCGTTCTGGGCGTTCGCCTGGGCCGGCGGGCAGGCCCTCGCCCGCTACGTGACCGACCACCCGGAGCTGGTCGCCGGCCGCCGGGTGCTCGACCTCGCCTCCGGCTCCGGCCTGGTGGCCATCGCCGCCGCCCGCGCCGGGGCGGCGGCGGTGCGAGCCGTCGAGGTGGACGAGTTGGCGGTGGCGGCCGTCGCGCTCAACGCCGAGGCCAACGGGGTACGCGTCGACGCCGAGTTCGGCGACATCCTCGACTCCGACGCCGGGGACGCCGAGGTGGTGCTCGCCGGTGACGTCTTCTACAGCGACGCGATGGCCCGGCGGGTGTTGCGCTTCCTGCTGCGCGCCGCGCGTGCCGGCGCACCGGCGCTGGTCGGTGACCCCGGCCGGGCGTTCCTGCCCCGCGACCGCTTCGACGAGTTGGCCGCGTACGACGTGCCGGTGCCGGAGGCGCTGGAGAGCGTACGGGTGAAGCGCACCACCGTCTGGCAGTTGCGCGCCGGGCTGCCGGGAGCCGCCCGCTAGCGTGTCCGCGTGCTGTTCTCGAGCTGGGGGTCCGCGGTCCAGGCACCCTGGCCGGACGTCGCCGAGGTGAGCGACCACGTCGGCGTACGCCACCTGGTCGTGACCCGGCACGCGCTGGTCCGTCAGGTGCTCGCCGACCCGGTCACCTACCGGCCGGACAACGCGCTGGACGCGGTGACCCCGATGCCGGTGACGGCGTTGCGGGTGCTCGCCGGGCACCGGTTCCGGCTGCCCCCGACGCTTGCCAACAACTCGGGTGCCAGCCATCCGGAGATCCGGGCGATCGTCGCGGCGGCGTTGCACCCGGAGCGGGTCGCCGCGCAGCGGCCCTGGCTCACCGCGCTGGTCCGGGACCGGGTCGCCCGGCTCGGCGCCCGGCTGGACACCGGCGCGCCTGTCGACCTGTACGCGGACCTCGCCGCCGACCTGCCGCTGCTGACGCTGGCCCGACTGGTCGAGCTGCCGGACGCACCCGTCGGCGCGGTCAAGGAGTTCGCCCGCGCCGCGCTGGAGTTGTTCTGGGCGCCGCTGGACACCGACCGGCAGCTGGCACTCGCCGCCGAGGTGGGCCGGTTCCACCACGTACTGCGGGACTTCGCGGCCACCGGCGGCGGGTTGGCCGGCGAGCTGCGCGCGGCCGGGCACCCGCCGGACGTGGTGGTCGGCGCGCTCTTCTTCCTGCTGGTCGCCGGGCAGGAGACCACCTCGCAGTTTCTCACCCTGCTGCTGCACCGGCTGGCCGGCGAACCCGCGGTGCGGGCCGGCCTGCGCACCGGCGACGTCGCGGTGGCCGACGTGGTGGAGGAGGGGCTGCGGCTGGAGCCGCCGATCGTCACCTGGCGGCGGGTGGCGGCGACGGACAGCACACTCGGCGGTACGGCGGTCCCGGCGGGCAGCAGCCTCGTGCTCTGGCTGGCTCGCGCCGGCCGCGACCCGGCGGTGGTCGAGACGCCCGACGAGCTCCGGCCGGGCCAGCGTGGGTCCCGTCGCCACCTGTCGTTCGGTGCGGGCGCCCACCGCTGCGTCGGGGACGTGCTGGCCCGGATGGAGGCGGCCGTGGTGGTTGCCGAGGCAGCACCGCTGCTGGACGGGGTGACGGTGGTCCGCCCGCCCTGGTGCCCGGACAATCTCACCTTCCGGATGCCGGACGCCCTCGTGGTGCGGTCAGTCGAGCGGCCCCTGGACCAGTAGCACGATGCCCCCGACGAGAGCGAGTATCCGCAGGATCCACCGCACCATCGGCCGCCCCCGCCTGTCGATCGACTCCGATCCGGGGCCAGGCCAGCCGGACAAGGGCGCTCGGGAGATCGTCACGGGGCACAGGACCTGACCACGACCAGCTAAGTTTCCGGGCGTGTCATCAGCCCACCCGCGCCGCATCCTCGCAGTGGTAACGCTTCTGGCCCTGCTGACGCTGACTGCCTGCACAGTCAGCCCCGGCCACACGATCCACGCCCGGCAGATCAGCGCGAAGCAGCCGACGCCGGCCGCCCAGCCGACACCCTCGGCCTCGCCGTCCCCGACCGTGAAGCCCACACCGGGAAGCCTGGACTGGTACGTGTCCCAGGTGCCGACCTTCCCCGAGGCCCCGCCACCGCAACCGGTGCCGCTGCCCGCGACCGGCGCGGCCCAGTTCTGGCACCGCCTGCCGACCGACCAGAAGGTCGCCTTCATCACCATCGACGACGGTGGGCTGGCCCGCCCGCCCGCGGTGCCCGACTTCATCGAGCGGGCGCACATCCCGGTCACGATGTTCCTCAACTCGCCGGCGGCGCAGGAGCACAGCGACTACTTCCGGCAGATCGTGGCGGCGGGCGGGGTCGTCGAGAGCCACACGATCAACCACAACTCGCTGTCCGGCCGGTCGTACGACTACCAGAAGCGGGAGATCTGCGGGGCGGCGGACACGCTGGAGACGCTCTTCGGCACACGCGCGACCCTGTTCCGCCCGCCCTTCGGCAACCACGACGCCACCACGTTGCGGGCCGCGCACGACTGCGGCGCGAAGGCGGTCTTCCACTGGACCGAGACCGTGCACGAGGGGAAGGTGCGCTACCAGACCCCGGACAAGGTGGTGCGGCCCGGCGACGTGCTGCTGATGCACTTCCGGCCGGCGCTGATGGACGACCTGCTCGCAGCGCTCAAGGCGATCCACCGGGCCGGGCTCACGCCGGCGCTGCTGGAGGACTACGTGCGGACCGAGGCACCGACGACCTGACGAAAGTCAGGGTCGGGTGCTGCCGTTCGGGCGCGGCGCGGCAGCGGGCCGCACGCCTAGCGTCAGCACATGATCACATTACGTGGGTTGACCAAACGGTTCGGGGCGAGGGTCGCGGTCGACTCGTTGACCGTCGACGTCGCGCCCGGCCGGGTCACCGGCTTTCTCGGCCCCAACGGCGCCGGCAAGTCCACCACCATGCGGATGATCCTCGGGCTGGACCGTCCCACCGCCGGACAGGCCCTAATCGGTGGGCGCGCGTACCGGGAACTGCGCCGAGGGCTGCACGAGGTGGGGGCGCTGCTCGACGCCCGCGCCATCCACCCGGCCCGCTCCGGCCGGGCACACCTGCTCGCCATGGCCCGCAGCAACGGCATCCCCGCCCGCCGGGTCGACCAGGTGCTGGACACCGTCGGGCTGGACGCGCGGGCCGCCGGCAAACCGGGTCGGGCCCTCTCCCTCGGCATGAGCCAACGGCTCGGCATCGCCGGCGCGCTGCTCGGCGACCCGCCGGTGCTGATGTTCGACGAACCGGTGAACGGCCTCGACCCGGACGGGGTGCGCTGGGTGCGGCAGCTCACGCGCTCGCTGGCCGACCAGGGTCGGACCGTCTTCGTCTCCAGCCACCTGATGAGCGAGATGCAGCTCACCGCCGACCAACTCGTGGTGATCGGCCGGGGCCGGCTGCTCGCCGACGCACCGATCGGCGACGTGCTCGCCGCCAGCACGGTCGCCGTCCGGGTGCGCAGCCCGCACCCGGACGGGCTGGCCGCCCTGGCCGCGCGCCTCACGGCCGCCGGGGCGAGCGTGGTGGCGGCCGACCGCACCGAGCTGACCGTCACCGGCACCACCGCGGACCGGGTCGGTGACCTGGCGCACGAGCTGGGGGTACGACTGCACGAGCTGACCGCGCAGGCCGCGACCCTGGAGCAGGCGTTCATGGAATTGACCGCCGACAGCGTCGAGTACGCCGGCGGCCCGACCGAGGGTGGGCAACGATGAGCGCACAGACCGACGCGGACACCCGCCCCGCCAGCACGCCAACCGCCGGTGCGCCGGCCCCCTTCCGAGGGGCGGTGGCCGCCGAGTGGACCAAATTCTCCTCGGTGCGCAGCACCTGGTGGACGGCGCTGGCGGGGCTGCTGGTGATGGTCGCGAGCGCCGGCCAACTGGCCATCTACGCCGCGAACGACAACACCAACGACGACCCGACCGACGACCTGGGGATCGTCACCGTCGGCAGCGTGCTGATCGACTCGGTCGAGCTGACCCAGTACGTGGTGCTGGCGCTGGGCCTGCTCGCGATCACCGCCGAGTTCACCAGTGGCACCATCCGGACCACGTTGCAGTGCACCCCGTCCCGTGGCCGGGTGCTGCTGGCCAAGGCCGTGGTCACCGGCGCGGTCACCTTCGCCCTCGGGTTGCTGCTCGGCAGCGTCGGCGCCCTGGTCGCCCGGCCGGTGCTCGGCGAGTGGGGCAGCGCCCCGGCCGCCGACACGATCGGCGACATCGTGGCGGTGGCGGTCTACCTGGCGCTGATCAGCGTGCTCGCGCTGGGCCTCGGCGCCGCACTACGCAGCGCGGTGCTCACGATCGTCGTGCTCCTCGCCACCCTGATGATCGTGCCGCTGTCCCTGCAGAACCCGGACATCGAGGTGTTGAACCGGATCGCCGACGTGTTCCCCGGCGTGGCCGGCGGGCACTTCATGGCCGGCGACACCGAGCCCTACCCGAGCCTGGTCGGGCTGCTCCTGCTCGCCGGCTGGGCCGGTGTCGCACTGCTGCTGGGCCGGGTCGCACTGCGCCGCCGCGACGCCTGACGACCTGAGCGGGGGCTTCCCGGCCCCCGCTCAGCCGTCGACCAGCCCGGCCTCGTACGCGAGGATCGCCGCCTGCACCCGGTTACGCACGTCCAGCCGGGTGAAGATGCTGGTCAGGTAGCTCTTCACGGTGCCCTCCACCAGGTGCAGCCGGCGGGCGATCTCGGCGTTGGACAGCCCCGCCCCGACCAGGGCCAGCACCTCCCGTTCCCGCTCGGTCAACCCGGCCGTACGGTCCCGCGCGGCGGGCCGGCGGGCCAACTGGCCGGCGCCCAGCTCGATCACCCGGCGGGCCACCTGCGGCGACAGGTACGCCCCGCCGTCGGCGACGGCGTGCACACCGGCGATCAGCTCACGCGGGTCGCCGGCCTTGAGCAGGAAACCGTTGGCGCCGTGCCCGAGCGCGCGGGCCACGTGGTCGTCCTCGCCGAACGTGGTCAGCATGATCGTCGCGGTCTCCGGCACGAGCCGGCGGATCTCGGCGGCGGCGGCCAACCCGTCCAGCCGCGGCATCCGGATGTCCAGCAGCGCGACCCGAGGTCGGTGCGCGCGGACCAACTCCACCGCGGCGCGTCCGTCACCGGCCTCGGCGACCACCTCGATGGTGGGGTCGGTGGCGAGGATGGCCCGGACACCGGCCCGGATCATCGCCTCGTCGTCGGCCAGCACCACCCGCACCGGCACTGCCCCGGCCCTGTCGGCGTCCACTACGCGATCCACTCCTTGCTGGCCAACCGGCCGTCGGTGAAGCAGAGCCGCCACGTCGGCTCGGCGAGGGGAAAGTTGCCGTCGGTGTAGTACTCGCAGCCGGCCCGGTCGACGCCGACGGGGCTCTCCACCTGCCGCCGGGGCAAGCCCTCCAGGTCCGACCTGGCCGTGCCGACGCGCATCTGGTCGAAGGTGGCCCGGTCCAGCACCGTCCCGGCGGTCGCCACCGGGTAGTAGACGAGCGAGAGCACCAGGGCGAAGCCGGCAGGTGCCAGGAGCGCCACCAGCAGACTGCGCCGGACGCGCCGGCGGGCGTCGTGCAGCCGCCGCTCCGCGTCCACCGGGCCGGGCCAGCCGCCGGACGATCCAGCAAGATCGCTCTCGATCGCCTCCACCGGTGGCGCGGTCGCCGGCAACGCCGCCACCACGGCGAACCCGCCGTCCGTGCGCGGACCGGCGTCGAGCGTCCCACCGGCGAGGCGGACCCGCTCGGCGAGGGCGAGCAACCCGCTGCCCCGCGACGGCGGGGCGGGCAGCGGCTCGCTCGGGGGAGCACCGTTGACCACGCTCACCTCGACCCGTTCACCGTCGCGGATGAGGCGCACCTCGACCGGGGCGCCCGGCGCGTACCGGGCCGCGTTGGTCAGCGCCTCACGGACCACCCGGTGCGCCGCGTGGCCGGTCATCGCCGGCAGCTCCGCGACCGCCGAGGCGGCCTCCAGCCGCACCGCCAGGCCGGCCTCCCGGGCATTGTCGACCAGGTCGGCGACGGTCTCCCCACTCGGTCGCACCGACGCGCCACCCTCCTCGCGGAGCACCCCGATGATCTCGTGCAGTCGCTCGGTGGCGGCGGAGACGCTGGCCCGCAACTCCCCCGCCGCGGCCCGATGCCGTGCGTCGAGGTCGGCGGCGACCTCCAGGGCGGCGGCACGCAACGCGATCAGGCTGAGGTCGTGCCCCAACGAGTCGTGCATCTCCCCGGCGATCCGGGCGCGTTCCCGAAGCCGGATGCGCTCGGCGGCACCGCGCTCCTCGCGGATCAGCGCCTCCACGTGACGATGACCGGCGGCGGCCAACTCCTGCTGCTGAAGCCGGTACCGGCCCACCAGCCAGGGGAACACCGCGGCGAAGAGCAACACCGAGGCCAGCAGGAACCAGGTGGCCTCGCCGGTGCCGAGTAAACCCAGGTTGAGCGCCGTACCGCCGGCCGCGATCAACACGAAGACCCCGGCCACCGGGCGCGCGGAGACGCTGCGCCGCCCGGTGAGATAGCTGAAGACCGGAACGGCGAAGACGAAATTGCCATCGGCGACCGACCCGAGCACCACCAGCACCAGGGCGACCAACGGGCGGCGTCGACTCTCCACCACCGCCGCACCGAGCAGCAGCAACTTGCCGACCAGCAGCGGCACCGCGTACCGCGGGTAGGGCGGGCTCACCCCGGCGTAGCCGACCGGGGCCGCGACCACCGCCCAGAGCAGCGCGTCCACCAGCAGGCGACGCCGCCGATCCAGCGAACCCGGCAGCGAGAAGTCGAGAATCCGCACGGCGGCCAGGCTACCCACGCCCGACCTGCGCGGACACCGACGAAAGTCAGGTCCTCAGCCGCTCTCCTCGGCCCAGGCCCGCCAGTCGTCGAGCACACCGTGCAGGGCCGGCGTGAGCCAACCCGGCGCGGAACGCCGGAACACCCCCGGGTCCATCGCTCCGGCGCCGTCGGGCAACGCGCCGAGCAGATTCGGCACCAGGTCGGTGAGGTTCGTCCAGTGCACCAACTCCGGCCGGCTCGGCCAGGCCCCGATCACCACACCGGCCGGCACCGCCCGCCGGTCGAGCGCCTCCAGGGTCAACGCGGTGTGGTTGAGCGTGCCCAACCCGGCGCGGGCCACCACCACGGCCGGCGCGCCGAGCGACACCGCCAGATCGGCCATCGTCCACAGCTCCCCCGACGGACGCAACCCCATCGGAACCAGCAACCCACCCGCACCCTCGATCAACACCAGGTCGTGTTTGTCCGCCTCCGCACGGACCGCGTCCACCGCCTCGTACAACTCCAACGGCGGCAGGTCCGCCACCCGGGCGGCCGCCAACGGGGCGAGCGGATCGGGATAACTGGCCAGGGTGCGGCCGGTCAGCGGGGCGGCCAGCCGGTTCACCACGTTTACGTCGCCTGGTTCGCCGCCCGCCGTACCCGTCTGGCCCGGTTTGACCACCGCCACCCGCAGCCCGGCGGCCTGCGCCGCGGCCGCGATCGCCGCGGTCGCCACCGTCTTGCCGACCTCGGTGTCGGTCCCGGTCACCAGAACCGGCCCCTCCCACCCACTCACGGGGCCACCTTTGCTCGCGACTGCGGGGCTCGCAACCCCGGCTCACTCCTCGCGCTCACGGGGCCACCTCTGCTCGCGACTGCGGGGCTCGCAACCCCGGCTCACTCCTCGCGCTCACGGGGCCACCTCTGCTCGCGACTGCGGGGCTCGCAACCCCGGCTCACTCCT
>NZ_JBIAKV010000010.1:57797-71668 GCF_042872705.1 Micromonospora sp. NPDC005203 | reverse complement strand
TCCTCGCGCTCACGGGGCACAGTCCACGATGACCTCCAGGGCCCGCTCGAAATCCACCCGGGGCACCCCGGCGCTGACCGTGAGGCGCAGGCGGGAACGGCTGTCCGGGGTGGACGGGGGCCGGAAACAGCCCACCGCGACACCCCGACCCCGGCAGTCGGCGGCCCAGGCGGTCGCCGCCTCCGGCCCGGGGGCGGTCACCGAGATCACCGCCGCGTCCGGCGCGGAGACGGACAGCCCGGCGGCAGCCAGTCGACCGACCGCCAGCCGCACCCGGTCGGACAGCTCCGCGCGCAGCTCGTCGCCGACCCGGGCCAGTCGCAGCGCGGCATGCACCCCGGCGGCGACCGCCGGTGGCAGTGCCGTGTCGAAGATGAACGTGCGCCCGGTCTCGACCAGATGCCGGACGAACTCGGCCGGGCCGGCGACCACACCGCCGGCGCCACCGAGCGCCTTGGACAGTGTGGCGGTCACCAGCACGTCCGGTTCGCCGGCCAGCCCCGCGGCGGCCACTGCGCCGGCGCCGGCCGGACCGGTCACGCCGAGCGCGTGCGCGTCGTCGACAAGCAGAAGCGCACCGTGGCGGCGGGCCACCGCGTGCAGCCGGGTTAGCGGTGCGAGGTCACCGTCGACCGAGAAGACCGACTCGGTCACCACCACCGCCGGGCGGCCGGGAGCGGCCGCGAGCGCGGCAGCCACGGCGTCCACGTCGGCGTGCGGGGTGACCACCGTCTCCGCCCCGGAGATCCGGCAGCCGTCGATCAGGGACGCGTGGTTGTGGGCGTCGGAGACGAGCAGCGTCCGAGGTTGGACGAGCGCCCGCAGCGCACCAAGGTTGGCCAGGTAGCCGGAGGAGAAGACCAGGGCGCGATCGGTGCCCAACCACTGCGCCAGGTCGTCCTCCAGCGCCTGGTGGGCGTCGGTGGACCCACGGACCAGGCGGGACCCGGTGGCCCCCAGCCCGTACGCCGACAGCGCCGCCATGGCCGCCGCGGTGACCTCCGGGTGCGTGGCCAGGCCGAGGTAGTCGTTGCCGGCCAGATCGGTCACCCCGTCGCCGGCGGGTCGCGGGTGCAGCCGCCGGGTCAGCCCCGCCTTCGCCCGCAACTGCGCACGGCGGTCGAGCGCCGCCAGCCAGTCCGCCACCGTCACCCCTTCGCCGCCGTCCGCGCCGGTCAGCCCGACACCCGCCGGGCGAAATTACCACCCGCCCCCGTCAGCCCGACGGATCCACTCGGTGCGGACGGCCGGCGGGCTGCCCGGCCACTCCGGCTGATCGGGGGGCGTGGACCAGGCCTAGTAGGCTACGAGCCATGCCAGAGATCCTCGACCAGGCCCGGACCCAGGTGCTGGGTGACGGTGTCGGCCTCGACCAGGCCGGCATCCTCGCGGTGCTGAACCTGCCCGACGAGCACCTGCCCGCCGCCCTGCAACTCGCCCACGAGGTGCGGATGCGGTGGTGCGGCCCCGAGGTCGAGGTCGAGGGCATCGTCTCGCTGAAGACCGGCGGCTGCCCGGAGGACTGCCACTTCTGCTCGCAGTCGGGCCTGTTCACCTCCCCGGTGCGGTCGGTCTGGCTGGACATCCCGTCGCTCGTCGAGGCCGCGAAGCAGACGGCGAAGACCGGGGCGACCGAGTTCTGCATCGTGGCCGCGGTGCGTGGCCCGGACGCCCGGCTCATGAAGCAGATGCGCGAGGGCGTCGCCGCCATCCGGGCGGCTGTCGACATCCAGGTCGCCGCTTCGCTGGGCATGCTCACCCAGGAGCAGGTCGACGAGCTGGTCGACATGGGCGTGCACCGCTACAACCACAACCTGGAGACCTGCCGGTCGTACTTCCCCAACGTGGTCACCACGCACTCCTGGGAGGAGCGCTGGGAGACGCTGCGGATGGTGCGCGAGTCCGGCATGGAGGTGTGCTGTGGTGGCATCCTCGGCCTCGGCGAGACCGTCGAGCAGCGGGCCGAGTTCGCCGCGCAGCTCGCCGAGCTGGCCCCGCACGAGGTGCCGATCAACTTCCTCAACCCCCGGCCGGGCACGCCGCTCGGCGACCGTCCGGTGGTGGAGGGCAAGGACGCGCTGCGGGCCATCGCCGCGTTCCGGCTGGCCATGCCCCGCACCATCCTCCGGTACGCGGGTGGTCGCGAGATCACCCTCGGTGACCTGGGCACCCGGGACGGTCTGCTCGGCGGGATCAACGCGGTGATCGTCGGCAACTACCTGACCACGCTGGGTCGGCCGGCGACCGCCGATTTGGACCTGCTGGACGAGCTGAAGATGCCGGTCAAGGCGCTCTCCGCCACGCTGTGACGACGATGACGACAACCCCCGACGCCGAACCGACCCCCGACGGCCGGTCGGTGTCGGCGATCGCGCTCTGGTGCGACAGGTGCGGTGCGGCGGTGACCGACGGCCCCCACCCGGGCTGCGCGGCGGCCCGCCAGCTGGAGCCGCCGCGCTACTGCCCGCGCTGCCGACGCCGGATGAAGGTGCAGGTGCTGCCGGTCGGCTGGGCGGCGGTCTGCGTCGAGCACGGCGAGCGCCGGGGCTGAGCCGATGCTGCGTGGGCGTGCGGTGACACTGCGACCGGCGACGGTCGCGGACGTGCCGGCCCTCGCGGCCATCCGGGCACAACCGGAGGTACGCCGGTGGTGGCGCGGCGGCGACGACCTCGCCGCGTCCGTCCAGGCCGACCTGGACGACGACGACCTCGCCCTGTACGCCATCGAGCACGACGGCCGGGTGATCGGCGCGATCCAGTGGCACGCCGAGCCGGACCCGGACTACCGGCACGCCAGCCTCGACGTCTTCCTCAGCCCGGAGTCCCGCGGTGAAGGACTCGGCGTGGACGCCATCCACACCCTGGCCCGGCACCTGATCGACGAGTACGGCCACCACCGGTTCACGATCGACCCGGCGGCGGCGAACAGCGCGGCCATCCGGGCGTACGCGAAGGTGGGGTTCCGGCCGGTGGGCGTCATGCGCCGCTACGAGCGCGGCGAGGACGGCCGCTGGCACGACGCCCTGCTGATGGACCTGCTCGCCGAGGACCTGCCCGGCTGAGGCGGACAGGCGTGCCCGGCACCGCACGATGCCGGACACGCCTGGTGTTGGGCGAACGGAGCGACGCCTAGCGCTGGAGGGTCAGTACCCCCGGCCGCCACGGCAGCAGGTTGTAGTCGCCGCCCGCGTTGGGGTCCTTGCCCTGGTACAGCAACTGCAGGTTGCAGGCGTCGACGGTCTTGGTCTGGTCGGGGTTGGTGCGGACCAGGTCACCGTGGCTGATGTCGTTGGTCCACGTGGCGCCGCTGTTGGCCTTGCCGGCGAAGGGGTTGCTCTCGCTGGTGGCCTGCGGGGTCCACGAGCCGCCCAGGCTGGTGGACGTGAACGAGCGGAAGTAGCGTTGTCCCTGACTGCCGATCGCCTCGACGATCATCAGGTACTGGTTCTGGCCCGCCACCTTGTAGACCTCGACGCCCTCGAAGAGGTTGTTCGTCGAGTCGGTCATGATCGTCGTGTAGGTCGAGCCGAAGCTGCCCGGGAAGTTCCCCAGCGGCATGCTCGACCGGTAGATCTTGCCATTGTCCCCGGCGAAGAACAGGTACATGTTCTGGTCGTCACCGATGAGGGTCTGGTCGATCACCCCGTACGGGGCGTCCGAGAGGGTGGCGGTGGACAGCGTCTGCGCCGAGGACCAGCCGTTGGCGTTGGTCGGGTCGCTCGACGTCTTGTAGCTGAACGAGGTCGGTCCCCACTGGTACGCCAGCACCCAGATGTTCTTGGGGGCGAAGTACAGCAGCGTGGGCGCCACCGTGCCCTGGTTCATTGCGTTCTGGCCGGCCGAGGCCATGTCGGACCAGTTGGTGAACGTGCTGAAGTTCATCGAGCTGTACTGGCCGCTGCTGTTGACGTACGACCCGTAGACCAGGTGCTCGCCGTTGTAGACCACGTTGGTGAAGTCCTTGAGCGAGACCCAGCCGTTCTTCGGGCTCGTCAGCGCGCCGGTCGACGACCACCGGTAGGTCGACGGGAGTGCGCAGCCGGTCGGCGGCGTCGTGGTCGGCGGGATCGTGGTCGGCGGCGTCGTGGTCGGCGGGATCGTGGTCGGCGGGGTGCCGCCGAAGTCGGTCCGCCACTGCTGGTTGGTCTGCCCGTGGCAGTCGTACAGCTGGACCTGCTGGCCGTTGCCGGTGCCCCAGACGTCTAGGCACCGGCCGGACTGCACGCCGGTGATGGTGCCGTTGGAGTTGATGTTCCACTGCTGGTTCGTTCCGCTGCCGCAGTCCCAGATGATGATTGCGGTGCCGTTGGCGGTGGCCGCCCCGTTCGCGTCCAGGCACTTGCTGCCGTAGACCCGCAACTGCTTGCCACTGGTGTACGTCCACTGCTGGTTGGACTGACTGTGGCAGTCGTAGAGCTGGACGCGGGTGCCGTTGGTCTGCGTGGCGTTGGGCACGTCGATGCACCGGCCCGACTGCACCCCGACGATCCGGCCGGCGCCACCCGTCGGCGGCGGGCTCGTGGTCGGGCTCACGGTCGGGCTCACGGTCGGGCTCACCGTCGGTCCCGAGGTCGGCGGGGCCGCGTTGAGCGCGTTGAGGACGGAGTTGTAGGCGGCCTTCTTGTTGCCGTTGCCGTCGAAGAGCAGCGGGCTCTCGTTCGAGCGCCAGGAGTCGCTGTCGCGGACGCCCCAGACGGTGATGCCGATGCAGCGCGGCACGTTCAGGCACGCCTGGGTCAGCCCGGCGTACTGGGTGGTGGAGGCGTTCGTGACGTCGACCTCGGTGAGCGCCACATCCACGCCGAGTGCGGCGAAGCTGGACAGCGTGGTCTGGAAGTTGCTCGGCAGCGAGCTGCCGCCGGTGAAGTGGGTCTGCAGGCCGACGCAGTCGATCGGCACGCCACGCGACTTGAAGTCCTGGATCATGCGGTAGACGCCCTGCGTCTTGCCGTACGACCAGTTCTCGATGTTGTAGTCGTTGTAGCAGAGCTTGACCGACGGGTCAGCCGCCCGCGCGGTGCGGAACGCCACCTCGATCCAGTCGTTGCCGGTGCTCTGGAGGTTGGAGCTGCGGCGGCTGCCGTCCTCGTTGAACGCCTCGTTGACCACGTCCCACGCGGCGAGCTTGCCCCGGTAGTGGCCCATCACGCCGTTGATGTGGTCGATCATCGCCTGCCGCAGGCTGCTGCCGCTCAGGGTCCGCATCCAGGGCGGCTGTTGCGCGTGCCAGGCCAGGGTGTGCCCACGGACCTTCAGGCCACGCTGGGTCGCCCAGTTGTAGATCTGATCAGCGGAGGTGAAGTTGAACTGCCCCCGCTGGGGCTGCGTCGCCTCCGGCTTCATCTCGTTCTCGGCCGTGATCATGTTGAACTCGCGACCGGCGATCGTGCTGTACGTCGAGTTGCTGAGCCGGCCCGCCGCGATGGCGGTGCCGAAGTACCGGCCCGACTGTGCGGCGGCGGCGCCGAGCGTGGTCGCGGCGGCGTTCGCCGAGGGCATCATCACCGCGACGGCGGCGACGGTCACGACGCTGAACGCGCCGGCGAGCAGTGCTCGGACGGCGGCTGATCGCCGTCGGCGGGTCCCGCCGCGATGAACGGATGGGCTGATTGCCATCTCGGCCTCCTTACTGGCCAACACCCGGGCCGTCGAGGCGGGACGACCGGAGGTCTCGGTGGGGGGAAATCCAACTCAGTCGATGCTTGCACACGCGCGGGTCCGGGCAATGATGTTTCGAAAAAGTTTCGGAACCACGCTGGGCCGGCCGGCGACCGCCGACCTGGATCTGCTCGACGAGCTGAAGATGCCGGCCAAGGCAATGTCCGCCGCCTTCGGAGCTGACCGGTATGGCGATCCGCGCACTCCGGGCACAGATCTTGGACAGTTTCCGTTCAGCCAGAACGGAAACTGTCCAAGATCTCGTCGGAACTCAGCTCAGGTGACGGTGCAGGTGACGTTGTTGACGGTGAAGGCCGTCGGTTTCGGGTTGGTGCCGGTGTGGGCGCCGTTGAAGCCGAAGTTGACCGAGGCGCCCGGCGCGATCGTCCCGTTGTAGGACAGGCCCGTGGCGGTGACCGCGGCCCCGGTCTGGCTGACCGTCGCCGACCAGCCCTGGCTGACGGTCTGCCCGCCAGGGAAGCTGAACCGCAACGTCCAGCCGTTGATCGCGCTGGTGCCGGTGTTGGTGATCGTCACGCTGGCGGTGAAGCCGGGGTTCCAGTCGGTGGTGGCGTACGCCACCGTGCAGGCCCCGCCGACCGGCGGGGGCGCGGTGGTCACCGCGACCGGCGCGGACGCCGCGGAGGTGTTGCCCGCCGCGTCCACGGCCACCACGTAGAACTGGTACGCCGTCGAGGCGGTCAGCCCGGACAGCGCGACGGTGGTGCCGGTTGGCGAGCCGACAAGCGCGTCGGTGGCGCCGGCCTCGCGGTAGACCCGGTACCCGGTGACGCCGACGTTGTCGGTCGACGGGGTCCAGGCCAGGGTGAGCCCGGTGGCGGTGACCGCCGACGCGACCGGGGTGCCGGGCGTGCTCGGCACCGTCGTGTCGGCCGAGCCGGTCGGCGGTGTGGTCACGGTGAGCACCGGTGAGGCCGCCGACCTGTTGCCCG
Source organism: Micromonospora sp. NPDC005203 (assembly GCF_042872705.1). Taxonomy (NCBI): domain Bacteria; kingdom Bacillati; phylum Actinomycetota; class Actinomycetes; order Micromonosporales; family Micromonosporaceae; genus Micromonospora; species Micromonospora sp. NPDC005203. The sequence goes on along the minus strand of NZ_JBIAKV010000010.1, from coordinate 65,057 downwards.
CGCCGTCTCGGGCGATGACCGCGAACTCGTACGTGTGCTCCGGCAGCAGTGTCGAGATGGTGAGCGTGGTGCCGGTGACGGGCCGGTTCAGCACCGTGTCGCCGCCAACCTGGATCTCGCGGACGTCGTAACCGGCCAGGCCGCTGCCGCCACTGTCGGTGGAGGCTGGCCAGCTCAGGGTGACCGAGCGGGGCGCGAGGCCAGACGCGACGGGCTTACCCGGCGTGGTCGGGGCGGTGGTGTCGGGCACGACCGGCCCCGGCTCCTCGCCCCAGACGCGGGTCGTGCCGGAGTAGAGCGGCACCTTCCGGTTGGGGCCGGCGGTGGCCTGGTACGACGGGTCGTTTGTCGGGTCCCAGGTGCCGCCCTCCGGCACCCCGATCTTGAACTGGACCTCCATCCGGTGCGCCGACTGGCCGGCCGGGGCGATGGTGTAGCCGGTGCAGTCGACCTCCACGTACCAGATGTCGCCGCTGAACTGCTTGGCCGTGGTCGGGGACGGGCAGCCCTGGGTGTAACCGGCGGTGACCTGCACCGGTCCGGTGCCGTCGGGCCGGAAGTAGTACCGGAACTTCCCGTCGCTCAGCGCACGGGCCGGGAACGCCGACTTGTTGTAGACCATCACCTTGAGCCCGGTGGCCCGCGGCTCGGCCTGCGCCACGGTGGTCTCCACTGTCAACTCGTCGATGTCCGGCGTCTCGGCGACCGGAAAGTTGGCCAGCGGAGTGCCGCCGTACTCGGAGGTCAGCCGGACCAGCGCGGACGTGAAGCCGGCGTTGTAGTCGGTGGCCACCTCGTTCATCACGTAGTCCGACCGGCTGTCGCTGTACGCGTCGTTGGCCGCGGACGGGCCACCGACGAGCGCGCCGTAGAGGGTGTGCCGGGTCTGGACGGGCACGGTCTGGCTGTCCCACCAGGAGCCGTGCGCGGTGCGGTGGTGCGGGTTCTTCGGCGAGTTGGCGCCGAACCCGATGACGTAGCTGGAGTTGCGCGGGTTGTCGCCGAGCGCGTAGTTGATCTGCCGGACGGCGAAGTCGTGGTAGCGGGCCTTACGCGTGGTGTCGGTGGTCTTGTCGCTGTAGACGAGCGCGGCGAAGGAGGTGTTCGCGGCGTAGCGCAGCGCCCCCCAGGAGTCGAGCACCGCCATCCCGCCCGGTGAGTACGGAACCCGTTGCCCGTTCACCCCGACGGTCCAGTAGTCGAGCCACCGGTTGGCGTCGTCGACGTACTTCTGCTTGCCGGTCAGGTTGGCCAGCAGAACGTACGCGCCGAACTGCTTGTTGTCCCAGGCGATCGTCCACTTGTAGGAGCGGGTGGTGGACTGGTTCTCCGTGTTGAGCTTGTCGTACTCGCTCTCGGCCCTGGCCAGGTAACCCGCCTCGCCGGTGGCGCGGTGCAGCCAGATGGCGGCCCAGACCAGCTCGTCCTGCCAGCCGCTCCACGAACGGTAGAAGCTCGTCGCGTCGGTGATGCACTCGTGGTAGGACTTCCGCACCGTGTCGGCGAAGGTGTAGAGCTGCCGGGCGTGGCCCAGCAGCTTGTCCGCATAGGCCGCGTCGGTGGGCCGGAACACCATCGACGAGGCGGCCATCGCGGCCGCCGTCTCCCCCGCCAGGTCCGCGCCGCCACAGCTCGCATCGATCTTGTACGCGGGACGCGCCATCTGCATCACCTCGGCCGGACCCCACCACTTGTGGTCGTCGTCGCCCTTGCCGACCTGGCCGTAGAGGACGTTCGCCGACGGGTGCGCCTTGATGAAGTAGTCGTTGACGAAGCGCAGGTTGTTGAGCAGGTGCGGCAGTTGCCCGGAGGAGGTGTAGCCGCTGCGGTACTCGACCGCGCCCCAGGCGAGCATGGTGGCGCTGAACGCCATCGGGAACCCGAACTTCACGTGGTCGCCGGCGTCGTACCAGCCGCCGGTGAGGTCCAGCCCCGCGCCGGCGCCGTCGGTGAGGGCGCTGTCGCCGCGCCAGGAGACCCGGTTCCAGTCGGGCAGCCTGCCGGACTGCTGCGCCTCGTAGAAGAGCAACGACTTCTGCAGCGCCTCGGCGTAGTTGTAGGTCGCGGCCGGCGCGGCGGCGGCGGGACCGGACGGCGGTGCGGTCACCGCGAGGGATGCGCCGGTGAGCAGCGCGACGCCCACGGCCAGCAAGCGCCGGGGCCAAGGCTGGTCGGCGACCGGTGACCGACCGGGGTGGCCGCTGGACGGCCGGGTCAGGTGGCGCATGCGGGCTCCTGTCGGAGGTGCCGCCGGCGGTCGCACCGACGCGGGACGGCGTACGGGCGGCACGGCCACCGGCGACAGCGAGGTGGCGGTGTGACCACGGGAGCCGTGGAAGCGCTCCCATGGATAACCGACAATGTAATGCGCCCGTCATCCATTTGTGAAGGGGTACCATCGGCAAATGGCGGTGATCGCGCAGCTCTCCCTGGGCGTGTCCAACGCTGGACGCGCAGGAGCCTTTTGGGCCGCCGCCCTCGGCTACCGCCGCCGGCCACCCCGCTTCGACAACGACGAGTGGATCGTGCTGGAACCGCCGGCCGGCGCCCTGGGCGCGGCGATAGCGATGGACCTCAGCGAGAGCCCCGCCGAGGAGTTTCCCCGCCTCCACCTGGACCTCGACACCGCCGAGCGCCCCCTCGACGAGGAACTCGACCGGCTGCTCACCCTCGGCGCTCGGATCATCGAGTGGCGGCACTATCCCACCGACCCACACCCGGCCGAACCGCCGTACGTGGTCCTCGCCGACCCGGAGGGCAACCGGTTCTGCCTGTCCGGCCGTCGTAACCCAGGCGCTGCCACCTAGGCGACGCACGCCGTGGGAGTCGGCCGGACAGCCGATCAGAGGTCGGTCACCGGGGACGGGTCACGGCCGCGACGGCGAGCGGGACGGTGACGGTGAGCAGCGCGCCGTCGCGCTCCACCGAGCTGGGCCGGTCCAGCCGGCGCAGCGTCCGCAACATCGGGGTGTTCTCCGCCTGGACGTGCAGCACCAACGCCGCGTACCCGGCCGCATCGGCGTGCCGGACCACGCGGCGCAGCAACGCCGAGCCGAGCCCCCTGCGCTGCCAGTCGTCGCGCACCAGCAGCGCCACCTCGGCCTCGTCGCCCTCGCCGAGCAGGTTGGCCATGGCGACCACCGACCCCGCCGCACCGTCGGCACCGATGGTCGTGGCGACGAGCGTCAACCCGCGCCCCGGCTCCAGCAGCCGGCGCAGTCGGGCCGGCTGCGGCAGCAGCCCCCCGCCCAGGTAACGGCGCTGCCGACTACGTGGTGAGCACGTCTCGTGCAGCTCGACGAGGCCGGACAGGTCGTGCGCGCAGCCCGGCCGGACGGCCACCTCGGCCCCGTCGGCCAGCACCAGGGTGACCTGTTCCGCGGCCCGACGCGCCACGGTGGCGGCCAACTCGACCAGGGCCTGAGCCCGGGCGTACTCCGCCGGGGTGAAGGCGGGCGCGGCCCGGCGCAGCGCGAACGAGCCGCCCGCCGGGTCGGCCAGCGTCATGGTGGCGCCGGTGATCCCCCGGTCGATGCCTGTCGACGCGGGCCGCCAGGTGACCGAGTCGGCGCCGAGCAGGGTCTGCAACGCCTCGCCGGCGGCGTCCGGGTCGCGCACCAGCCGGTTGGCCAGCCCGAGCACCCGGGTGGGCTGGTCGGCCAGGCCGCGCGCCTCGCTGCGCGCCACCCAGCAGTCCCGGCCCCGACCGCGCTCGACGGCGGCGATCAGGCCCGCCTCGTCGAGCGCGTCCGGCGCGTCGACCAGGAAGTCGTCCACCGCGCCCTGCTCGGTGGGTTGCACCTGCACGGTGAGGATGTTGACCCCGCGCAGCGCGAGGCTCGCCGTGAGCACCGACAGGTAGCCCGGTCGGTCGTCCACCGTCGCTCGGATCCGCCACAACGTCATGGTTGGCTCCCTTCCTCACCGCTGAGCCTCGTCGCCGGCTGTTGCCGCCCGATTGCCCGGTGGTGTCGTGCTCGGGAACTCGCCGGCCGGTCAGGGGCCGGCGACCACCGGCGGCGCCCCGACCAGGTCCAGCCGGTCGCCGAGGATCACCGCGCTGGCCCGGACCAGTTGGGTGAGCCGGTCGACCTCGGTGCTGTGGAAGTTGGCGGCGCAGAGGGTGTCGCTGAAATCCCGGGCCACCACCAGCACCAGGCCCGCCCGGCCGAACGGCGCGATCGCGTGGTGGGTGCCGTCGGGCGTGGTCATCGACCGACCGCGCAGCGGGGTCACCTCGGGCAACCGCAGAGGCACCGGGGTACGCCAGCTCGCGTGCCCCACCGTCGCCCCGCCGCCCCCGGTCCGGGAGGCCCAGTCGACAGGCACCACGGCGGCGACGGCCCAGTCCGCCGCCAGCAGCCCCGGAACCGCGTCGACGAGGGTGGCCAGCCCGTCGGCCGGGTTGGCCGCGACCTGGGCCAACAACTCCGCGTCCTGGCCGGTGGTGGTGGGCGCGCCGATCGCCCGCCACACACCGTCCACCCGCACGCCCGGAATCGCCGCGAGACCAGCCAGCAGCCGCTCCACCCGGGCGGCACCCGGCCAGACGACGGTGAAGTCGTCCACCGCGCGTCCGCCGAGTCGTTCGAGGACCACCACCTGGACGATGTCCGCGCCGGAGACGCCCAGCGTGCGAGCGACCTGGCCGAGCGTGCCAGGACGGTCCGGCAGGGTGACCCGAACTCGCAGCAACATGTCTGTCCCTCCGCTCGGCGGGCCGGCGAAAAGCATCCGGCAGGCTGCGGTACAGCCTGCCGGTTGACCATTTCGTCCCTGTTGCAGAGGCATGTCCCGAGGGGAAATTCTGACCTTGACAACGTGAGCGAGCTGCCATCAACTAGTCGGATGAGTGATCCGGCCGTCAGTGCGCTGCGACCGGGCGCCGTTTTCGCCTCCCCCGCCGGGCTGTCCCTGGACCGGCTCGCCGGCTACCTCGCCGAACACCGACCCGAGCTGGCGGTCGGGCCGCTGCGGGCCGACCTGATCGCGGGCGGCAAGTCCAACCTCACCTACCTGCTGCGCGTCGGCGACCGGGAGGTCGTGCTGCGCCGCCCTCCGCTGGGGCACGTGCTGGCGACCGCGCACGACATGGCCCGTGAGTTCCGGGTCATCTCGGCGCTGGCGCCGACCGAGGTGCCGGTCCCGGGCGCGCTGCTGCTCTGCACCGACCCGGAGGTGATCGGCGCGCCCTTCTACCTGATGGAGCGGATGCCCGGCGAGGTGTTCCGCACCCGCGCGCAGACCGACCCGCTCGGCGACGACCGGCGCCGGGCTCTCGCCATGGCGATGATGGACACGCTCGCCGCGCTGCACAGCGTCGAGCCGGCCACGGTCGGGCTGAGCGACTTCGGCCGCCCGGAGGGCTACCTGGCCCGGCAGGTCCGCCGCTGGGGCGGGCAACTCGACCGCTCTCGCAGCCGGGAACTGCCCGGCATCGACGAGCTGCGTGACCTGCTCGCGGCGACCGCCCCGGAGGGCGCGAACGCCGGGCGGATCGTGCACGGCGACTACCGGCTGGACAACCTCCTCGCCTCGGCCGACCCGGTGACCGTGCACGCCGTCCTCGACTGGGAGATGGCCACCCTCGGTGACCCGCTCGCCGACCTGGGGCTGCTCCTGACGTACTGGGACGTGCTCGGTGGCAGCGACACGGCCGAGGGCAACCCGGTCGCCGACGGGCTCGGCCCGCGCGCCGGCTTCCCGACCGGCGGCGAGCTGATCGACAGGTACGCCGGGCGCAGCGACGTGGACGTCGGGCCGCTGCACTGGCACGTGGCGCTCGGCTGTTTCAAGCTCGCGGTGATCTGCGAGGGCATCCACTACCGCCACACGCTCGGGCAGACGCTCGGCGAGGGCTTCGACCGGATCGGCGAGATGGTGGCACCGCTGGTCGCGCACGGGCTGACCGCTGCCAGGGAGCGGTGATGGACTTCTCATACGACAGCCGGACCGAGGAGCTGCGCGACGAGCTGACCCGGTTCCTGACCGAGCACGTCTACCCGGCCGAGGCGGTGCACGCCGAGCAGGTGGCCGCCGGTGACCCGTGGTCGCGTACCCCGGTCCTGGCCGAGCTGAAGGCGGAGGCCCGCAGGCGCGGCCTGTGGAACCTGTTCCTGCCCGACCAGCGCTACGGCGCCGGCCTGACCAATCTCCAGTACGCGCCGCTCGCCGAGTTGACCGGCCGCAGCCCGCATCTGGCGCCCGAGGCGGTCAACTGCGCGGCACCGGACACCGGCAACATGGAGCTGCTGGCCGAGTTCGGCTCGGAGGCGCAGCAGAAACGGTGGCTGATGCCGCTGCTGGAGGGCGAGATCCGCTCCGCGTTCTGTATGACCGAACCGGACGTCGCCTCCTCCGACGCCACAAACATCGCCACCTCGATCATCCGCGACGGCGACGAGTACGTCATCAACGGCCGCAAGTGGTGGTCGTCCGGCGCGATGGACCCGCGCTGCGAGATCTTCATCGTGATGGGCAAGACCGACCCCGACGCCGACCGGCACCGCCAGCAGAGCATGGTGCTGGTCCCCCGGGACACCCCCGGGGTGCACGTGCGCCGGGGCATGACCGTCTTTGGCTACACCGACGGCTCCCACGGCGGGCACGCCGAGATCGACTTCACCGACGTCCGGGTGCCGGCGGACAATCTGATCGGCGCCGAGGGCACCGGCTTCGCCATCGCCCAGGCCCGGCTCGGGCCGGGTCGGATCCACCACTGCATGCGATTGGTCGGAATGGCTGAGCGGGCATTGGAACTGCTCTGCAAGCGGGCGCTCGAGCGGGTCGCATTCGGCCGGCCCCTCGCCGAGCAGGGCGTCGTCCGGGAGTGGATCGCCGAGTCGCGGGTGCGTATCGAGCAGGCCCGGCTGCTGGTGTTGAAGACGGCCTGGCTGATGGACACCGTCGGCAACAAGGGCGCGCACACCGAGATCCAGGCCATCAAGATCGGCACCCCGGCGATGGCGGAGTGGGTGATCGACAAGGCCATCCAGTCCTACGGCGGCGCCGGCGTCAGCCAGGACACCCCACTGGCCGCCCTCTGGGCGCAGACCCGCACCCTACGCCTGGCCGACGGCCCCGACGAGGTCCACCGCAGCTCCCTGGCCAAGCGCGAACTCCGCCGCTGGACCCCCGCCTGACCGCCGGACAACAAACCCCGCGCCCCGCGCCCCGCGCCCCGCGCCCCGCGCCCCGCGCCCCGCGCCCCGCGCCCCGCGCCCCGCGCCCCGCGCCCCGCGCCCCGCGCCCCGCGCCCCG
>NZ_JBIAKV010000010.1:0-57700 GCF_042872705.1 Micromonospora sp. NPDC005203 | reverse complement strand
CCGCGCCGAGATCGTGCTCGATCCTGGATCTAGTGGTGTTCGGTCGCCCGGGAGACCACTACATCCAGGATCGAGCACGATCTTGCCCGCCGGCCTCTCTGATCATGGAGTTGGCGGGGCAGGATGCCGGGAATGTCCAGGGCAAATCCATGATCACGGGTGCGGGCGGGAGGCGCGGGGGACGCGCCGTGCGAGGTCAGGCGCTGGCGCGGTGGATCAGGTGGGTGTCCAGGAGGAGGTGCGTGGCCGGGAGGTCCTCGCCGCGGATCCGGGCCACCAGCAGGCGGGCCATCTGTCGGCCCATCTCCTCGACCGGTTGGAAGACAGTGGTCAGCGGCGGGTCCGCCCGGAGGGCGATCGTCGCGTCGTCGAAGCCGATCACCGCGACGTCCTCCGGCACCCGACGGCCGGCCTCCCGCAGCGTACGCAGCGCGCCGAACGCCATCAGGTCGGACGCGACGAAGACCGCGTCCAGGTCCGGGCAGACGTCCAACAGCCGGCGCATGGCGGACGCGCCGCTGCCCTCGCTGAAGTCGCCGTACGCGATCAGGTCGGGGTTGACGCCGGCCCCGGTGGCCTTCACGGCCTCGGTGTAGCCGGCCAGGCGGGCCAGGCCCACGCCCATGTCCTGGGTGCCGGCGATGGTGGCGATGCGACGTCGCCCCTGCCTCGCCAGGTACTCGACCGCCTGCCGGGCCCCGCCAACGTTGTCCACGTCGACGAACCAGGCCGGCTGGGCGCCCGGTTGCAGCATCCGGGCGGGCCGACCGCCGAGGACCGCGGGCAGGCCGCGCTCCTCCAGCAGCGTCGGCAGCGGGTCGGAGTCGTGCAACGACAGCAGCAGTACGCCGTCGACGTGCTGGTTGGTCAGGTGGTGCTCGACCCGCTCCCGCTCCACCGGCGACTGCGCCATGGCCAGCCAGAGCTGCATCGGCGTCTCCAGCAGGCCGGAGCTGATCCCCCGGACGATCGCGGCGAAGAACGGCTCGGTGAAGACCCGCTCACCGGACTCGGACACCACGAGCGCGACGGAGTCGGTCCGCTGGGTCACGAGCGCGCGGGCGGCTCGGTTCGGCACGTACCCCAGCTCGGCGATGGCCTGTTGGACCGCGGCCCGGGCCTCCGGACTGACCTGCGGCGAGCCGTTGACCACGCGGGAGACCGTGCCGCGACCGACACCGGCGCGTGCCGCGACCGCATCGAGGGTCGGACGCCCGAGTGACCGGGTGCGCTGCGTTGTCATCGTCTGCTCCTCCGACGGCGGACGGACCCGGCGCCACCTGCGAGAGGTGGACGCCAGGGCCGTCCTGATGGCTGGCCCGAGCCTATTGTGCGGCCAGACCGTTGCGCCGGATCACCGAGGCGTACCACTTGGCGCTGGACTTGGGGGTGCGGACCTGACTGTCGTAGTCGACGTGGATCATGCCGAACCGCTTGGTGTAACCCCAGGCCCATTCGAAATTATCCATCAACGACCAGGCGAAGTATCCCCGCAGGGGAACTCCGTCGTTGATCGCCTCGTGCGCGGCGCGCAGGTGGGCGTCGAAGTAGGCCAGCCGGTCTACGTCGTCGACCTGCCCGTCGACCACCGAGTCGACGAACGCGGAGCCGTTCTCGGTGACGTACAGCGGCAGGTCGGTGTAGCCGTGCACCCGACGCAGCGTCTCGGCCAGGCCCGGGGCGTCGATCTCCCAGCCCATGTCGGTCACCGGGACGCCACGGGTGACGAACCGGACGTCCTCGCTGCCCGGCCAGCACGACGGGGCCGGATCGATCGCGGCACCCTCGGCCGACGCCGCGACCACGTGCCGGCTGTAGTAGTTGACCCCAACCAGGTCCAGCGGCGTGGCGATGGTCGCCAGGTCACCGTCGTGCACGTGGTCGAAGTCGGTCACCGTGCGCAGGTCGGCCACCAGGTCCTCCGGGTACGACCCCCGCAGCAGCGGGTCGAGGAAGAACCGGTTGGCCAACCCGTCGATCCGGCGGGCGGCGTCCACGTCCGCCGGGGCGTCGGTGGCCGGGTCGACCGGGTAGAGGTTGACCGTCACGCCCACCTCGGCGCTCGGCCGGGCGGCCCGCAGCGCCTGCACGGACAGGCCGTGACCGAGCATCAGGTGGTGCCCGGCACGCACCGCGTCCGCACCGTCGGTGCGGCCGGGGGCGTGCACACCGGCGCCGTAGCCGAGGAACGCCGAGCACCACGGCTCGTTCAGCGTGGTCCAGTAGCGCACCCGGTCGCCGAGCGCGTCGGCCACCAGTGTCGTGTAGTCGGCGAAGCGGGCCGCGGTGTCCCGGGCCGGCCAGCCGCCGGCGTCCTCCAGCGGCTGCGGCAGGTCCCAGTGGTAGAGGGTCAGCCACGGCTCGATGCCGTTGGCCAGCAGCTCGTCGACCAGCCGGCGGTAGAAGTCCAACCCCTGCGGGTTGGCCGCGCCGACGCCGCCGGGCTGCACCCGGGACCAGGAGACCGAGAAACGGTACGACTTGAGGCCCAGCTCGGCCATCAGGGCGACGTCGTCGCCGAGCCGGTGGTAGTGGTCGCACGCGACGTCGCCGGTGTGCCCGGCGACGACCCGACCGTCAGTGTGGCTGAAGGTGTCCCAGATCGACGGGGTACGGCCGTCCTCGGCCGCCGCCCCCTCGATCTGGTATGCCGCGGTCGCGGCCCCCCACAGGAAACCGGGTGGGAAGGTCAGCCCGGGGCGCTCGTCGAGGACGTCGACGGCGTTGGGGCTGGCGGGGTTGCTCACGACTTGACGGCACCTTCCATGATCCCGCCGATGATCTGGCGGCCGAACACGAGAAAGACGATTACCAGGGGGATGGTGCCGATCGCCGTGGCGGCGAACACCTGGGAGTAGTCGGTGTAGTAGGCGTACGACAGGAAGGAGAGCGAGACCTGCAGGGTCGGGTTCTCCGGGGTGAGGATGGCGTACGGCCAGATGAACGAGTTCCAGGTCTCCATGAAGGTCAGCAGACCGAGGACGCCGGCGGCGGGGCGCAGCGCGGGCAGCACGATGCTCCAGTAGATCCGGAACGTGCTCGCCCCGTCGACCCGACCGGCCTCGATCAGCTCGTCGGAGATCGCCTGGCTGGCGTACTGCCGCATCATGAACACGCCGAAGCCGGTGACCAGGAACGGCACGGTGACCGCGTAGAGGGTGTCGTACCAGCCCAGGTCCTGCATCATGCTCCAGAGCGGGATGAGCCCCATCTGGGTCGGGATCATCATGGTGATGATGATCGCCAGCAGGAGGGCGTTGCTGCCCTTGAACCGCAGCTTGGCGAAGGCGAACCCGGCCAGTGACCCGGTGAGCACCACCGACAGGGTGACCACCGAGGAGACGATGACCGAGTTCATCATGCCGGTGAAGAAGTTGGCGGCGTCGTTGTCGAGCACCCGCTGGAAGTTGTCACCGAACGCGCCGGCGGGGGTGATCGGTGGCGGCACGTCGTTGATCTGGTCCAGGCTGCGAGTGGCGATCACCAGCATGTAGTAGAACGGGTAGATCGACAGCAGCGCCGCCAGGACGAGCGCGACGTAGGTCAGCGGACTTGTGCGCCACAGGCGCTGGGAGGCCGAGGTCATCGATCTCTCCTCACTTCGCCGAGCGGCGGACGAGTAGGAAGTTGAACAGCGACACCACGACGATGATCATGAAGATCGCCCAGGCGACCGCGGCTCCGTAGCCGGCGGTGCTCAGGTTCTCGATGCCCATCTCGTACATGTACATGGCCAGCGTCTGGAACTCCCGCTGGTCGCCGCCGAGGATGTTGCCGTTGGCGAAGAGCAGGGGCTCGGTGAAGAGTTGCATGCCGCCGATCGTGGAGAGGATGACCACGAAGACGAAGGTGGGCTTGAGCATCGGCAGGGTGATCTGCCAGAACTGCCGCCACGGGCCGGCGCCGTCGATCGCCGCGGCCTCGTAGAGGTCCTTCGGGATCGCCTGCATGCCGGCGAGCAGGATCAGGGTGTTGTAACCGGTCCACCGCCAGTTGACCATCGTGGAGATGGCGAACCAGGAGCTCCACCGCTGGCCGTCCCAGTCGACCGCGTCGACACCGACGAGGCTGAGCAGCCAGTTGAACAGGCCGAACTCCCGCTGGAACAGCATCCCGAAGACGATCGCGACCGCGGCCACCGACACCACGTTCGGTACGAAGATGGCCATCCGGAAGAAGGTCTTGGCGCGCAGGAAGGTCCGGTTGAGCAGGTTCGCCAGGAAGAGGGCGAGCAACAACTGCGGGATGGTCGACAGGGCGAAGATGCCCAACGTGTTGACCAGCGCGTTCCAGAAGTACTCGTCGGACACCAGCCGGGTGTAGTTGTCGAAGCCGATGAACGTGTGGTCGCCGATCATGTCCCAGTCGTGCAGGGACATCCAGACGGTACGCAGCATCGGGTACAACCCGAACACACCGAAGATCAGGAAGAACGGGGCGATGTAGAGATACGGCGAGTACTTGACGTCGAGGCGGTTGAGTAGCCTTGCCCGGCTACGTCGGGAAGAGACGTCGGGAGAAGGCGGTGCTGCTGGCGACGGCGGTGCCGTCGTGGCCGACAGGCTCATGCGAATTTCCTTTTCCGGCGAGGCCCGGGGGCCCTCGCGCAGGGCGCTACGCGGAGGGGACCGGCCGGTGGCGTCCGGGAACCCCCGAACGCCACCGGCAGGGAATCACTCACTCAGAAGGCGCCCTGAGTCTTGGCGTCCTTCGTGAACTGCTCCCAGGCCTTCGCCTTGTCGGCTCGCCCGTTCTCGAACGCCCGCAGGGCCGGCTCGAAGGCGTTCTCCTTCACCGCCTGGTGCTTCGGACCCAGGTAGGTCGGCTGGATCTTGGCGACGCTCTCCCCGAAGATCTTGCCGGTCGGCGCGTTGCTGAAGTACTCGTTGGTGTAGCTGAGGAACGCGTCGTTCTTCAGCGCCTCCAGGTTGGTGGGCAGCGGGCCCTTGAGCTTGAAGGCGTCCACCTGGCTCTTCGCGTTGGTCAGGTACTCGGCGAGCTTCGCCGCCTCCTTCGGGTACTTGCTCTGCTCCGGAACCGCGAGCCACGAGCCACCCCAGTTGCCGCCGCCACCCGGCACGGCCGCGACGTCCCACTTGCCCTTGTTGGCCGCACCCGAGTTGTCCGACACGATGCCGAGCATCCAGGACGGGCAGAAGGTGGTGGCGAAGGTGCCCTGCTTGAAGCCACCCGACCACTCCGGCGACCAGGTCTGCACCTTGGCGGAGATGTCCGCCATCGACGTGGCGGTGTCCCAGGCGTTCTTCACCGCGGGGCTGGTGTCCGCGATGATGTTGTTTTCCTTGTCGTAGAACAGATCACCGTTGCCCTGGAACATCACACCGTTGGAGACAGCGGTGATCGAGTCGACGAACGCCTTGCCGGTGGCCTGCTTGTACTTCAGACCGGCGTCGTGGTAGCCCTTCCAGTCCGACCAGAGCGCCGACACCTGGTCGCGCTCGGTGGGCAGGCCGGCCGCCTGGAACAGGTCCTTGCGGTAGCAGACGGCGAGGCTGCCGACGTCGGTCGGCAGACCGACCAACCGACCGTCCTGCGCCTTGCCCAGCTCCCACTTCCAGGGCAGGTACTCCTTGGAGTGGTCGGCGATCAACGGGTTGAGGTCGGCCCAGTTCTTCGGGTTGGTCTTGAACTCGTTGAGGATGCCCTCTTCCAGGGCGGTGACGTCCGCCGCGCCCTTGCCGGTGGCCAGGTAGCGGACCAGCTTCGGCCGGTACTCGCTGAGCTGCGCGGTCTTGCGCAGCTCGACCTTGATGCCGGTGTCCTTCTCGTACTGCTTGACGAGCTCGTCGTAGCCGAACTCGCTGAAGGTGTCGACGACCAGCTTGGCAGGCTTTTCGCCGGCCGCCGGCTTGTCGTCGTCGTTGCCGCAGGCTGCGAGACCGCTGACCGCGGTGATCGCGGCCAGGGCAGCGGCCGCCAGGCGGGTACGCCGCGTGGTGACACTCATTCGCTGACCCCTCTTTCCGGTGGTGAGGCTGATGTGTGTGGTGGGGGGTGCTCATCGCGCCACGCCAGGGTGTTCGAGTGACCCATGCCACCTCCGGGAGCGCTCCCATGAGATTGCCGACAGGTAACGGGGGTGTCAATAGGGTGTTGGGAGCGTTCCCAGATCGTTACCGCTCCACCAGGCCCGAAACTCGGCCTCGACCTGCGTCGATTTTCAGCAGAAGCGGCGCAGCAGGGTGGTGGTCCGAACCGGGTCGAACCGGGACGGGTCGAAGGTGGACCCCACCCAGTCGCGCAGCGTCGCGTGCCGCGGATCGATCGGCCCGACCGGGTCGTCGCCGTCGGCCAACGCGACCAGGAGCGCCTGGTAGCCCGACGGCCCGCCGACGCCCTCCGGCGGACAGGCCCGCTCGCCGTCCAGACACACCGGATACCGCTCGTCCGGGTCCGCGGCCAACGCGTCCTCCACGACCAGGTCGTGCTCCCACCAGTCGCCGAAGTCGTAGGTGTAGGAGAACCGGCTGCCCTTGCCGAGCACCGCGTCCAACCGCGCGTCCAACTCGTCGTGCAGGGCCAACTCCCCGTCCGGGTCGGGTTCGCCGTACTGCATCGCGTCGATCTCGAACGAGTGCAGGCGGCAGTCGCGCCAACCCATCGCGTGCTGCACCACCCGGTGTAACCGGTCCAGCGTGTAGCCGGCCGGCACGAGCACCCGTCGCCACACCGGCGGGCGGACGCCGGCGAGGGACATCTTCAGCTGGAAGATCTGACGCGGCATGCTGTCCTGTCCTCCCGCGGCTTAGGCTGCGAGCATGATCTGCCGAGCGTGCCGGGCCCGGCGACACGACGACTGCCCGGGCCGGAACTGGTGCGACTGCCAGCACCGTACCGCCGAACCGACCCCTCCGGTCACCGGTCCGGCCGGCGAATGAGCGTCGGAATTCCGATCCGACGGCTCTGGCCCGAGCCGTCGACGCAGCCACTCGACGACGCTGCGCTGACCGCCCTCTACCAGCGCGCGGACGAGCCCCGCCTGCGGGTCAACTTCGTCACCAGCCTGGACGGCGCGGTAAGCGTGGACGACTACTCCGCCGGGCTCTCAGGGCAGCCGGACAAACGGGTGTTCGGGCTGCTGCGGATGCTCTGCGACGCGCTGGTGGTGGCCGCCGGCACGCTGCGCCACGAGGGATACCGTGCAATCCGCCTCGACGAGCGCCGCCGCGCCTGGCGACGCGAGCACGGGCTGGCCGAGTACCCCACGCTCGTGGTCGTCTCCGGCTCGCTGGACCTGGATCCGACGCAGGCCGCCTTCGCCGACGCCCCGACCCGGCCGATCGTGCTCACCCACGCCGACGCCGAGCCGCCGCCCGGCCTGACCGACGTCGCCGACCTGCTGCGCTGCGGCACCGAACGGGTCGACCTGGCCGTCGGCCTCGCCCAACTGCACCGACGCGGGCTGACCCAACTGCTCTGCGAGGGCGGCCCGCACCTGTTCGGCGCGCTCACCGCCGCCGACCTGGTGGACGAGCTGTGCCTCACCGTCTCACCACTGCTGGCCGGCCCCGGACCGGGCCGGATCAGCGCGGGAGACCCCGCGCCGCCGCGCCCGCTCACCCTGCGGCACGTGCTGGCCGCCGAGGACGGTGTCCTCCTGCTGCGCCACGCCCGCCCGTAACGGGCCGTCGTCCGGTCACACACCCACCGTCGCGGGCCCGACGGCGCAGGGTGTCGTCCGACGCGTCGCGTGGCGACCTGTCGTACTCCTCGGGCAGGATGCACCTCATGGTTCCCGACCGTGCCGCCCGACCGACCCGAGTCGCCCGATGACCGACGCCGACCTCGACAGCCCTGGCGAGGCGGTCGGGCGGGTGCTGGGCACCGCCGACGCCACCCCGTTGCAGTTCTGGACGGCCGTGGCGCCCGGCAGCTATCTCCAGCTCGACGACGTGGTGGTCACCCGGCGGGAGCTGCCGGACCGGGAGCCGGTGACGATCGCCGGGGTGGTCACCCAGGTCCGCGCGCGTCACGAGGGCGCCCAGTTCGACTCCGACGTGTTCGCCATCGCGGACGGCACGCTCCCCGCGCAGGTGCAGGAGGCGGCCGAGGTCACCACGACACGCGTCGATCCGGAGCTGTACGTGCCGCCGACCCCGGGCGCGGTGGTGTTCCGGGCCGAGGGCGACGCCCGGGCCCGCGCGCTGCACTTCGACCGGATGGAGCGGCGCATCCCGATGGGGATGGGTCGCGACGGCGTCCCGGTCTATCTCAACGCCGACTTCCTCGACGGCAGCCGCGGCGCGCACGTCTCGATCTCCGGCATCTCCGGGGTGGCCACCAAGACCAGCTTCGCGACCTTCCTGCTCTACTCGGTCTTCCGCTCCGGCGTGCTGGGCGGCGACGCGGTAAACGCCAAGGCGCTGATCTTCAACGTCAAGGGTGAGGACCTGCTCTTCCTGGACCACCCCAACTCCCGCCTCGACGATCCCACCCGCGCGGCGTACGCGAAGCTCGGGTTGAGCGCCGGCCCCTTCCCCGACGTGCGGGTGTACGCCCCGCCCCGGGTCGGTGACGCGGCGGGCACACCGGATGTGAGCAGCCGGCTCACCGGGGTGGACTCGTTCTACTGGACCTTGAGCGAATTCTGCGCCGACCGCCTGCTGCCGTACGTCTTCGCCGACGCCGACGACGAGCGCCAGCAGTACACGATGGTGGTCCACTCGGTGACCGCGCACCTGGCCCGTTACGCCCAGCCGGCCGACGGCGGGGTGAGCATCGACGGGGTGCGGCTCGGCTCCTACGGTGACCTGGTCGACCACATCGTCGAGGCGCTCAACGACGACGAGACCCGCTCCGACTGGGCCGGCAGCGCGGTCGGGCTGGGCACCGTCAACGCGTTCGCCCGCCGGTTGATCGGCAGCAAGAAGGACCTCGCCCGGCTGATCCGCGGCGACCTGGCCACCCGTCGCCCGCACTCGATCAACACCAGCGAGTCGGCGCAGGTGACGGTGGTCGACCTGCACAACCTTCCGGACCGCGCGCAGCGGTTCGTGGTGGGCGTGACGCTGAAGAGCGAGTTCGAGCGCAAGGAAAAGTCCGGCACCGCCAAGCCGCTGCTCTTCGTCGTCCTCGACGAGCTCAACAAGTACGCCCCCCGGGAGGGCTCCTCGCCGATCAAGGAGGTGCTGCTCGACATCGCCGAGCGGGGCCGCTCGCTCGGGGTGATCCTGATCGGCGCGCAGCAGACGGCGAGTGAGGTGGAGCGGCGCATCGTCACCAACTCGGCGATCCGGGTGGTCGGCCGACTCGACCCGGCCGAGGCCTCCCGCCCGGAGTACGGTTTCCTCCCGCCGGCGCAACGGCAGCGGGCGTTGCTGGCCAAGCCGGGCACGATGTTCGTCAACCAGCCGGACATTCCGGTGCCGCTGTGCCTGGAGTTCCCGTTCCCGGCCTGGGCGACCCGGGTCTCCGAGGCGGGCCGGGCACCATCGGAGACGTTGCGCTCGATCACCCAGTCCGCCGACCCGTTCGCCGTGGTGGGTTCGGGCGGCGGCAGCTCCGACGACGACATCCCGTTCTAGCTAGGGCCGGCACAGGTGAGCGCGAGGAGTGAGCTTGCGAGCCCCGCAGTCGCGAACGGAAGGCAAGCACAGCCATGAAGATCCTGCACACCTCCGACTGGCACGTGGGAAAGGTGCTCAAGGGGCAGTCCCGGGCCGACGAGCACAAGGCCGTGCTGGCCGGCGTGATCGACATCGCCCGTGCCGAGCAGCCGGATCTGGTGATCGTCGCCGGTGACCTCTACGACACCGCCGCGCCCAGCTCCGAGGCGACCCGGCTGGTCACCCGGGCGTTGACCGCGCTGCGGCGTACCGGCGCGGACGTGGTCGCGATCGGTGGCAACCACGACAACGGCCCCGCGTTGGACGCGCTGCGACCGTGGGCCGATGCCGCCGGCATCACGCTCCGCGGTGGAGTGCGGGAAGATCCCGACGAGCACATGATCGACGGCAGCACCGCCGGCGGTGAGCGGTGGCGGCTGGCCGCGCTGCCGTTCCTGTCCCAGCGGTACGCGGTCCGCGCCCTGGAGATGTACGACCTGAGCGCCGCGGAGACCAACCAGACGTACGCCGACCACCTGGGCCGGGTGCTGGGGCGGCTGACCGAGAGTTTCACCGAACCGGACCGGGTGCACCTGGTCACCGCGCACCTCACGGTGACCGGCGCGGCCACCGGTGGCGGCGAACGCGACGCGCACACCGTGCTGGGCTACGCCGTCCCGGCCACCGTCTTCCCGGCCACCGCGCACTACGTGGCGCTGGGTCACCTGCACCGGGCGCAGCGGGTCGCGGGCCCCTGCCCGGTGCGCTACAGCGGCAGTCCGCTCGCTGTCGACTTCGGTGAGCAGGAAAACGTCCCCTCGGTGACGATCGTCGAGGTGACGGCCAGCACCGCCGCCCGGGTGCGGGAGGTGCCGGTGACGGCGGCGAGCGCGCTGCGCACGGTGCGGGGCACCCTGGCCCAGCTCGCCGAGATCGAGGCACCGGACGCCTGGCTGCGGGTGTACGTGCGCGAGCAGCCCCGCGCCGGCCTGCGCGAGGAGGTGCAGGAGCTGCTCCCCCGGGCCCTGGAGATCCGGATCGACCCGGAGCTGTTGACCGCCGCGGGCAGCGGCGCGCGCATCGCCCAGCGTTCGGGGCGTTCGCCGCGGGAGTTGTTCGCCGACTACCTGGACAGCCGGGGCCACGCCGACGAGGGTGTCCGGGAGCTCTTCGACGAGCTTTTCGAGGAGGTCGAGCACTGATGCGTCCGATGCGGTTGGACATGGCCGGGTTCACGGTCTTCCGGGACGAGACCACGGTCGACTTCACCGACGCCGACTTCTTCGCGCTGATCGGCCCGACCGGTTCGGGCAAGTCGACGGTGCTGGACGCGATCTGCTTCGCCCTCTACGGCATGGTGCCCCGCTGGGGTGGCGCCCGGGGGTTGGCGAACGCGCTCGCGCCGTCGGCGACCGAGGCGCGGGTGCGGTTGGTCTTCGAGTCCGGCGGCGCCCGGTACGTGGCGACCCGGGTGGTTCGCCGGGACGGCCGGGGCAACGTGAAAACCGCGAACGCCGGGTTGCAGCTGATGCCGGCCGGCTTCGACGTGACCAAACTGGACACCGGGTTGAGCCCGGACGACCTCGGTGAGGTGGTGGCCGGCACCCCTGCTGAGATGGAGCAGGCGGTGCTGGAGGCGGTCGGGCTGCCGTACGAGCAGTTCACCAGCTGTGTGGTGCTGCCGCAGGGGCAGTTCGCGGACTTCCTGCACGCCAAGCCGGCGACCCGGCAGCAGATCCTGGTCAACCTCCTGGGCCTCGGGGTCTACGAGGACGTGCAGAAGAAGGCCACGGCGCGCGCCGGGCAGGCGGAGGCCCGACTGGAGGCGGTCGACCAGGTGCTCGCCGGGCTGACCGGCGTGGACGACGAGGCGTTGGCCGAGGCCGACGCGCGGGTCGACCGGATGGCCGAGCTGGCCGGCAGGGTGGCCGCGGCGGTGCCGGAGCTGGCTACGGCCCGGCTCACCGCCCGGGAGGCGGCGGCGGCGCTGACCGCCCTCGACGACGAGCTGACCGTCCTGACCGGGGTGCGCGCGCCGCGCGGGGTGGCCGAGGTGGCCCGCGCGGTCACCGCGGCGCGGGCCGACGCGGAGGCGGCGGCGACCGGGGTGTCGTTGGCCGAGGAGCGGGAGGAGAAGCTGCGCGGCGAGCTGGCCGGTGCCGGCGACGAGAGCGCGGTGCGGCTGCTGCTGCGGGCGTACGACGATCGGGGCCGGCTGTCCGGCGAGGCCGACACGGTCCGCGCGGCGGTACGCGCGGCGAACGACGAGCACGCCACTGCGGTGGCGGCCCTGGCCGCCGCCCGCGTGGTCGCCGAGCGGGCCGACGTCGAGTTGGAGGCGGCCTTCCGGGCGCACGAGGAGGCGAAGGCCACCGACCTGGCGGTCAGCCTGCGGGTGCACCTGCACGCCGGCGCGGCCTGCCCGGTCTGCGAGCAGCAGGTGGAGCGGGTGCCGGCGGTGCCTGCCGATTCGGCGGTGGCGGCGGCGACGGCGGCGGGCAAGGCGGCGCGGGCCGCGACCAAGGCCGCGCAGGCGACCGTGCAGGAGCGCGACGCGGCGGCGCGGGACCTGGAGCGGCTGCTGGTGCAGGCGCGGGCCCGGCAGGAGCAGGTGGACGCCCGACTGGCCGAGTTGGACGGGCAGCTCGCCGGGGCGGCGGAGCCGGCGGTGTTGCGCCGGGAGCTGGCCGAGCACGCCCGGTTGCGGCGTGCGCTGGAGGACGCGGCGACCGCGGTGCTGGCCGGCCGCGAGACCGCGCGCCAGGCCCGGGCCGGGGTGGACGCCGCCGAGGAGCGGCTACGGGCGGCATGGCGGGCGTTCGACACGTCCCGCGACGGGTTGGCCCGGTTCGGCCCGCCGGTGACCGATCGCGACGACGTGGCCGTCGCGTGGGTGGCGCTCACCGGTTGGGCGGCGACCGAGGCGGACCGCCGCCGCGCCGATCGGGCGAGCCGGGCCGTCGCGGTCACCGAGGCGGAGTCGGTGGCCGACGCGGTGCAGCGGCGCATCACCGGCATCTTCGCCGACGCCGACGTGCCGGTCGGTGACGACCCGGTGCACGCCGCGACAGTGGCCCTCGAGCGGGCCGACGCCGAACGGCGGCGGCTGCACGAGCGTCGCGAGCAGGCCGGCACGTTGCGCGAGCAGCGGGCGGGGCACGAGCGGGAGGCGCAGGTGGCGCGCGCGCTCGCCGGGCACCTGCGGGCCAACAACTTCGAGCGGTGGTTGCTCGCCGAGGCGTTGGACCTGCTTGTCGACGGCGCGTCGGGGATCCTGCGGGAGCTGTCCTCCGGCCAGTACGAACTGGTGCACGACAAGGGCGAGTTCGTGGTGGTCGACCACCACGACGCGGGTCTGCGCCGGGGGGTGCGCACCCTCTCCGGCGGCGAGACGTTCCAGGCGTCGCTGGCGTTGGCGTTGGCGCTCTCCGAGCAGCTGGCCGGGATGTCGACGACGGCGGCGAGCCTGGAGTCGATAGTCCTGGACGAGGGCTTCGGCACGCTCGACGCCGCGACCCTGGACACGGTCGCCGCCACGTTGGAAAACCTGGCGGCCCGGGGCGACCGGATGGTCGGCGTGGTCACCCACGTGCCGGCGCTGGCCGAACGCATCCCGGTCCGCTTCGAGGTGCGCAAGGATGCGCGTTCCGCGCGCGTGGAGCGGACGGGCCGGTGAGCGCGAGGAGTGCAGCGCAGCGGAGCCCCGCAGTCGCGAACGAAAGGCGGGCCCGGTGAGCGCGAGGAGTACAGCGCAGCGGAGCCCCGCAGTCGCGAACGAAAGGCGGGCCCGGTGAGCGCGAGGAGTGCAGCGCAGCGGAGCCCCGCAGTCGCGAACGAAAGGCCAGCTCGGTGAGCGACCCCGCGTTCTTCGTGGATTCGTGGGATCCGGCGTACGGTGCGTCGTTCGAGGCGTCGACCGCCGGGCCGGCCGCGCCGAGCAGCGCGCAGGTCGACGCGGACGTGGAGCTGCCCGCGGTGGACTGGCGGGCGATCGGGGTACGCCCTGCGGTGCAGGCGCCCGACGTGGTGTTGCTCGTCGACGGGGTCCGCCGGATCGACGCGAGCATCTGGACGGCGGAGGCCGACGGCCTGTCGTTCCCCGGTCTGGCCGCCTCGTACGCGGCCGGGGTGGTCCGCTGCGACCTGGGTCGGGGTGCCGCGCAGTTGGCCGGTACCCGGGTGGGTCGGGGCCTGTTCACCGCGAGCCCGTCGGCGCAGGATGTGGTGGCGGGCTCGATCCGTTACCCGGTGCACCGGGTGGGTGGCACGGGTGAGCTGGCGAAGTTGCCGGCCGCCGTGCAGGGTCCGCTGACCGCGCTGGAGGTGGCGGTGTCCGACGCCGCCCGGGTCGACGGCGATCTGCTGGTGGTGGACGGCCCGTTGCGGAGTCGCCGGCAACTGCCGCGCACGCTGGGCTACATCAAGACCCAGCACAGCCAGTATCTGGATGCCCGACTGACCACGGTGGTGACCGGTCTGGCGTCAGGTGAGCGTTCACCGGTGTTCCGGCTGGGCACCGCCTGGGGTGGCTGGTCGTGGTATCTGCGGTTGCCGGTGGCGATCGGCGCCCCGTGGGCGGGCATCGTCCGGGTGGAGTGTTCGGCTGACCTGCCCGTCGAGGCGGCGATCGAGTTGGCCGACCTGTCGCTCGTCACCCTGCCCCGCTTCGCCTCCACCCCGTACAAGGACCCGCGGGCCCCACAGAACCTGATTCCGATCGCCGGGCTGGAGCGCCGGCTGCGTGCCCTGCTCGGCGATTCCCGGTTGCTGCACCGCGCGTTGACCGCCGCGGCCCGCGCGGCCCGTTGACCGCGGATACTTGTCGGGATGGGACGTAAACGGGCGGCTGACCGGGTGGTCGAGCCTGTCGACACGGGGCAGGCCGAGCTGGTGCCGGCCCCGGACCGGCCCGGCTCGTGGACGCTGTTGCTGGACGGCGCGCCGCAGTCGCACGTCGACCTGACCGACCCGACGCACCTGGAGTTCGAGTACGTGCGGCGGCTGGCCGCCGCGGTGGATCTGATCGCACCGGCGGGTGAGCCGCTGCGGGTGCTGCATCTGGGTGGCGGGGCACTGACCCTGCCCCGCTACGTGTCGGTCACCCGGCCCGGCTCCACCCAGCGGGTGGCCGAGGTGGACGGCGCGCTGGTGGAGCTGGTCCGCAGGGTGCTGCCGTGGCCGTCCGACGCCCGGCTGCGGGTCCGCGTGGAGGATGCGCGGGCCGTGTTGACCGCCACCCGGGACGCCAGTTACGACGTGGTGGTCGCCGACGTGTTCGCCGGTGCCCGCACCCCGGCTCATCTGACCTCGGTGGAGTACGCGGCCGAGGTGGCCCGGGTGCTCCGCCCGGCGGGCTGGTATCTGGCGAACCTGGCCGACGGCCCGCCGTTGCGGCACGCGCGGGGGCAGGTCGCCACGGTCCGCTCGGTGTTGCCGCAGGCCTGCCTGGTCGGGGACGCGGCGGTGTTGCGGGGCCGCCGGTACGGCAATCTGGTGCTGGTCGCCGGGCGGTCCACGCCCCCGGTGCCGGAGCTGACCCGGCGCGCCGCCGGCGACTGGTTCCCGGGCCGGGTGGTGGCCGGCGACGAGTTGGACCGCTTCGCCAGCGGCGCGCCTGTGGTCCACGACGCCGACGCGACCGGCTCGGATCCGCCGCCACCGGGCCTGTTCTCCGTCCGTCGCTGACCGCCCACTCAACGACGGTGGGGGAAATTTTCGCCGTTCGTTGATCCGCTCGGGGTGCTGCTACGTACCACCGGGCGGCCCGCTTCGTGGGCCGGCGATGGTTACGGACACCCCGGAGGTCTGCATGCACGCGGTGGCGGCCGGTTGGCATGGCGACGTGGTTGGCGCGGACTGGATGTCGGCGCGGTCCTCGTCACGGCCGACGTCGTCTGCCCGGGGGGTCGACGCGCACGCGCCGTCTCGCCAGAATGGTCCGGTGACGCCGCGACCGGCGCCCGGACGCCATCAGGCGACGACAACCGAGGCCAGCCACTCCGACCAGTTGATCCGGTTGCTCTACGCCGAGCACGCCGGTCCGTTGCTGATGTTCGTGATGCGTCTTACCGGGGGGGACCGGCAGCGTGCGGAGGACATCGTCCAGGAGACGCTGCTGCGGGCCTGGCGCAACGCGCACCGCCTGGGCACGCAGGGGCAGGGGCAGGGGTCGCTGCGGCCGTGGCTGGTCACGGTGGCCCGTCGGATCGCCATCGACGAGCACCGCAGCCAGGAGGCTCGGCCGCCGGAGACGTACGACCGGGATCTCACCGCGTTCGCCGAGGCGGACAGCACCGACCGGGTGCTGCGGACCATGACTGTCGCGGACGCGCTGCGTACGCTCAGCCAGTCGCACCGGGAGATCCTGATCTCGACGTACTTCCGGGGGCGGACGGTGCCGGAGGCCGCCGAGGAGTTGGGGCTACCGCTCGGCACCGCCAAGTCGAGGGTCTACTACGCGCTGCGCGCGCTGCGCACGGCTCTGCAGGAGCGGGGGGTGACAGAATGAGCCGGCCGGACCACATGGACGTCGCGGCGTACGCGCTCGGTGTGCTCGACGAGCAGGACACGGAGCGGTTCGAGGAGCATCTCGCGACCTGCTGGGCGTGCGCGGCCGAGTTGGAGACGATGGTGCCGGTGGTCGGGCTGCTCTCCGACATCGACGGCGAGACGATGATGGCGCTGGAGCAGACGGCTACCGACCCGGCGTTGCTGAACCGGACGCTGGGCGCGGTCCGGGCCGACCGGCGGCGTACCCGGTTTCGTCAGCTGCTCGCGACGGCCGCCGCGGTGGTGGTCTTCGGCGCACTCAGCGGGTACGGCTTCGTCAACGTGACCGACAGCGGACCGGCGCCGCTCGCCGGCGCGACGCCGAGCGCACCTGTCGACCCGGTGACCCCCGGGCCGACGGCCCCGCCGAGCGGTCCGGGCGTCGGCGGCACCGAGGAGGAGGGCGACCAGGTCGAGGCCACCGACCCGACGACCGGTGTGCAGACCACCATGTTCCTGGTGAAACGGGAGTACGGGACGCGCATCAACTTCAGCCTGCGGAAGTTGCCCGGCCCGCGCACCTGCCGGTTGGTGGTGGTGCGCAAGAACGCCAGCACCGAGGTCCTTTCGAGCTGGTCTGTTCCGGACGGCGGTTACGGCACCAGCACTCGGCCGCAGGGTCTGGAGTTGAGTGCGTCGACGTCGGCTGCGGTGGCTGACATCAAGCAACTCCAGGTGCAGTCGGTGGACGCCAATGGTGTGGCGAGTCCGCTGGTCACGCTACCGATGTAGTCTCGCGTACGGATCGGCGCCGGCCATGGCGACAATGGCCGGCGCCGATCTGTCGTTGCCCGAGAAGTCTCGCCACGGGGGCGTACGCATTCCCGCTGGAATCGGTTCAACCAATTCTCGTGAAATTGACCACTGTTGTTACTTCAACCTTGACAGCCCACCTTCCGTACCTATGGGTGAACGCCAAGAATGAGGAGGGCACGTGGCACAGATGAAGCGGACCGTCATCGTCGCGAGCGCGATGGTCGCACTAACGGCCTGCGCTCCCGCAGGTTACGACGGGGCGAACTCGAGCGCGGCCGAGCCGGTCGCCGTCGCCGCGGCCGAGCCCAGCGCGTCGGTGGAGGCCGAGGCGTCGGCGTCGGCGGAGGCGCCGGTCGCCGACGCGCCGCCCGCGAACGTCGACCTGACCGAGAAGTTGGTCGGCAAGAGCGTTGCCCGGATGGGCAAGGTGGTCACCGACGAGAAGGGCTGGATCCTGTACCGCTTCGACAAGGACACCGCCGACCCGCCGTCGTCGAACTGTGTCGAGAAGTGCGCAGAGGTGTGGCCGCCGGCGCTGACCGACGGCAACCCGCAGCTCAGCGGCGTCTCCGACGACAAGGTCAGCAGCGTGACCCGCCAGGACGGCACCCGTCAGCTCACCATCGCCGGCTGGCCGGTCTACCGCTACATCGGCGACAAGAAGCCCGGCCAGTGGAAGGGCCAGGCGGTTGGTGGCACCTGGTTCGTGGTCCAGCCGGACGGCAAGAAGAACCTCAGCTGCCTGCCCACCTCCACGCCGAAGCCGGTCGCGCCGCCCGCGGACAGCGGCACCAACGACGCCGAGGGCTCGGGCTACTCGTACTGATCAGGGACACCCCGGGCACGACGGTGGCCGGTCGCAGCCGGGGAGGGCGCGACCGGCCACCGTCGTGCCCGGAGGGCCGGCGGTGGCCGTGACCACGCCGCGACCTGGCAAAGTAGTGGGGTGACCAACACCGAACCCGCCGCGACCCGGGTGCTGCGCCCGCCGGTCGGCTACCGGCTGGCGGCGTCGGTCCACGCGCTGACCTTCACGCCGTACGACCCTTGCGCACGGTTCGTCGACGGCACCTTCTGGTGGGCCACCCGCACCCCGGACGGGCCGGCCACCCTGGCGCTGCGGTCGTCCGCCGGTGAGCTGCTCGCCGAGGGTTACGGGCCGGGTGGAGCGCACGTGGTGGCGCGGGCCGACGCGATCGCCGGGCTGCACGACGACCTGACCGGCTTCGTCGAGCTGGCCGGGGCGCACCCCCTGGTGGCCCGGCTCGCGCGGGAGCACCGGGGGCTGCGGATGCCCCGCACCGGCCAGGTCTTCGCTCGCCTGCTGCGCGTGGTCCTCGAGCAGAAGGTCACCGTCAAGGAGGCGTACCGGGCGTACGCGGCGACCGTGCGGCACTTCCGGGAGCCGGCGCCCGGCCCGCTTCAGCCGTTGCTCCTGCCGCCCGAGGCCGCCGCGGTGGCCGCCACCCCGTACTGGGTGTTCCACCCGTTCGGCGTGGAGCAACGCCGGGCCGACACGTTGCGGCGGGTCGCCGCGCTCGCCGACCGGTTGGAGCGGTGCACCGACGCCGCCGACGCGACCCGCCGGCTGACCGCCATCGCGGGCATCGGGCCGTGGACGGCCGCCGAGGTGGTCCGGGTCGCGTACGGGGACGCGGACGCGGTGAGCGTCGGCGACTACCACATCCCGAACACGGTGGCCTGGGCGCTCGCCGGCGAGCCCAGAGGCGACGACGCACGGATGTTGGCCCTACTGGAGCCGTTCCGGGGTCACCGCGGTCGGGTCTGCCTGCTGCTGGGGGCCGCCGGCATCAGCGCGCCGAAGTACGGTCCGCGCGCCACGATCCGCTCGTTCGCCCGGTACTGAACGGTCACCGCCCGGCGCACAGCCGACGCAGGGTGCGGCCGAGCCACCACGCGTACGCGTGCTGCACCGCCCGGACCGCCGGACCGCCGGCACGGGTGAACCAGCGGCTCGGGCGGCTGAACGCGCGTACCTCGAACCAGACCGCGCCGTCGTGGTCGCGGCCGACCACGAACGCCTCCTCGCCCCGCTCCGGGTGCCCGGTCAGGGTGCCGTAGCCGAAGCCCGCGAGTATCGGCGACTGCTCGCTCCAGATCACCCGACACGGCCCCCAGATGCGGGCCGGGCCGACGCCCAGGCCGGAGCTGACCAGCACACCCTCGGTGGCCCGGGGGGCGTCGGTGCGGATCCGGACCCCGGCGGCGCGGTGCAACCGCCACGTCAGCACCGCCTCGGCCGCCGCCTCGAAGCAGCCGACCGGCAACGGATACCGGTGCCGCAGGTGGTGGTACCCGCCGGGTAGCGGCCCGTGCCGGGTCGCCCCCACCTCCGGGTACGTCAGGTCCACTGCTCGCACCGGCGCTTGAGACCGTCGGCCTCCAGGCGCAGGTAGCGCCGGAGCAGGCCGCCGTACAGCCGGCCGATCAGGCCGGCCAGCGGCCCGGACTGGTCGATGGCCAACTCGACCCGGGTACGACCGTCGGGCAGCGGCAGCAGCCGGTGCTCCCCACGGGTCCGCACCCCGGGGGTGTCGGACACCCAGGTGAACTCCCGTCCGTCGGTCAGCTCGGTGACCCGCCACACCGCCGGCCGCAGCTTCGGCTGGGTCAACCGGGCGGTCGCGCCGACGGCGAGCGGCTCCGGTTCCCCCCGCTCGACCCGGGTCACCGAGGCCGTCCACTCCGGCCAGCGCTCCACGTCGACAAGCACGGCCCAGACCTGCTCGGCGTCGGCGGTGATCTCCGCCGTGGCTTCGAACCGCATCACGTCCCCTTCCGGGCGGTGCCGTAGCGCACCGCCCACGGGTGCGGACGAGGCCGCCGGAATGGATCGTGACACCCGCGCGCAACACCCGCGGGATCAGGCGGCCTCGCGGAGGTCGGCCAGGCTCAACGGGGTACGCAGCCGCAGCAGTTCCTCCAGCTCGGGCACCGAACCGACCTCGCCGAGCACGTTCCGGCCGCCACCGAACCGCTGCGGGTAGCGGCGGGTCAGCCGGTAGCGGTAGCGGCCCCGGATCAGCTCGACGCTCACCCGCCACCGCCCGCAGCAGTCACAGACCCACTCGGACACCCCGCGAAAGTAGCTCTGACCTGCGAATATTCGATTCGCCCGGTCGGGACGAGCGGCGCGTGGGCGGACACGCCACCCCCAGTGCCCACGGTGATCTGCCTCACGACTGTCGGTGCCGTCTGATTGACTGGTCGCCGTGGACCTGCCGATCAATCCTCCGGTCGAGCCGATGTTGGCCAAGAGTGTCGCCAAGCTTCCCACCGCCGCCGGGTTGACCTACGAGCCCAAGTGGGACGGGTTCCGGTGCATCGTGTTCCGCGACGGTGACGAGGTCGAGCTGGCCAGCCGGGGCGGCAAGTCGATGACCCGCTATTTCCCCGAGGTGGTCGACCAGGCCCGCCGGCAGTTGCCCGAGCGGTGCGCGGTCGACGGTGAGTTGATCGTCATCCGGCGCGACGGGCCGAGCGGCCAGCCCAGGTTGGATTTCGAGTTGCTGGCCCAGCGCATCCACCCGGCCGCGTCCCGGGTAAAGCTGCTGGCCGAAACCACACCTGCCGATTTCGTCGCGTTCGACCTGCTGGCCGTCGGCGACGAGGCGCTGCTCGACCAGCCGTACCCGCTTCGCCGTGAGCGGTTGGTCGAGGCGCTGGCCGGAGTACACCCCCCGGTGCACGTCACCCAGGTCACCACCGATCCCGACACCGCCCGTCGGTGGTTCGACGTGTTCGAGGGCGCGGGGCTGGACGGGTTGATCGTCAAGCCGGCCGACCTGCCGTACGAGCCGGGCAAGCGGCTGATGTCCAAGGTCAAGCACACCCGCACCGCGGATGCGGTGGTGGCCGGCTTCCGCTGGCACAAGTCCGGCCCGGTGGTGGGCTCGCTGCTGCTCGGCCTGTACGACGACGCCGGGGTCCTGCACCACGTGGGGGTGAGCGCGTCGTTCACCATGGCCCGTCGCGCCGAGTTGCTCGACGAGCTGGCCCCCTACCGGGACACCGGCGGCGAGCATCCGTGGGTGCACGGCGACCACGAGCGCGGCCAACGCATCCCGGGTGGGGTGAGCCGGTGGACCGGCACCAAGAACCTGGAGTGGGAGCCGGTCCGCCCGGAGCTGGTGGTCGAGGTGGGCTACGACGCCATGGAGGGCGAACGGTTCCGGCACACCGCCCGATTCGTCCGCTGGCGACCGGACCGCGATCCCCGGTCGTGCCGTTACGACCAGCTCGACCGGCCGATCCGCTTCGACGTGGACCAGGTGCTGCGCGGTGACCCGGCGGCCACCGTGGACCGTGCCGCCGATGGCTCGGCGTAGCCTGGCCGTCGACCCGACCCCGGAGGAGCACGTGATCCGCACCGCCCATCAGCCTCGGCTGGCGACCAGTCGCCGGATCCGTCGCACGCTGGCCGCCCTCGTCGTCACGGCGCTGCTCACCACCGGTTGCACGCTGCCGGCGTTCGCGCCACGCACCGAGGTGCAGGGCGCGGCCGCGCCGACCGGCAGCGCGCCCACCTGGCGGCCCTGCCCGGACGTGCCCGACGACCTGGTCGGGCGCGGCGCACCCAACATGCGCTACGAGTGTGCCCGGATCGCGGTACCCCGCGACTGGGGCACCGGCGGCGGGGCGAGCACCGGTCCGGGCGCCGGGGAGACCTTCGAGATCGCCCTGCTGCGCGCCCGCTCCACGAAGCAACGTGACCGGGTCGGCTCGCTCGTGGTCAACCCGGGCGGTCCGGGCGGCTCCGGCGTCGACACCGCCGTCTACCTGTCGTTCGGTCCCCAGTTCGGCGGGCTGCCCGCCTCGATCACCGAGCGCTTCGACATCGTCGGTTTCGACCCGCGCGGGGTCTCCCGGTCCAGCCCGGTGAAGTGCATCTCCGACGCCGACCTGGACGCCAGCTTCGGCTTCGACCCGGACCCGGCGAGCCAGTCGGAGTTCGACGGTTTCGTCGGCCTGAGCCAGCGGATCGGGCGCGGCTGCGGCGACCGGTACGGTGACCAGTTGCCGTTGTACGGCACCGAGCAGGCTGCCCGCGACATGGACGCGGTACGTGCCGCCGTGGGTGACGACAAGCTGACCTACCTGGGCTACTCCTACGGCACCCTGCTCGGTGCCACCTACGCCCAGCTCTACCCACAGCGGGTGCGGGCGTTGGTGCTCGACGGGGCCGTCGACCCGCAGCAGCGGCTGGTGGAGGGTTCGGAGAGCCAGGCCCGCGGCTTCGAGCGGGCCTTCACCAACTTCACCCGCTGGTGCGCGGCGAACGCCGGCCGGTGCCCGATCGCCCCGGACGCGCGGGCCGCGGTCACCACGGCCATCGACAAGGCCAAGGCATCTCCGGTACGCGGCGCCGGCGGGCGGGAGGCCACCGCCGGCTGGGTGTTCTACGCGGTCATCTCGTCGCTCTACACCGAATCCGGCTGGCAGGAGCTGGCCCAGGCGATCGACAGGCTGGCCGATGGTGATCCGAAGGACGTGTTCCGGCTCGCCGACGCGTACGCCGGGCGGGAGAGCGACGGCCACTACTCGAACCTGTTCGACGCCAACCTGGCCATCAACTGCGCGGACGAGACGGAGAAGCCGAGCCGGGAGCAGATCCGCCAGTTGCAGTCCGAGTGGCGGGGGAAATATCCGCTGTTCGGGCCGGCGCTGGCGGTCGGCATGCTGAGTTGCGTCGAGTGGCCGGGCGGGCGTGACCCGTACCCGACCGGAAAGGCGAACGGCGCACCGCCGATCGTGGTGGTCGGCACCACCGGCGACCCGGCCACGCCGTACGAGCAGACCGGCCGGCTCGCCTCGATGCTGGGCGTCGGCCGGGTGCTGACCTGGGAGGGCGAGGGGCACACCGCCTACCCGCAGACCTCCTGCATCACCAACGCGGTCGACGCCTACCTGCTCGACCTGACGGTGCCACCGGAAGGCAAGCGCTGTCCGCTCCGCTGACCGGCTGGGTCGGCGGCAGCGGGGGCAGATCGATCCCCTGCCGGCTGGCCAACTCCTCCAGCAGCGCCCGCATCCGGCGTACGTCGGCCTTGAGCTGCTCCTGCTCCTCGTGCTCGAAGGCGTTGTCGTCGACGATGAGCCGGCTCGCGAAGTGCGCGGTGATCAGCGGGATGACCAGCAGCACCATTGTCGAGATGAGCAGCGCGGCCAACGTCCGGCCCGCCCAGGTGGTCGGCGAGATGTCGCCGTAGCCGACGGTGGAGGCGGTCACCACCGCCCACCAGACGGCGTCGGCCGGGCTGCGCTGCTCGACCTCGCCGTAGATGACCCCGGCCACCACGATCATCAGCAGGTACGAGGTGATCAGCGTGCGGGGCGAGTTGGCGAACCACACCAACGCCCGGTAGATCCATTGGAACGGCAGCAGCAGGAGCTCCATGCCGCCCTATGCTGCCCGCCACCAGCAAGTAGCGTTGGCCCACCTGCCGCAAACGTCTACCTGACAGGGTGACGTTCCATCACCGACGTGGGACGATGCCGGCATAGAACGCCGCCGCCATTGCCGAAAATCCGCTCACATACGTCGCCATACGTCGCGGGCTGTCGCGACTGCCCAATCGGTTGACGACCGTGATGACGGCCTGCTCGACAACCGGGCGCCTGTGGACATCATCGATTGGTTTGGGTGTGACGAGCCACTCGTTCCGCATCTCGCCGCGTTTGTCGAGATATTGCGTAGCCGCGCGACCGCGGAGACACGCCGCACCTTGCGAGTCTCGCCGAACAAGCTCACCAGTGCCAGTTCGATCCCCGTCGTTGTGCCAGGCTCACCGGCATGACCGACGTGACCTATCGGGAGGCGGTTCGGGCTGACCTGCCCGCCGTCATCGCCCTGCTCGCCGACGACGTTCTGGGCAAGGCCCGCGACTTCACCGAGGTCGACGAGGCGTACGAGAGGGCGTTCGCGGCCATCACCGCCGACCCGCGCAACCAGCTCATCGTGGCCGAGCAGGCCGGCGACCTGGTCGGCTGCCTACAGATCACCTACATTCCAGGGCTCGGTCGGCACGGCAGTGAGCGGTCGCTCATCGAGTCGGTCCGGGTCCGCTCGGACCGGCGCGGCCAGGGGCTGGGCCGGGACCTGATGACCTGGGCGGTCGAGCAGGCCCGGCAGCGTGGCTGCGCGCTGGTGCAGCTCACCACGGACAAGTCTCGTGCGGACGCGCACCGCTTCTACGTGGGCCTCGGCTTCGTGGCCAGTCACGAGGGCATGAAGCTCGCGCTGTGACCCGCCGTCACGCCCGCCCGGCGGGGGTAGCGGGCGTCGCCCCGACCGGGTTACGTTCGCTGCCATGAGCAGGCCGACGATGCCCGGTGCCGCACTGTCGCGCCCGCCATGGCGACTGACTGGCTCAGCGCTCCTGGCGGTCGGCGTCCTCCTGGTCATCGTCGCGTTCTGGCTGCCCGCCTGGCGCAGTGTCTACCTGGATCGGACGGACACCACTCCGGGTTCGAAGGTGCTCGGCTGGGCGCTACCGCTCGCGGTCATCGCCGCCGTGTTCGCGGTGCTGTCGCTCGCCAACATCGGCCCAGCCCGCCAGGTCTGGCGGCAGGCGAGCCTCGGGATGCTCGTCTCCAATGCGCTCGCCTGCGGCGGCCTCACCGGGGCGTACTGGTATTTCGAGGTCGAGGACCCCTACGTCGGAGACGAGTTGATTTCGACCGGGCCGGGCGCCGGTTTTCTCCTCGCCTTTCTGGGCTGCCTGCTGATCCCGCTCGCCGGCACCCTCCCCGACGACCGCCGCGGTTGACCCTTCGCCGGGGCGGTTGGCCGTCGGACAACGAGCCCGGCCCGCATGAGGTACAGCTCGCGCTTCGCCGTGGCCAAACCCTTCGAGTCGAGCACGTACCCCGTGATCCAGATCCAGTCGTTGTACGGGTCGGACTCGCCGACCGTGACCACCCGCAGCCGCAGCGACCGGTCCCCCGTGAACTGCACCGAGCAGGCCGCCCCGATCAGCACGACGTCTCCCGGCCTCACGACAACCATCCGAGGAACCTGCGGTAAACGGTGTCGGCGGGAGCCCAGGACAAGTCCTGCTTAGCCGCCACCAGCCGCGACCCCAGGTAGATCCGGAGGGCTACCGGCGACGTGGCGTACTCCCCCAGCAGCTCAACGCGGCGTGCGGCACAGGGCCAGGGCCGGTCGCACGCCTCGCACAGCCAGAGTGGGAGGACGGGAACATGCGCGGTCATCGGTGCTCACCCGGCCAGTGGCCCCGATTGATCGGGATCCTGTGCCTGGCCCGGCAGGGCAGCTCGTTTCCGCACTTGCAGACGTTGCGCCACTTGATCCACGACCACACCGGCCGATGCCTGCGGGCCAGGGTCATCGCTACCGCCGCCAGGTAGTCGCCGTAAGGCACGTGCCGGCTCATCCGCCCTCCCTAGTAGAGGCCTGCGGCAGCGCAGCTACCCGCAGTCACTCGACCACCACACCCAGCGCAATGGTTTACCGGCCAACGCGAATATGCAATATTACATTTCGGATGAAACGAAAGAGAAGGTTTCATCTTGATGAGTTTCATTGCGATGCGTGACCGGCAGGAGTTACATACCGGGTGCAAGCTGCGCTCGATATGTAGTCACGGAAGGGGGAACGGCAGTGACGACAGACACCGGCTCTACGGTCCCGAGGCGACAGCTAGGGCGGTACCTGCGGCAGCTTCGCGAGGAGGCCCGCGTGACGGTCAAGGCAGCAGCCGACGCGTTGGAGTGGTCGACACCGAAGATCTGGCGCATCGAGACCGGCGCTACTTCGATGAGATCGCTCGACGTAGAAGCGATGTGCAAAATCTACAGAGCGTCACCAGAACTCACCGAAGCTTTGATGGGCCTCGCCAAGGAGACGAAGGGTCGAGGCTGGTGGCATTCCTACGGCGACGCCATCCCCGAGTGGTTCGAGCTGTACGTAGGGCTGGAAGCCGCAGCAACTCGACTCCGGACATACGAGGCGCAACTTGTCCCCGGCCTGCTCCAGACCGAGACGTACGCTATCCGCGTCTTACAGGTAGCTCGTCCAGACATCACCCGGGCGGAGATCGAGCGACGGCTAGCCGTGCGTCTCGGTCGTCAGGCGCTGCTGACGCGCCCAGCACCACCCGCTCCGCAATTCGACGTCTTGCTTGAGGAGGCTGTCCTGCGGCGCGGGGTGGACGCAGAGCAACTGCAACACCTGATCAGGGTCAGCCGGCAGCCGAACGTCTCGCTGCGCGTAATTCCGCTAGCCAAGGGTCTGCACAGGGGCAACATGACCAGCGGCACGTTCACCATCCTCGATTTCGAGGGGGGAGCCGAGCCGTCGATCATCTACTCCGACAGCCTCACGGGCGCGCTCTACCTCGATAAGGCCGCCGAGGTCGCGACGTACGGGGAGGCGTGGGACATCATGGAGAACCCGGCGCTGACCGAAGCGCAGTCTCGCAAACTCATAACATCGATCGCAGAGGAACTAATATGACCACGCTCAACTGGAAGACAAGCACCCGCAGCAACGAGGGGAACTGCGTCGAGGTTGCCACGCCAACCCCGACAGTCATGGTCCGGGACTCCAAGGACCGACAGGGACCGGTGCTGTCGTTCGGCGCGGGTCAGTGGGCCGACTTCGTCCGGGGCATCAAGGGCAGCAAGCTCAACGGCTGACAACGGTGCCGGGTGTGGTCACTGGAGGCCACCACACCCGGCTCCACGCGCGTACGTCGGTTAGTCAGCGCGCGGCGTCGAGCTGCCGCCCCTGATGTGGGCACCGTCAGCCGTCGACCAGGCGACCGTCGCGCAGCACGAGCACCCGGTCGGCGAGGTCGATCAGGGCCGGGTCGTGCGTGGCCACCAGCGCCGTCATGCCGCGCGCGTGCACCACCGCGCGCAGCAGGTCCATGATGGACCGACCCGTCTCCGAGTCGAGCTGACCGGTGGGCTCGTCGGCGATGAGCAGGTCCGGCTCGTTGGCCAACGCACGGGCCACCGCGACCCGCTGCTGCTGGCCACCGGAGAGTTCGTACGGGCGCTGCGCGGCGTGCCCGCCCAGGCCGACCATCTCCAGCAGCACGGCGACCCGCTGCTCGCGCTCGGCGGCCGGCACCTGCGCCAGCCGCAACGGCACGCCCACGTTCTCGGCGGCGGAGAGGATCGGCACCAGCCCGAACGTCTGGAACACGAACCCGACGGTGCCCCGGCGCAGCCGCAGCAGCTCCGCCTCGCCGGCCGCGGTCACCTCGTGCCCGGCCACCACCACCTGACCGCTGTCCGGGCGGTCGAGACCGCCGATCAGGTTCAGCAGCGTGGTCTTGCCGGCCCCGGACCGGCCCCGGATGGCGACCAGCTCGCCCCGGTTGGCGCTGAACGAGACGTCCCGCACCGCGTGTACGGCGTGCTCGCCCCGACCGAAGGTGCGGCTCACACCGCTGACCCGGACCACCTCGACCGGTTGCCCGGCGGTTGCGCCGTCGGACCCGGCCGCACCGGTCACCACCATGTCCCGTTGACTCATGCCTGTGCCCCCCGCTCGTCGGTGGCCCGGTCGCCGGGCCGTACCTGCACGTGGTCCGGCTCCAGGTCGAGCCGGACCCGCTCCTTCAGCGCGAGCGCGTCGACGAACGCGGCCGGCAGTTGCATCCGGCCGTTGCGGTCCAGCACCGCGTACTCCTCGCTGACCAGCTCGGTGTTGCCGTCCGCGTCGGTCCGGGCGGTTCGGCGTACCTCGGAGGCGGTCCGGCCGTCGCGGATCGCGACGGTGCGGCGGACCTGGGTGGCCACGGCGTGGTCGTGGGTCACGACCACGATTGTCACGCCCAGCTCGGCGTTGATAGTGCGCAGCGCCCCGAAGACCTCGGCGCCGGTCGCCTCGTCCAGTTCACCTGTCGGCTCGTCGGCGAAGAGCACCTCCGGATCGTTCGCCACCGCCACCGCGACCGCACACCGCTGCTGCTCGCCGCCGCTGAGCTGCCCCGGCCGGCGGTCCGCGCAGTAGCCCACGCCCGCCATCTCGAGCAGCTCCCGGGCCCGCTCGCGGCGGGCCCTGCCGCCGCGTTTGCCGGCCAACTGCATCGGCAGCTCGACGTTCTCCACGGCGGTGAGGTACGGCAGCAGGTTGCGGCCGGTCTGCTGCCAGACGAAGCCGACCAGTTCCCGCCGGTAGCTCAGCCGCCGCTTGGTGGACAGCGAGAGCAGGTCGTAGTCGGCCACCCGGGCGATGCCGGCGGTGGGCGTGTCCAGGCCGGAGAGGATGTTGAGCAGGGTCGACTTGCCCGAGCCGGACGCGCCGACGATCGCCAGCAGCTCCCCCCGGTCGATGACCAGGTCGAGCCCCTGCAGGGCGACCACCTCCACCCCCTCGGTCTTGAAGATGCGCACCAGACCGTCGCAGACGATGTGTCCGCGCAGTCGGTCCTGCCCGCCGGCCCGCTCGGCGGCGCGAAGCGCAGCCCGCTGTTGCAGGGAGGCCAGGTCGGGCACCAGTGAAGTCTGGGCGGTAGCGGTCATCTCAGCTCTCCTCTCCGAGCCGAAGCACCTCACCGAGGCGCAACCGGCGGTTGTTCAGGGCCTCGACGGCGACCGCGAAGCCGAGGGCGACCACCCCGAGCGCGAGCACCGCCGCCACCAGGCCGGGCTCGAAGGCCACCCGGACCGGCATGCCACTGGTGAACGCGGACAGGCCGAGCACCGGGTTGAGCAGCAGGGGCAGCACCGCACCGACGAGCGCGCCGGTCAGCACCGACACCCCGACCAGCGGGGCCAGCTCGACCAGCAGCAGCCCTCGCCACTGCCGGCGGGACAGGCCGAGGGTACGCAGCCGGGACAGCACCTGGCCGCGGGCTCGCGCGCCGGCCAGCACGGTGAACGCGATGGCCAGCAGCCCGAGCACCGAGCCACCGACGGCACCGGCGAAGAACCCGAAGGCCAGTACGCCGTTCGCGCCGCCCGCGCCGAGATCCCGGCGGACGTCGGCCCGGGTGTCGACGACGACCCCGAGCGGGCGTTGCCCCCCGGTGACGGCCCCCTGCTGCTGGTACCGCAACTGTCCCTCATCACCGGCGCGGCGCAGCGCCTCGACGTCCAGCCGATCGCCGGCGACCAGCAGGCTGGTGGCCACGGGCGTGGTGGGGCGCGCCGGGAGCGCCTGCCAGGGCAGGATGACGAACCGGTCGGTGTTCGCCGCCAGCAGGGGGAAACTCTCCTCGCTGCCGGCCACCCGGAACTCGTACCGCTGGTTCTGCACCGAGATGAAGGCGGAGCGGTCCAGTCCGGCCTTGGCCAGATCGGCGGCGACCGCCGGCGAGACGATCGCGGGTGCCGGCCCCGACTCGGGCCGGGCGGTGCGCAACGCCGCCGGCAGCGGCAGATCCACCGCCGATTGCTTGGCCACCTCGGCCAACCTTGAGCCGTCGATCAGCAGCACGGCCGTGTCCCCGAGCCGCGGGTCGGTGCCGAGTTCGTCGGCTGCCAGCCGCTCGTCGGACGCGAACAGCACTCCGGTGGCGGCCCGGACCCCCGGCAGGCGACCCAACTCGTCGATCGTGTCGGGAGCGAAGCGTTCACCTCGGATCACCGCGTCGGCGGGCACGATCCGTTCGGCGGCCCGGTCCCGGCTCGCGTCGACACCGGCGGCGACGACCGCGCAGAACGCCGCGGTGCCGATCGCGAGCACCACGACAACCAGCGGGGCGGCGACGGACGACCGCCCGGCCCGCGCCGTGCCGAGGAAGGCGACGCTGCCCCTCCTCCGCGCGGCAAGCCGGCTGACCAACAACAACGGCCAGGGGTACGCCCGCAGCGCGAGTACCGCCGCGGCGATCGCGAGCAGCACCGGCACCGACACCAGCAGCGGGTCCACCTCACCCAGGGTGAGGCCGCGCCGACGCAGCAGCACCGCGGCGAGCACGGCGAGCAGCAGTACGGACACCTCGACGGTGAGCCGACGGGTCGACGGGCGCATCCGGACCAGGTCTCGGCGCGACGCCCCGCCGGTCGGCACGGCCAGCGTGGCCAGCGGCAGGGCCAGGGTGACCAGCACGGTCGCGACGATCGCGTACGGGGTGCTCGGGTCCGGAGCGCCCGGGAACAGAGTGCCCAGCCACCATCCGAGCGCGGCGGCGACCGGCACCACCAGCAGTGACTCGGCGAGGCTGCGTCGGGCGCCGGCAGTGGTCCCGCCGCCGCGCGCCCGGATCAGCACGAACTCCGCCCGACGCCGCCGGGTGGCGAGGGTCGCGGCGAGCACGATCAGCCCGGCCAGCGTGGCCAGTACGCCGGCCGCGATCACCGCCAGCAGGGTCCGGGCGGCGTTGACCTGGGCGGCGAACGCGCGCAACGGAATGTCGACGCCCTGGGCCAGCGAGAGGTCGGCAGGCCTACGCAGCTGCGTCTCCTGGAGGCCGTCGATCAACTGGTCCAGCTGCCGCGTATCGATCTTGTCGGCGCCCAGCCGGTACCGCCAGTTGGACCGGACCGGCCAGCCCGCCGCGGCCCGCACGTCGAGGACCGACTGGGCGACGACCCCGGAGGCGACGAACGGCTGAGCGTCCCCCTCCGGTGGGATGACCTGCAGCATCGACGGCAGCCCGTCCCAGATGCCGCTCGTACGGTCGACTGGGCGGTACAGCCCGACCACGGTCAGCGGGACAGCGTCGCGAAGCCGCTTCTGCTCATCGACCCGGCCGATGCGCAGCTGGCTGCCGGTGCGCAGGTTGAGCTTGCCGGCCACGTCGGCGTCGAGCGCCACCTCGATCGGCCGGTCGGGTAGGTACGTCTCGCTCGGCCACGCCCCCTCGACGAGGGTGCTGGCGTCCTGGACGCCGGGCATGCCCCGCAGACCGAGGTCGACGAGCAGGTTGCGGGCCTTGAGGTCCGGGCCGACCACGCGGGCCGGTTGCGCGTCCACGTTGTACCACCGCTCGGACACCGCCGAGCGCACCTGCGGCGGCAGGTCCGCGGCCAGTGCGTCGAACCGCTCCCGGCCGTAGGCCATCGCCGGCTTCAGGGCGGGGGCGGTCACCACGCCCGTGGTGTACGAAAGGTCCCGCCGGGCCGGCAGCTCACTGTTCAACTGCGCCCGAAGCCCCTGCTCGGCGAACTGGTTGACCAGCCGGGGCACGCCGCTGATCAGCAGCGTGACCACCAGGGTCAGCACCGCCAGCAGGAGGAACTGCCCGCCGTACACCCGGACCCGCCGGGCCACCGCGCCGACGCTCATCGTTCTCCCCCGATTCGCAGTTGTACCGCCGCCACCCGCTGCCGGATGCCGGCGGCAATGAACGCGCTGAAGGCGAGCGCCGCCAGCAGCAGGCCGACCGCGGTCAGACCGATCGGCACCCAGGGCAGCGCGAACGTCGCCGCGGGGATCGGCCGACCGGCGGCCGGGGTGAGGATGACGAGTGGGGCCATGGTGGCTCCGACCGCGGCGCCGAGCAGCAGGCCGACCCCCACGCCGATGCCGGCGAGGAACGCCTGTTCGGCAAGCAGCGCCCGAGCCAGCAGTCGGGGCGTGGCGCCGAGGGTGTGCAGGACCGCGAACTCGCCGAGTCGGCGTCGGGCGGTCGCCCAGACGTCCACCATCAGGCCGACGATGGCGAGCAGCACCGCGCCGAGCGCCGCGGCGAGCATCCCGGTCCGCGAACCCTGCCAGTACGGGTCGTCGGCCGCGGACGTGATCACCGCTTCCCGGTTGAGGACGGTGACTCCAGGCAGTTCCTCGGCCGCCCCGGCGGCGGCCATCGCGTCGGTGGCGCCGATCCACCACTCCGGTGTCGGGCGGATCGTCCCGCCGGATCCGACAAGCGCGTCGACCGCCGCCGGCAGGTCGAGCAGCACGCCCTCGCCGGTGGTCGTCGGCACGGCTTCCAGTTCACCGACCAGGTGGACCCGCAGCGTCACCCCGGAGAGCGCCAGCTCGACCGTGTCGCCCAGGTGAAGGCTCAGCGCCTCGCGTACCCGGGGGGTCATCAGCACCGGGGCGGCCGCGGGCGCTGCGCCCGCCGCACCCGGTACGACGACGAACCGGCTCGCCGGTCGATCCAGCCGACCCGCCTCGTCGAGCA
Source organism: Micromonospora sp. NPDC005203 (assembly GCF_042872705.1). NCBI lineage: Bacteria > Bacillati > Actinomycetota > Actinomycetes > Micromonosporales > Micromonosporaceae > Micromonospora > Micromonospora sp. NPDC005203. Next base: position 25,755 of record NZ_JBIAKV010000010.1, on the reverse strand, counting down.
ACTGGACGGGGCGGTTGGTGGCGAGCCCGGCACCGCTCGACTCCACCGGCGTCCGCGGCCCACCGGGCCAGGTCGCCGCCCAGTCACCGGGCAGTTCGGCCGGTCGGGCCGTGCCGCCGGCATCGACGAGAGCCAACCCCTCCAGCGAGAACCCGTACGAGGTGCCCCCGTACCCGGTGTCGGCTTCGAAGCCGGCCAGCCGCAGCGGCGCTCCGCCCACGTCCGGGAGTGTGACCGTGAACCGGCTGCCCTGCCCGGTGCTCGGCGCGTTGGCCGCCAGCACCTTGAAGGCGAACCCGTCGGGGGTGGCGAACAGCACCGAAACCGCGACCCGGTGCGGCTCGGCGGGTTGCTCGACCGTCGTACGGACGGTGCCGCTGACCGCCCGGGTGCCCTCCGGCAGCTCGACTCCACCGCTGGCACCGCGCGCCTGGATCATGCGCCGGTACTGCTCCGACACCGGATCGTCGCTGAGCCGGTCGGGGAGTCGGACGACCCCGGGGGCGCTGGCCGGGTCGATACCGATCACGGTCACCGGCAGGTCGTCCCGGCCGACCCGGATGTCGTCCCGCCACGCCGGCAGCACCCGGTTCACGCCCGGCAGCGCGGCGAGTTCCCCGGCCCGGGTGAGCGGGGCTGCCCCGGCTCGCTCGGTGACCCGCAGGTCGGCGCCGACCGTGTGCCCGGCCTGCTCGACCTGGGAACGCTCCCCCGTGCTGATCAGGGACCAGGCCAGGGTGCTGCCACCGACGGCGAGGGCGAGCAGCAGCACCGGGCCGGCGTGCGGACGACGACCGGCCTGCCACATGCCGAACATGGTGGCCGTCCAGGGCCGCCGGTCGACGAACCGCTCGGCGAACCGGGTGACCGGCGGCAGCACCCGCAGCGCCAGCACAGCACCCGCCAGCACCCCGAGTGTCGGGGCGGCGATCAGCAGCGGGTCGAGACCGAGCCGGCCGCCCGAGCCGGCCAGCGGCGAGGCGTACCGGCGCAGCTGCACCCAGGCGAGCACGGCGAGCGCCACGAGCACCAGGTCGACGCTGGCCCGCTGGACGCTCGCCGCCCGGTTCGGGCGGGAGCGGGCGGCCATGTCGGCCACGTACGTGCCGGCGCCGCGCAGTGTCGGGGCGACCATGACCACCAGGCAGCCGGCGGCCGTGGCGGCGGCGGCGGCCCAGACCAGGACGGTGTTGCCGCCGGCGCTGGACAGTTGCTCGGCACCGCCGGGTCGGACGAATCGCAGGGCCACACCGGCGATCACCGGCGCGAGCAGGACCGCGGGGGCGACCACCAGGGTCGCCTCGCGGGCGGCCAGGCCGGCCAACTGTCGGCGGGCGGCGCCGCGGGCACGCAGCAGCGCGGTCTGCGCGCGACGGTCCTCGTGCAGGAGCGCGGCGACGAGCACCAGCGCGTACCCACCGAGCACCAGGATGAGCAGCAGCGGGGTGGCCAGCGCGGAACGGCCGACCAGGTCGGCGCGGCCCATCCGGTCCAGCAGCTGCGGCATCTTGGTCACCGCCTGGCCGGAGCTGCCCAGTTGGGCGGCTTCGGGCACCGCCGTTGACGCCTCGGTGAGGGCCTTCCGCACGGCGGGCAGGTCGGCCGCGTCGACGCCGGCGAGATCCGGTTCGACGAGCCAGGACGCCGACACCGAGCCGGGGAAGATGGCCGCGAAGTCGGCCGGATCGAGGACGAACGGCCCGTACGACGTGCCGGAGCCCGCGCTGCCCGTCCCCACTTCGGGGGCCAACAGCCAGTACGCGTCCGCCGGGTCGCGGGGCCGCCAGGTGCCGGCGAGCACCAGCTCGCTGCGCCGTTCGGTGGCCCGGTCGCGGACCGGGATGCGTTGACCGACGCTGAGGCCCAGCGCACCCGCGGCCCGTTCCGGGAGGCTCACCTGGGTCGGGTTCGCCCCCGGGCGCGGCCAGGTTCCGCTGGTCAGCTCCGCGTGCGCGGCGAGGTCGTCGAGGGTGGCGAGGTTGGCGAAGACGGGCTCGTCGCCGGTACGGGGCGCGGGTCCGAGCGAGCCGGTCAGCTCCCGTCCGGTGCCGTAGCGGGCGACCGAGACGCCGACCGGGACGCCGGCCAGCCCGTCGGTGAGCTCGGCGCGGACCGCCCCGTCGCGGGTGGCGAACTCGGCCGCGTCGCGCCCGCCCGACCCGCTGACCAGCAGGCCACGTTCCCCGGCCGGCGAGGCGGCCACCAGTGCCCGCTGCCCGGCGTCCACCGCCCGACGGTTGTAGTCGGACAGCCCGGTGACCAACGCGACGGCGACCAGGGCCGCGATCACCGCGGCGACCAGCAACCCGCGCGCCTCTTGGGCACGCCTCCACACCAGCTTCATCCGACGCCTCCCCTGGCCCGGACGGGCCGACGACCATCAAGACAGGCCACCCCCCGGGAAAGGTTCGCGCCCGTTACATGATCGTTACTACGAGAGAGATCGGCGTCACGCCAGGGCGACCGCGAGTACGACGCCGACGGTCAGGACGTACCTCAGGGGGTTTCCTCCTCGACCCACTCGAGCAGGTCTCCGGGCTGGCAGCCGAGGACCCGGCACATCGCTTCCAGCGTGCTGAAGCGGACGGCCTTGGCACGGCCGTTCTTGAGCACCGCCACGTTGGCGGGCGTGAGCCCGACACGCTCGGCGAACTCGCCGACGCTCATCTTGCGTTTGGCCAACTCGACGTCGATGCGCACGACGATGGGCATCAGATCACCGCCTCCATGTCGGTTCGCAGCGTGGTTGCCTGGCGCAGCAGCGCACGCATCACCACCAGGAGAAGCCCGAGCACGGTGACACCCATCGTCAGGAGGAACAGCAGGATCGGACCACCCGGATCGTCCGCGTTGAAGCCGACGTAGAGGAAGACCCCCACGAGCACCACCCACGCGGCGCCGACGGCCCACACGATCAGGTCGACCCACCGCAGGGACGCTTCGGTGAAGATGCGGTCGTTCTTGACCAGGCTGAGCAGTTTCCACGTCGACACGATGACCACCTGGACGCACAGCACCCAGAACACCGTGATGGCGGTCAACGGCCACCGGAGATAGGCCTGCTCCGGCGACTCCTGGGCCAGGTGCGCGAACTGTCCGGGCAGCGAGAACGTCTGGAACCCGATCAGGACCACGAACAGCACCCCGAGAAAAAGTCTGAGAGCGGCTACCGCTCGATGTTCCGTCACCATGCATCGAGTTTCGCTCGTTACCTATCGAAAGTCAATCGCTCTCCGAAGCGTCGCCTTGCGCCTGGGCAGCCGCTGGTCTCGTTTTCTGCGGGTGGATCGTCTCGTGGCGGGCCAGCATGGCGACGAACTCGGTGATCTTCCGCTCGCGGGTCTGCGCCCGCTTGACGGCGTTGAGGCGGTGGGTGAGTGCGAACCGGTTGGTCTTGGTGAGGACGTCGAACATGGCCTGCGCGGCGGGGTCGGCGGCGATGGCGGCGAGGAGGTCGGCCGGCACCTCGGCCTCCGACGGTGGGGCGTAGGCAGCCGACCAACGCCCGTCCGCCTTCGCGGCCTCCACCACGGCGCGTCCCGAGGGCAGCATCAGCCCCTCTGCCTCCAGCCGGGCCACGTGGGAGACGTTGCGTTGCGACCAGGCACTACGGGCGCGGCGCGGGGTGAACCGGATCCAGGAGCTCTCCTGATCCCGTTTCCGGGCCTGCCCGTCGATCCAACCGAAGCACAGGGCCTCGTCGACCGCCTGCTGCCAGGTCAGCGTCGTGACCGTGCCGCCCTTCTTGGTCAGGGCGAGCCAGACACCGGGCGACGTGGCGTGGTTGGCCGACAACCACGCGCGCAGGGCGGCGTTGTCCGCGACGATCAACTCATCCAGCTCTGGGCTCACCATTCCGGCAGGCTAACCGCCACGGCCGACACCGACGCCCCGGCGGACGCCCGGACCGACGCCAGGGCGGACGCAGGGCCGACCCCCGGACCGACGCCCGGCGGACGCATGGCCGACCCCCGGACCGACGCCCGTGGCGGACGCATGGCCGAGACCCCCGGACCGACGCCCGTGGCGGACGCATGGCCGAGACCCCCGGACCGACGCCCGTGGCGGACGCATGGCCGACCCCCGGACCGACGCCCGTGGCGGACGCATGGCCGACCCCCGGACCGACGCCCGTGGCGGACGCATGGCCGACCCCCGGACCGACGTCACGGTCACCGCCGCCGGCCGGCCGGCCGGGCTCTACCATCGTCGCCATGGCAACGCGGCTTGTGCAGATCAACATGAAGGCTCGGGACGACGCCGCACTCGGCGGTTTCTGGGCGCAGGCGCTCGGCTGGGGCATCTCCAGCGAGGGCCCCGGCGTGACAAACCTCGAACCCGAGGGCTTCGTCTATCCCGATCCCGTCGCCGTCTGCGTCGACCTCGTCGTCTCGACGGAACCCAAGACGGTGAAGAACCGCGTGCACGTCGACCTCGCCACCTCCTCGGTGGCCCAGCAGGCGCAGCTGGTCACCCGCCTGCGGGATCTCGGCGCGACACCAGTCGACATCGGTCAGGGCGATGTGCCGTGGACGGTCCTGGCCGACCCGGAGGGCAACGAGTTCTGCGTGCTGGACCCCCGGCCGCTCTACCGCGACATCGGGCCGATCGCCGCCGTGGTGGTCGACTGCGCGGATCCGCGGACCATGGCCAGCTTCTGGGACACGGCCACGGACTGGACCCCGCACGAGGTGACCGACCAGAGCGCGGTGCTGCGCTCCGCGAAGGGCGTTGGCCCATATCTGCGGTTCGTCCGCACCCCCGACGTGAAGACCGGGTGGAACCGCGTCCATCTCGACGTCCGCCCCTATCCGGGTGACGACCTGGCGGCCGAGGCGGCCAGACTGCGGACCCTCGGCGCCACCGTCGTCGACCTCGGTCCGAGCGAGGTCCCGTGGACGGTCCTCGCTGACCCCGAGGGCAACGAGTTCTGCGTCCTCACCCCAGGCTGACCCGAACCCGCGCTGACCCGAACCCGCGCTGACCCGAACCCGCGCTGACCCGAACCCGCGCTGACCCGAACCCGCGCTGACCCGGACCCGCGTCATCCACGCGGCACGTCCACCGGGACACCTGGACGTCATGACGCCCCCCGGCGGCGGCAGGCATCCCCGAGCCGCCTCGCACCTCGGTCGCCGATTCAGGGCCGCTTGGGATCGGTCACGTCCGCCGTTGGGATCGTTCACGTCCGCCGGTGGTAGTGGTTGCGACGCGGGATCTGGTCGGGGTCGAGCCAGGCCGGCGGGACGAACTCCGGTTTGCCGTCGCCCCCAGCCGAACCGCCCACTCGGTCTGGTGCACGTGCCGATGGTGGTGGCCACAGAGCAGCACGGCGTTGTCGAGGCTGGTCGGGCCACCGTCGGCCCAGTGTCGAATGTGGTGGGCGGCGCACCAGCGGGGCGGCCGGTCGCAACCGGGAAAGGCGCAGCCTCCGTCACGCAGCACCAGCGCACGCCGCAGCGGACCACTGACCAGGCGGCGTTGCCGGCCGACGTCGAGGACCTGGCCGGCGCCGCCCAGCACGGCCGGCAGGATGGCGGCGTCGCAGGCGATCCGACGCACCGTCTCCGGGGTGAGCCGCAGGCCGACGTCGAGCGCGCCGGCACGCAACCGCCGCGTCAGCTCGTCGAAGCCAGTGGTGACGACGAGTTGGGCCGGGTCGCCGCCCTGCTCCGGTAGCTCACCGGTGCGCAGGGCCAGCCGGCACACGTCGGCGAGGGCATCGTGCCGACGCTGGCCGGCGGTGCGCGTGTCGTCGGGTGCACTGGGTGCGCTGAGCGGGTCGATGGCGGCGCGCACCAGCGCGGCGGTCTCCGCGTCGAGGATGCCGCTGAGCCGTAGCTGCCCGCCGGTCTGCTCGGAGACGGTGAGGTGCCGGTCGCGGGCGGCGCGAGCGGCCTCGGCCTCCAGGGCCGCCGCGGCTGCGGCATCGGCGATCTCGGGGGCGACGTGGTCGAGGATTCGGCTGCCGAGCCTGCGCAACAGGGTGGGGTCGAACTGCTCGGCGTAGTCGACAAGCACGCCCCCGGCCTTGTCTGCGACCTCGGCCCCGGCGCAGGCCGACACGGTGGCGACCGCCTCGGCGATGACCCGGGCCTGCTCCACGGTGACCGCCCCACTCGCCAGAGCGCCTCGCACGGCGGACGGGGCCACGTCGAGCGACGCGGCGAGGCCGACCAGCCGACGGGCAGCGGCGACGTCGAGGCGCAGACGGTGACGCAGCCAGACGGTCGTCGAGCACGCGCCCTGCGCGACGGCGGTGCCCCGGCCGTCCACCTCTCGGACGAGCGCCAACTGCACCGCCGACAGCCGCTGCTGAATCCGGTGCGTGGCGTCGAGCGCCGCGATCAGGTCGTGCTCGGAGAGTGCCCACACCGAAGCGTCGGCGCAGGTCGCCACCGCACTCTCCGCCCGCGCCAACTCATCGATCACCAGCAAACCTTAGAACAGGTGTACGACAGACCTGCCCGCGACGAATTTCGTCTGGCGTCAGATCATCTGAGGCCATACGATCATCCGATGACATCGCTCCCCGCCCCCGCCCCGTGGACGGACGCCCTTCCCGAGGCGACACCACCTGCCGGCATGGCGATCTACCAACTCCCCACCGGCACCTACGAGACCCGAGCGGCATTTGCCGTTCGCGGGGGCTCGTTTCGCGACAAGCGGCAGTTCGCGGCCACCGCCATCCTCGTGGCGCACCCGAACGGCGACTTCCTCATCGACGCCGGCTTCGGCGCCGACGTCGCCGCGCATGTCGCCACGCAGCCGCGGTTCGCCCGTGCCCCGTTCCAGGCAACCCGGACGGTGAGCCAGCAGCTCGACGACAGCGGTTACGAGCGCACCAGGCTCAGCGGGGTCTTCCTGACGCACTCGCACTGGGACCACGCGAGCGGCCTGGACTCGCTCGACCTCCCGGTCTGGATGAACAGGGGTGAGCGTGAGTACGCCGGCAGCGACCGTGACGGCAAGGTCTTCCGCGCCGTCTCCCGCGACCACGAGATCCACGAATACGCCTTCAGCGGTCCCGCGTACCTCGGCTTCTCCGCGAGTTTCGACGTGCACGGCGACGGGTCCCTGGTGCTGGCGCTGGCCGGCGGCCACACGACGGGGTCCGTGGTCGCGTTCGTGACCCTCCCATCAGGACAGCGCTACGCGTTCATCGGTGACCTGACCTGGCAGCTCGACGGCATCCACCGCAGAGTCGAACGCCCCTGGCTGCTGCGTACCCTCGCCGACAGCGACCCCGCACAGGTGCGACAGGGCATCCTGCGGTCGGCCGCACTGACCGAGCTGATGCAGGTGGTCCCGGCGCACGACCGCCGCGCCTACGAGGGCATTCCACTCCTCCCAGGGGCGGCGCGATGACCGAGGGTCCGGCACCGGCGCTCGACTCCGAGATCACCTGGCTGCTGCATCGCGCCGCCCAACGAATGCACGTGGTGACGGGCGAACAGGCCGAGAGGCACGGCCTCCACCTGCGGGACTACATCGTGTTGAGTGCGCTGGACAAGACACCCGGGCTGACCCAGGTCGAGTTGGCCAGAGCGCTCGGCCTCGACAAGACCACGCTCATGACCCAACTGGATCGACTCGAGCGGGCCACTCTCGTCGTACGCCACTCCGACACGCAGGACCGCCGCAGGCGTATCCCGGCGATCACGCCCGCCGGCGAGGACGTACGGGCGCAGGTCGCCCGCGCCAGCGAGGAGGCGGAGAGGAAGGCGATGGCCGGCTTCAGCGCGGTCGAGATCGCCCTGTTGCGCCGAATGCTGTTCGCGATCATCGGCACCAGCACCGACCCGGGCTCCTGCCTCTGACGCTGCGGCTCAGCCGCCGGCCGGCGTCGCGCACGTCGCCCGCGGCATCGACGGCCGCCTGCCGCGGATTTCGGTACGACCACTGTCACGAGGGGCACGGGACCGGACCTGTCACGAGGGGCACGGGACCGGACCTGTCACGAGGGGCACGGGACCGGACCTGTCACGAGGGGCACGGGACCGGACATGGAGTAGATGTGAGCTCCGGGACTGAGCACGAGGAACACTTCCGACGCGTCTACGCGGTCAACTTCGAGCCACTGCTGGCGTACGCGATGCGGCGCGTCGAGCAGCCCGAGGACGCGGCCGACATCGTCGCCGAGACCTTCCTCGTCGCCTGGCGGCGGCGCCGCGAGATGCCGCCGGAGGCCGAGGCCCGGTTGTGGCTGCACGGCGTGGCCCGTCGGGTGCTGGCCAACCACCACCGCGGCGGGGCTCGCCGGGGGCGGCTCGGCGACCGGCTTCGGCAACGGTTCCGGGCGGCCCTTGCCGTCGACCCGGGCAGTGCGGTGCCCGACCGGCTCACCGTCCGGGCCGCGCTGGCCCAGCTCAACGAGGTGGACCGGGAGGTGCTGATGCTGACCTTCTGGGAGGGGTTGGAGCCACGCGAGATCGCCGTGGTCCTCCAGGTGAACCCGGCCGTGGTCCGTACGCGACTGTCCCGTGCCCGGGCCCGGTTACGAGACATCGTCGGTGACGACGTCGAAGCACCCGGACATGTACTCGACGTCATGGCCGTACGCGCCCCCGAGGAGGGCAGATGACCGACGATCAGCTCGACCGGAGGGTCCGCGACGCCGACCCGTACCGACCCGAGGTCATCGCGCACCTCGACGGGGTCGCGCAGGACCTCCTGGAGGAGATCATGTCCACGCCGGTTCTCGAATCCGTCATCGAACCGCCAGAACGGCGGCGCTCCCGACCGCGCCGCCGCCTGCTGGGCGGCCTCGCCACCGCGGGTGTCGCGGCCGCCGTGCTCGCCGTCGCCTTCGGCACCGCGATCGTGCAGACCGACCAGCCGGGGGGCAAGGAGGCGGCACCGGAACCACGTTCCAGCTCCGTGGCCCCGGGAAGGACCGCCTACTCGGCCATGGTGCTCAAGGCGGCCGAGGAGAACCCGCGACTGTTGATCGACCAGCCCGGCTGGAAGGCAACCAGCGCGGACGGGTTCGCTGAGCGGGAAGGCAGCATCACCTACAGCAACGGTGCGCGAAGCATCCGAATGAGCTGGTACAAGGCCACCGAGTACGACGGGCGCTACAAGGACCGGCTCCAGACGAGCAAACCGGAGCCGGTGCAGGTCGACCGCTGGCCCGGTCACCTGTTCCGCTACAGCGAGCGCGAGTTCGAGGTCATCCTCCAGCCTCGCGACGGGTCCATGGTCGAGGTGCGCACCGCGAGCGCCTACACCCGCGCCGACTTCGACCGGGTGCTCGCCAGCGTGATCCGCGTCGACGCCCGTACGTGGCTGGCCGCGCTCCCGGCGGAGATCGTCACGCCGGAGCTGGTGGATGAGCGGCGGGCCGCGGTGCTCGCCGACGTGCCGCTCCCCCCGGGCTTCGACCCCGCCACGCTGCACGTCGAAGGCGTCAACGACTCCTACCAGTTCGGCATCCAGGTGCTCGGCCCGGTCGGCTGCGCGTGGATCACCGAGTGGACGCGCGCGAAGAAGAGTGGCGACGACGCCGCTCTCCGGCGGGCGGCCGACGCGTTGCGCGGCAGCCACAACTGGAAGGCGCTCCAGCAGATCGACAAGGACGGCGACTGGGCGGAGGGCCTCTGGGAGATCGCCGACACGGTGGCCGCCGGCAAGCCGATCCATCCCAAGATGTTCAACCCCTGCAATCCGGAGGGGTAGCAGAGCGTCGGGTTACCCGGGGACGACCACGTGTCGGCCCCGGGCCAGCCCGCTCAGGCGCTGTCGTCGGGCGTGCGCTTGGCGCGGCTGGGCTGCACCCGCTTGGGCTCGCCGGGCATCTTCGGGTGGTCCGGCGGGTACGGCAGGTCGCCCTGGCCGGCGGCAGCGTCGCGGTCGGCCCACTCCAACAGCGGCGTGATGTCCCACGGGGCGCCGTCGATGTCGGCGTGCGGGTCGCCCCGTTCGGCGAGCCGGGCCGGCACGGTACGCAGGTCAAAGTCGTCCGGGTCGACGTCGGGCAGCTCGTCCCAGCTGACCGGGGTCGAGACGGTGGCCCGCGCGTTGGCCCGCAGCGAGTACGCGCAGGCGATCGTCCGGTCCCGGGCCGTCTGGTTGAAGTCGACGAAGACCCGGCTGCCGCGCTCCTCCTTCCACCAGGAGGTGGTGACCAGGTCGGGGTGGCGGCGTTCCACCTCCCGGGCGAGCGCGATGGTGGCCCGGCGCACCTCGGTGAACGTCCACCGGGGCTGGATACGCAGGTAGACGTGCACACCCCGGCCACCGGAGGTCTTCGGCCAGCCGGCCACGCCCAGCTCGTCGAGGACCGCGCGGACCCCCGCGGCGGCCCGCGCCGCGTCGGCGAAGTCGGTGCCGGGCTGGGGATCGAGGTCGATGCGCAGCTCGTCGGGTCGGTCGACGTCGGCGGCGCGCACCGGCCAGGGGTGGAAGACGATGGTGCCCATCTGCGCCGCCCAGGCCACGTGCGCCAGGTCGGCCGGGCACAGCTCCGCCGCGCTGCGACCGCTGGGGAAGGTGATCTGGGCGGTGGTCACCCAGGGCGGCACCCCTCGGGTGGGCACGCGTTTCTGGAAGAACGCCTCACCCTCGATGCCCTCGGGGAAGCGTTGCAGCGTGGTGGGTCGCTCCCGCAGGGCACGCATGATCCCGTCGCCCACCGCGAGGTAGTAGTGGAAAACGTCCGCCTTGGTGAAGCCCCGCTGGGGGAAGATCACCCGGTCCGGACTGCTCAGCCGGACGGTGTGCCCGGCCACCTCGACCTCGGTGACAGCTGCCTTGGTGCCCGCCATCTCGCGACCCTATGCCACACCCCCGACGTTCGACGTACCGTTGGGGGGTGAGTCTTGACGACAACGAGCTGCCCCGCACCGACGACGAGTGGCGGGTCCGGTTGACCCCCGAGGAGTTCCACGTCCTGCGGGAGGCCGGCACCGAACGCCCGTGGGTCGGCGAGTACGTGGACACGAAGACCCAGGGGGTCTACCACTGCCGCGCCTGTGGGCTGGAACTCTTCTCCAGCGACACGAAGTTCGACTCGCACTGCGGGTGGCCGAGTTTCGACGACGCCATCCCGGGCCGGGTGAAGGAGATCGAGGACCGCAGTCTCGGCATGGCGCGCACCGAGATCCGCTGCGCCCGCTGCGACAGTCACCTCGGGCACGTCTTCCACGGCGAGGGCTTCACCCCGAAGGACACCCGGCACTGCGTCAACTCGATCTCGGTCCGGTTGGAACCCCGCTGACCTGAGCCGTCCGGGCGACGCGCGCTCCCGACGTACCCCGGAGCAGCTCGACCTCGGCGGTCCGGGACTGCTCGATCCGCCGCGCCAGGTCGCGGACCTGCTCGCTTCGGCCGACGCCGACCTGGGCTCGGGCCAGGTCGGCCGCCGCACGCTGGTGGTCGGCGAGGACCTCGCGCAATGCGCGGTCGACGTCCGGGTCGGGCGCGGTCCGCAGCCGGTCGAGCGCGGCGGCGTCGCCGTGCCCGTCGTGCTGGTGCGCGCCCGCGCCGGCGCCCGGCCCGGCCGTGGGCAACCAGCCGCGCATCGCGGACAGCTCGTCGGCCTCGGTCGCCTCGATGGCGGCGGCCAGCGTGCGCAGCGCGTCGTCGCGCACCCGGTCACGGGCCAGCGCGACGATCTGCAGGGTGCGTTCGCTGTGCCCGACCATCGTGGTCAGGAAGACCACGTCGATCCCGCTCATCGTGTCCCCGGCGACCGCGGACCCCGCGCCCCCGGACCCGACCGACGCCGTCGCGGCGGGGATTGGTTGCGGCACGACCGGCGGGCTCGACGTGGGCGACCCACCGCAGGCGCCGGTGAGCAGCACCGCGGCGACAAGGGACACCGGACGGGTACGACGACGCATGCCAGGTGCTCCGTTCACGCGGGGAGGGCGCCACGGGTGCGGCCACCGGCCGCACCCGTGGCGGTCAGACCTGTTGCCAGAGCGCCGGTACGTTCGGCGGCTCCCAGCCGGGGATCGCCGTGTGTGCCTGCCGGCAGCGGTACGTCGCTCCGCCGTAGGTGACCTGGTCAACGACCTGGTACGCCCGGCCCGCGGTCCAACTGCCGCCCGGGGCGGGCGTCGCGCTCGGCGTGGCGGTCGGGGTGGGCCGTGGGGTGGGGGTGGCGGTCGGGGTGGGCCGTGGGGTGGGTGAGGGGGTGGGGGTCGGGTTCGACCCGCCGCCGCCGAGCTGCACGTCGATGCAGGAGTAGAAGGCGTTCGCGGTGTCGGAGATGTTCCACACCGCGAGGATCTTCTGCCGTCCGGAGAAGCCGCCCAGGTTGACGGTGTGCGAGACCGTCGCGCCCGGCTGCTGACCGTTGCCGTTGACCACGCCGACGCGGGTGTTGCCGATCCAGTACTCCCAGTTGCTGGTGGCGTGGCGGGCGGTGTTCACCCAGGTGAAGGTCAGCGAGCTGCCGACCGAGGTGGCCGGCCAGCCCCGACTGTCGTCGTTGAGGACGGCGAACTGGGCGATGCCGGCGTTGCAACTGCGCAGGCCCTTGGGGCCCTCGACGCTCTGCGGCTCGTACCTGATCTGCCCGCAGTCGGGCACCCGGCCCTGCGCGCAGAGCGCCTGCCGGCTGGGCGGGGCGGAGACGTAACCGTGCGCCTGCGCGGGAGCGGCGACGGTGAGGGTGGCGGCGACGGCACCCGCCGCCACCAGCGGGATGGTGATTCTTCGACGCATCGGGGCGGCTCCTTCTCCAGGGTCCGGTCAGGTGCCCCTCAACATAATTTAAACATTGTTAACAGTAAAGACTCCCATCAATAAATCCATCGATGATGACGACTTTGGGGTCAGAGGCGGAGCAGGCTGCCCCGGTCGTCGACCTGGTCGGCCGAGTCGTCGTCCAACCAGATGCCGTCGGCGGCGAGGTAGCGGAAGACGTACTCCCCCGGCGGCAGCTTCACGGTGACCGTCCGCATGCCGTCGCGGCGGATCACCAACTCGTGTCGACCCGGCTCCCAGCCGTTGAAGGAGCCGACGACGCTCACCGGGCCGGGCGGGGAGTCCCGAGGCAGGCAGAAGGTGACCCGGGTCTGGTTGCCGAAGAGCTTGTTGCGCTTGATCACTGTGACCCTCCGGAGGTTGCGGCGGTTCACCTGGCACAACGGACAACACGCCGGAGCCGACACGCCGCACCGGCCGCCGGAGAAGCGGCGTTTCCGTCCACGCACGTCCCAGCGTGCGGCATTCTGGGCGAAAAGTCGGAATGAGGGGGTTGGCCATGGCCACGTGCGAGGTCTGCGGCAACGACTACTGGATGGCGTTCGAGGTGCACACCGTCAGCGGCGACGTGCACACCTTCGACTCGTTCGAGTGCGCGATCCACCGGATGGCACCGATCTGCGAGCACTGCCAGGTCAAGATCGCCGGACATGGGGTGGAGGTCAACGGCCGCTTCTTCTGCTGCGGACACTGCGCCCGCGCGGTCGAGGGCGCCGAGGGCGCCCAGATCCGCGACGCCGTCGGCGCGCGCCCGGCCTGAGGCGCCCGCCCGGCCCGACCGACCGCCCGGCCCGACCGACCGCCCGGCCCGACCGACCGCCCGGCCCGACCGACCGCCCGGCCTGAGCGACCCCGCCGTCGCGCCGGCCCGCGCCGCAACGCCGCGCCCGATCCCACCATCCTGCGGTACGGTCGTCGCCATGCGGCCACTGCTCGGCGTTCTGCCCCCGCCGCGCTCCTGATCGGAGCGCCGCGCCCTCCCCGACCCGGTGACCGACCCGGCTCGGCCCCCTGCCGTACGCGCTCCGTCGACGTCGTCCCCGTCAACGGCTCACCTTCGGAGCGCCTCCGTGTCCCTCTCCCGTACCGTGCCGCCGGCCGTCCCGGCCACGACCGCCAGTCCGACCCGCACCGGCCTGATCCAGATCACCGTCACCGGCGTGCTGTGGGGCACCACCGGCGTGGCGGTGCAACTCCTGCGTGACAGCACCGGGCTCAGCCCGGTGAGCATCGGTTTCCACCGCCTCGCGATCGCCGCGCTCGTGCTGCTGGCGTGCACCGCCGGCCGACTCGGCGCGCTCCGGTCCGCCCTGCGGGCGACACCCGTACCGCTGCTGCTCACCGGCCTCGGCCTCGGCCTCTACCAGGCGCTCTACTTCGTCGCGGTGGCGTGGGCCGGCGTCAGCGTCGCGACAGTGGTCAGTCTGGGCCTGGCCCCGGTGCTCGCCGCGGCCTGGGAGTCGGTGCGCGCCCGCCGGCTCCCCGGCCCGCTGCGCCTCGCCACGCTGGTCGCGGCAGTGGTCGGCCTCGCCCTGATCACCGGGGCGACGGCAGACCCCACCGCCGCCGCGCCCACGCCGCTGCTCGGCCTGCTCGCGGCGGCCGGCTCCGGCCTCGGGTACGCGGTGACCACCCTGATCAGCCGCCAGGCGTCCCAGCACGTCGCGCCGATGACGCTGACCACCATCTCCACGGTGACCGGAGCGCTGACCCTGGCCCCGTTCGCCGTGGTCGCCGGGGTCGGCGTGCCGGTCCGCCCCGACACCGTGGCCCTGCTGCTGCACCTCGGCGTGATCACCACGGCGGTGGCGTACGCCCTGTTCTACGCCGGGCTGCGGACCACCCCGGGCAGCGTCGCCGCCGTGCTGACCCTGCTCGAACCACTCACCGCGGCGGCGCTGGCGGTGGCGCTGCTGCACGAGCCACTTCCGCTGCCGGTCGTCGGCGGTGGTGTGCTGCTGCTCACCGCCGTGGCCGCCACCTACCTGACACCTCGACGAGACACCCCCTGAGCCGGCCTACCATCGTCGGATGCCCTCGCAGACCACCGAGATCCGGACGGCGTCCTTCGCCGACCTGAACGCCCGTACCCTCCACGACCTGCTCAAGCTGCGCATCGACGTGTTCGTGGTGGAACAGCACTGTCCCTACCCGGAGTTGGACGGGCGCGACGTCGAGCCGGGCACCCGGCACATCTGGCTGACCGATGGCGGCGCGCCGCTGGCGTACCTGCGGGTCCTGGCCGATCCGGACGGCACCGCCCGGATCGGCCGGGTGGTGGTCGCCCCGCAGGCGCGCGGCGGCGGGCACGCCGGCCGGCTGATGAGCGCTGCCCTGGACGTGGTGGGCAACCGGCCCTGCGTGCTGGAAGCCCAGTCGCACCTGGTCGCGTTCTACAGCCGGCACGGCTTCGCGGTCAGCGGCCCGGAGTACATCGAGGACGGCATCCCGCACACCCCGATGCGCCGCGACGTCATTGACGACTGACGATCGAGCTGGCATGGTTCCGGGTAGAGCCGTCGCGGGAGCCAGCGAATAGGCGCGGGAGTGGGCAACTCCCGCCGATCCGGGTGCCGTCGTCCGACCTCATCCCCCCGGGGGCTCCATGTCCACTCTCACCCGATCACGACGCGTGCTCTGGTTGTTAGCCATCGCGGCGACCAGCACGCTCCTGTTGACGACCGCTCTGAACACCATGCGGGCAGAGCCCGCCTCCGCGCACGGATCGGTCGTCGACCCGGCGTCGCGCAGCTACAGCTGTTGGCAACGGTGGGGCGCCGAGTTCCAGAACCCCCGGATGGCCACCGAAGACCCGATGTGCTGGCAGGCCTGGCAGGCCGACCCGCAGGCCATGTGGAACTGGAACGGGCTGTTCCGCGAGGGCGTGGGCGGCAACCACCAGGCCGCCGTCCCCAACGGCCAACTGTGCAGCGGCGGTCGCACCCAGAACGGTCGCTACAACGCGCTGGACACCATCGGCGCGTGGAAGACCACGGCGGTGTCGAACAACTTCCGGCTCCGCTTCTTCGACGGTGCCAGTCACGGCGCCGACTACATCCGGGTGTACGTGACCAAGCAGGGCTTCGACGCGCTCACCGAGCCGCTCGGCTGGGACGACCTGGAGTTGGCCGGTCAGATCGGCAACACGCCGGCCTCCCAGTGGAACCCGGACACCGGCGGTGTCTCCATCCAGATCCCGGTGAACGCGTCCGGGCGCACCGGACGGCACATCGTCTACACCGTCTGGCAGGCCAGCCACTTCGACCAGTCGTACTACCTGTGTAGCGACGTCACCTTCGGGGGCACGAGCACTCCGCCGCCGACGACCGCGCCGCCCACCACGGCCCCGCCCACCACCGCGCCGCCCACCACGGCCCCGCCCACCACCGCACCGCCCACCACCGCACCGCCCACCACGGCACCGCCCACCACCCCGCCGCCGGCCGGGGCCTGCACGGCGACGTACCAGGTCACCGGCCAGTGGTCCGGTGGCTTCCAGGCCGAGGTGAAGGTGAGCGCGGGCGGATCACCCACCAAAGGTTGGTCGGTGAGCTGGAACTATAACAACGGCCAGCAGGTCACCTCGTCGTGGAACGCGACGGTCAGCACCAACGGCTCGCTTGTCACCGCACGCAACGCCAACCACAACGGCACCCTCGCCGCCGGCGCGAGCACCACGTTCGGTTTCCTCGGCTCGTGGAACGGCAGCAACCCGGTTCCGCTGGTCTCCTGCACGTCGACCAGTTGACCTCCGTCCGGTGCCGCACCCGGGCGGGGGTGCGGCACCGGCCGGCGGTGACGGGCCGCCCGGATCAGACCAGGCAGTTGACGATCTCGGCGACCGAGCGGCGGCGACCGGTGTAGAAGGGAACCTCATCGCGGACGTGCCGGCGGGCGCCGGAGGCGCGCAGGTCCCGCATCAGGTCCACGATCCGGTGCAGCTCGTCGGCCTCGAAGGCGAGCATCCACTCGTAGTCACCCAACGCGAACGAGGCCACCGTGTTGGCGCGGACGTCCGGGTAGCCGCGCGCCATCTTGCCGTGCTCGGCCAGCATCTCCCGCCGCTCGGCGTCGGGCAGCAGGTACCACTCGTAGGAGCGGACGAACGGGTACACGCAGATGTAGGGGCGGGCCTCCTCGCCGGCCAGGAACGCCGGGATGTGGCTCTTGTTGAACTCGGCCGGCCGGTGCAGCGCCATCTGCGACCACACCGGGGTCAGCGACCGCCCCAGCGTGGTGCGGCGCAACCGCAGGTACGCGTCCTGCAGCGCGTCGGGGGACGCGGAGTGCCACCAGATCATCACGTCCGCGTCGGCGCGCAGACCGGCGACGTCGTACACCCCGCGGACCACCACGTCCTTGCCGGCCAACTCGTCGAAGAGGGCCACGACCTCGCCGGTGACGTTGTCCCGCAACGACGGCAGCGGGGCGCTGGCCCGGAACACCGACCACATGGTGTAGCGGATGCTGTCGTTGAGCTCCCGCAGGCGGGCCGCGTTGGTCTGCTCGGTCATGTCGCCGATCCTCCCAGTGCTGTGATGATCTCGTCGGCCGCCGTCTCGCCGGAGCGGACGCAGACCGGAATGCCGACGCCGTCGTAACCGGCGCCGGCGAGGACCAGGGTGGGGTACGCGGCGCGCAACGCCGCGCGTGCGGCGGCGACCCGGTCGGCGTGCCCCGGCGCGTACTGCGGCAGCGCACCGCCCCACCGCTGCACGTGCCCGTCGACCGGGGCGGGCAACGGGGTGCCGAGCACCGCCGAGAGTTCCCGGTGCACGGTGGTCGCCAGGTCCGCGTCGGGGCGCTGAAGGTGCGCCTCCTCGCCGTACCGGCCCACCGACGCCCGCACCAACGCCAGGCCGTCCGGCCGGCGCAGGTGCCCCCACTTCGTGGTGAAGAAGGTCGCCGCCTTGATCAGCAGGCCCTCGGTGCTGGGCACCAGGAAACCGGACAGCTCGGGCAGGTGCGGTTGCGGCAGCGCCAGCGTGACCAAGGCGACGCTCGCGTAGTCCAACTCGCCGACACCCTTCGCGGCCGCCGGGGCCGGACCCGCGAGCAGCCGGGCCGCCGGTCGCGCCGGCACCGCCAGCACCACGGCGTCCACGTCGACGAGCGCGGGGTCGCGCGTCGGGCCGACGGTGAGCCGCCAACCCGTGCCGGTCGGGGTCACCTCGCGGACGGCGGCGTCCCGCCGTACCGTCGCGCCGCTGGCCGCCACCGCGGCCTCGACCAGGGTGCTGAGCCCACCCACCAGGGTGCCGAAGATCGGAGCACCGGGGGCGCGCGGCGCGGCGGCCTGCGCGGCCCGGACCGCGCCGACCAGGGTGTGCTCCACCCGGGCCGTACGGGCCAGCGCCGGCATCGTCGTGACCAGGGAGAGATCGTCGGCGCGGCCCGCGTACACGCCGCCCAGCATCGGGTCGACCAGCCGCTCGACCACCTCGTCGCCGAAGCGGGACCGGACCAGCGCGCCCACCGAGACGTCCGCGTCCGGCCCGACCAGCGGCCGCCCGTCGTCGGTGTCGGCGTCCGCCGCCGGACGGGCGACCGTCCTCACCCGGTCCAGATCCCCCGGTACGCCCACCAGGGTGCCGCCCGGGATGGGGCGCAGCCCACCGTCGACGACCAGCGCGGCCTGCCCCACCGTGGGGTGCACGATCTTCTCGGCCAACCCGAGCCGCCGGATCAGGGTCACCGCGGCGGACTCCGCCCCGGTCGGGTCACGCATCAGGAACGACTCGGCCCCGAACTCCACCGGCTGGCCGGCCAACCCCCCGGTCCGCAGCTTGCCGCCCAGCGCGCCGGACTGCTCGTACACCGTGATCTCGGTGCCGGCCGGTGCGTGGTCGCGCAGGCGGACCGCGGCGGCCAGTCCGGCGATCCCGCCGCCGACCACCGCCACCCGCCAGGGCCGCCGCATGCCCGCTCAGCCCTGGTCGGCCCGGCGGCTGGACAGCTCGTGCACCAGCGCGACCACCCGGGTCAACACCTCCGGGTCGGTCTCCGGCAGCACACCGTGGCCAAGGTTGAACACGTGCCCGGGGGCCGCCCGGCCCTGCTCCAGGATGCGACGTACCTCGGCCTCCACCACCGGCCACGGTGCGAACAGCACGCACGGGTCCAGGTTGCCCTGCACCGCCCGGTCCGGGCCGATCCGCTGAGTGGCCACGTCCAGCGGGGTACGCCAGTCGACGCCGACCACGTCCGCGCCGGCCTCGCCCATCGCGCCGAGCAGCTCGGCGGTGCCCACCCCGAAGTGGATCCGCGGCACCCCGGCGTGAGCCAGCCCGCTCAGCACCGCGGTGGAGTGCGGCAGCACGTAGCGGCGGTAGTCGGCCTCGGACAGCGCGCCCGCCCAGGAGTCGAACAACTGCACGGCGGACACGCCCGCCTCGATCTGCACCCGCAGGAAGGCGAGCGTCACCTCGGACAGCCGGCCGCACAGCGCGTGCCACAGCTCCGGGTTGCCGTACATCAGGGCCTTGGTCTTCGCGTGGGTCCGCGACGGCCCACCCTCGACCAGGTAGCTGGCCAGGGTGAACGGCGCGCCGGCGAAACCGATGAGCGGGGTGTCGCCCAGCTCGACCACCAACTGCCGGACGGCCTCGTCCACGTACGGGACGTCGTCGCGGGTGATGGGGCGGATCCGCTCGACGTCGGCGAGGGTGCGGACCGGCTCGGCGACCACCGGACCGGTGCCCGGCACTATGTCCAGATCGACACCGGCCGCCGCGACCGGCACCACGATGTCGCTGAACAGGATCGCCGCGTCCACTCCGTGCCGGCGCACCGGCTGGAGCGTGATCTCGGTGACCAACTCCGGGCGACGGCAGGACTCCAGCATCGGCACGGTCGCCCGGATCTCCCGGTATTCCGGCAGCGAGCGGCCGGCCTGGCGCATGAACCAGACCGGGGTGTGCGAGACGGGCCGTCGCCGGCAGGCCCTGACGAAGGGCGAGTCGGCCGGTCCGCCGGGGCGGGGTTCTCCGTCTCGGGCGGCAGTGCCCGTGGGGTCCGTGGTCATCGCCGCAATCGTGCCACGCCCACCACCCCCGTCCCACCTGGGGTGAAAGGAAGAGCGACTTTCGCGGGCCTCCGGCGGCGCACGGGTGTCGGCGCGCCGTCGGAGCCGGGGGCCGACGGCGGCATAGGCTGCCGACATGGCCCCCCCGATCGCGCTCCCGGAGACGTTCGCCCGCGCGGTCGCCGGGCTGCGATCGGCGACCCCCCGGCCGGAGATCACGCTGGAGGAGGTCGGCGCCCCACAGCGGTTGGCCCCATACACGTTCGCGCTCTCCGCGACCGTCCTGCGCGACGGCGACGAGGTGGCGACCGGCCGGTTGATCCTGCTGCACGATCCGGTCGGCCACGAGGCGTGGCAGGGCACCCTGCGGCTGGTCACCTACGTGACCGCCGAGTTGGAGGTCGACCTGGCCGCCGACCCGCTGCTGCCCGGGGTCGGCTGGACGTGGCTGACCGACGCGTTGGACGCCCAGGACGCCGGCCACCGGGCGATCGGCGGCACGGTGACGCAGACCATGTCGACCCGGTTCGGTGACCTCGCCGGCCCGCCGACCGTGGGCGACATCGAGATCCGCGCCTCCTGGACGCCTGTCGACGACGAGCTGACGCCGCACCTGCTCGGCTGGTGTGCGCTGCTCGCCTCCACGGCCGGTCTGCCACCACCGGGGGTCACCGCCCTGGCCGATCGCCGGGCGGCCGGCGCGGCCTGACCCAACCGCTCCAGCGCCGGCGGCGGCGCTCCAGCGCGCGCGGCGGCGGAAGGCGCGGTTCGATGGCACTCACCAGCACGAATGGGCTTTGTCCGCCCCAACATCCGGTACGCGCAGGGACACCTCGCGGACACCTGATCGACACACGCCGGACCGGCTGCACCCGCCGGTTCACCGCGCGCACTAGGGTTGACAGGTGACCGACGAACCACCCCAGCGCCGTCGGCCCGCCGAAGAACTCCCGGGAAACGCACCCCAGCACCCGCCGTCGGCCCAGCCGCAAGCGGCGGACGACAGGGTCGACCCGACCGACGGTGGGCCCGTTCCGCTGATCGCCCCGCGTGACGGCACCCCCGATCCGGTGGCCGCCCCGGCCCAGCTCGCCGAGGTCGTGGCCCGCTTCGCGGCGGGCAGCGGCCCCGTCGCCCTGGACGCGGAGCGCGCCTCCGGCTACCGCTACAGCCAGCGCGCGTACCTGGTGCAACTACGCCGGGCCGGCGCGGGTACGGCGCTGATCGACCCGCTGCCACTGCCGGACCTCAGTGCGCTGGACGCGGCGATCGGGGACGCCGAGTGGGTGCTCCACGCGGCCAGCCAGGATCTGCCCTGCCTGGCCGAGGTGGGGCTGCGCCCGCGCCGGCTGTTCGACACCGAGCTGGCAGCTCGGCTGGCCGGGTTCGAGCGCGTCGGGCTGGCCGCGCTGACCGAGCAGCTGCTCGGGTTCACCCTGGAGAAGCACCACTCGGCCGCCGACTGGTCGAGCCGACCGCTGCCCGAGTCGTGGCTGACGTATGCGGCTCTCGACGTGGAGCTGCTCACCGACCTGCGCGACGCGCTCGACGCCGAACTGACCCGACAGGGCAAGTCGGCCTGGGCCGCGGAGGAGTTCGCCGCACTGGTCCGCACCGGGGCGCGCCCGCCGCGGGTCCGGGCGGAGCCCTGGCGGCGTACCTCCGGCATCCACCGGCTGCGCGGGGCGCGGGCGCAGGCTCGCGTCCGCTCGATGTGGTACGCCCGCGACCAGATCGCTTCCCGGCGGGACGCCGCGCCCGGTCGGGTGTTGCCCGACTCGGCGATCATCGCCGCCGCCGAGTTGGACCCGAAGGACGAGAAGACCCTGCTGACCCTGCCCGGTTTCGGCGGTCGGTCGGTCCGTCGGTTGGCCCGCACCTGGCTCGCCGCGCTCGACGACGCCCGGCAGTTGCCGGACGACTCGTTGCCGGTCTCCCCGACCGTGGAGGGTCCGCCCCCACCGCACCGCTGGGCCGAACGGGATCCGGTGGCGGCTGGTCGGCTCGCCCGTTGCCGGGAGGTGGTGATCCGCGTCGCCGGTGAGCACAACCTGCCGCCGGAGAACCTGATCACCCCGGATTCGGTACGCCGGCTGGCCTGGACGCCGCCGGAGGACCTCACCGAGGAGACGGTCGCGGAGACCCTGCGCGGCCTCAACGCCCGCGAATGGCAGATCGGCCTCCTGAACCCCGACCTAACCGAAGCCCTAACCCCCACCCCCTAACCCCCCGCCACGCCCACCCACCACCCACCCCCCCGTGGTTGATCATGGAGTTATTGCCACCGCAACCGGCGTGGCGTGCACAACAACTCCGTGATCGACCGAGGGGTGGGCCGGGGTGGGGTGGGGCCGGGGTGGGGTGCGGCCGGGGCCGGCGTGGGGGTGGGGTGCGGCCGGGGCCGGCGTGGGGTGGGGCCGGCGTGGCCGGTGTGGGGTGGGCCACAGGGGGACGTGCGACCAGGGTGGTTACTGGCGAGTAGCATTCGGGGGAACGTGCCCGTGTCGGCGACCCTCGTCCGGTCCGGCGTGCCGCATGGCCGAAGGCCGAATCATGGTCGAATAGGAGGCTCAAGTGCCCCGTGAAGTTCGGGATGTCGTCTTTGTCGACGGTGTCCGTACCCCGTTCGGCAAGGCGGGTGGCATGTACGCCAACACCCGCGCCGACGACCTGGTGATCCGCTGCATCCGTGAACTGCTGCGCCGCAACCCGCAGCTGCCCCCGGAGCGGGTCGAGGAGGTCGCCATCGCGGCCACCACCCAGATCGGCGACCAGGGCCTCACCATCGGCCGTACCGCCGCCCTGCTGGCCGGTCTGCCCAAGACCGTTCCCGGCTTCGCCATCGACCGGATGTGCGCCGGCGCCATGACCGCGGTGACCACCGTGGCCAGCGGCATCGCCATGGGCGCGTACGACGTCGCCATCGCCGGCGGCGTCGAGCACATGGGACACCACCCGATGGGCGAGGGCGTCGACCCCAACCCGCGCATCATCGCGGAGAAGCTGGTCGACCCGTCCGCGCTGGTCATGGGTGCCACCGCGGAGAACCTGCACGACCTGGTCCCGCACATCACCAAGGCGCGCACCGACGCGTTCGCGCTCGCCTCGCAGCAGAAGACCGCGAAGGCGTACGCCAACGGCAAGCTCCAGGACGACCTGGTGCCGATGTCCATCCGCGACGAGGAGGGCGGCTGGGGCCTGGCGACGGTGGACGAGGCCCCGCGGGACACCACGCTTGCGAAGCTCGCCACCCTGAAGACCCCGTTCCGCCCGCACGGCAAGGTCACCGCGGGCAACGCGGCCGGCCTGAACGACGGCGCCACCGCGAGCCTGCTCGCCGACGAGGCCACCGCCCGCGAGCTGGGCCTGCCGGTCGCCATGCGGCTGGTGTCGTTCGGTTTCGTCGGCGTGGAGCCGGAGGTGATGGGCGTCGGCCCGATCCCGTCGACGGAGAAGGCGCTGCGTCTCGCCGGGCTCAGCATCGACGACATCGGCCTGTTCGAGCTGAACGAGGCGTTCGCCGTGCAGGTGCTCGCCTTCCTCGACCACTTCGGCATCGCCGACGACGACGCGCGGGTCAACCCGTGGGGCGGCGCGATCGCCATCGGCCACCCCCTCGCCTCGTCGGGCGTACGGCTGATGACGCAGCTGGCCCGCCAGTTCGCCGAGCACCCCGAGGTCCGTTACGGCCTCACCGCGATGTGCATCGGCATCGGCATGGGCGGCACGGTCATCTGGGAGAACCCACACTGGACGGAGTCCAGCAAGCCGGCTCAGGGGGAGGGTGGCAACAAGTGAAGGCACCGAACGAGGTCGTCACCCGGGCGCTGCTGCGGCAGGTGAACGTACCGGGGCTGGACCGACCCGCCGCCCTGATCACGTTGGACAACGGGCTCGACCACACCAAGCCGAACACGTTCGGTCCGGGTGGGCTGGCCAGCCTGGACGAGGCGATCACCGCCGCGCTCGCCGCCGACCCGGCGTTCATCGCGGTCACCGGAAAGCCGTACATCTTCTGTGTGGGCGCGGACATCGTCGGCCTGCCGCAGCTCGCCGACCGCGCGCAGGCGCTGGAGATCGGCCGGCTCGGTCACCGGGTCTTCGCCCGACTCAAGGACAGCGCGGTCCCCACCTTCGCGTTCGTCAACGGGGCGGCGATGGGCGGCGGGCTGGAGTTGGCGCTGCACTGCCACTACCGGACGCTGTCCGGCGGCGCGGCGGCCCTCGCGCTGCCCGAGGTCTCCCTCGGTCTGGTGCCGGGCTGGGGCGGCACCCAACTGCTGCCGAACCTGATCGGCATCCCCGCCGCGACCCAGGTGATCATCCAGAACCCGCTGATGCAGAACAAGATGCTCAAGCCGAAGCAGGCCGCCGAGCTGGGCATCGCGGACATCCTGCTGGACCCGGCGGACTTCCTGGAGCGTTCCCTGGAGTGGGCCGCCGGCGTGGTCCGGGGTCAGGTCACCGTGAGCCGGCCCGAGGTCGACAAGGACATGTGGGCGGGCGTGCTCTACTTCGCCCGGGAGACGCTGAACCAGCGGCTGCACGGCGCGGTCCCGGCCGCGTACAAGGCCCTCGACCTGCTGGAGACGGCGAAGGACGGTGACTTCGCCGCCGGCACCGCCGCCGAGGACGAGGCCCTCGCGGACCTGGTCTTCTCCGAGGAGTTGCGCAGCGGCCTGTACGCCTTCGACCTGGTGCAGCGGCGGGCCAAACGACCGGCCGGCGCACCGGACAAGGGACTGGCCCGCACGATCACCAAGGTCGGCATCGTCGGCGCCGGCCTGATGGCCAGCCAGTTGGCGCTGCTGTTCGCCCGCCGCCTCCAGGTGCCGGTCGTCATGAGCGACCTGGACCAGTCCCGGGTGGACAAGGGCGTCGCCTACGTGCACACCCAGATCGAGAAGGCCGTCGTCAAGGGCCGGATGGACAAGGGCACCGCCGCCAAGCTGTACGGGCTGGTCAGCGGCACGACGAAGGCAGAGGCCTTCGCCGCGTCGACGCCGGGCCAGCCCACTTCGTTCGCTGACTGCGACCTCGTCATCGAGGCGGTCTTCGAGGACCTGGGCGTCAAGAAGCAGGTCTGGGCCGAGCTGGAGAAGATCGTCTCCCCGGAGGCGGTGCTCGCCACCAACACCAGCTCGCTGTCGATCACCGAGATGGCCGCCGACCTGGAGCACCCGGAGCGGGTGGTCGGCTTCCACTTCTTCAACCCGGTGGCGGTACTGCCGCTGCTGGAGATCGTCCGGGGCGAGCGCACCGACGACGTCACCCTGGCCACCGCGTTCGCGGTCGGCAAGCAGCTCAAGAAGTCGAGCGTGCTGGTCTCCGACGCGCCGGCGTTCGTGGTGAACCGGCTGCTCACCCGCTTCCTGGGCGCCGTCTTCGCCGCCGTCGACGCCGGCACCGGACTGGACGTGGCGAACAGCGCACTGGACCCGCTGGGCCTGCCGATGCGCCCGCTCGCCCTGCTCCAGCTCGTCGGACCGGCCGTCGCGTACCACGTGGGCGGCACCCTGCACGCGGCCTACCCGGACCGGTTCGGGGTCAGCGAGAACCTCAGGCGGATCGCCGACTCCGGTCGGCCGATCGTCGTCGACGACCAGGTCAACGACGAGGTGGCCAAGCTGCTCGTCGTCGGTGACCAGCCGCTGACCGCCGAGCAGGTACGCCAGAACGCGCTCGACGCGCTCGCGCAGGAGATCCGGCTGATGCTGGACGAGGGCGTGGTCGCCGAGGCGCAGGACATCGACCTGTGCATGATCCTGGGTGCCGGGTGGCCGTTCCACCTGGGTGGCGTCACGCCGTACCTGGATCGGACCGGCACCTCCGAGCGGGTCACCGGTCAGCGGTTCCTGCCACACGGGGCGGCGAGCCTGCCCGCCTGACGAGCCCACAGCGTCACCGTCGCGGGGGGGGGGGGGGGGGCCCGGGGGGGGGGGCCCCCCCCCCCCCCCGTTTTTTAAGAAACCCCCCCCCGGGCCGCCACCCCGGCGCCACCCCAGTGGCCGCCCCGC